>DATDKW010000450.1:0-8368 GCA_036519715.1 Mycobacteriales bacterium
TCGGGCGGCCGCCGCCGCGCCCCGGAACCGGTCGAGGACCGGCGGACCGGCCGCCGCCGCGCCCCGGAACCGGTCGAGGACCGGCCGACCGGCCGTCGTCGCGCCCCGGAACCCGACCGGCTGCTGGATCCGCTCCCGACCGGCCGCCGCCGCGCCCCCGAACCCGACCCGCTGCGGGATCCGCTCCCCACCGGCCGCCGCCGCGCCCCCGAACCCGACCCCCTGCCGCCCGGACACAGCCCCGAACCCGCCCCGCCGACGCAGATCGGTCGCCGCCGCGCCCCGGAGCCGCCGGACCAGCCCCTTCCCGCCGGCCCCGCGCCGGCCCCGTACCACCCGCAGGCCCCACCGGTCGGCGCCACCCGGGCGGCCCCCGCCACCGGCAGCTGGCGCCGGTCCCTGATCACGGTGGTCCGGATCGAGTGGCTGGTCGCCGTCGCCTGCTACGTCGGCCTCGCCTTCAGCCGCGTCGCCCCCTACACCGCCGGCGCGCTGGCCGGCCTGGCCGTGGTCCTGGGCGGCTACGGACGGCTCCGCTGGCAGACCGCCCCCGTACGCCGCCCGCCCCCGGAGGACCGCCCCGCGACCGTCCTCGCGGTCGCCGCCGCCGCGGCCGCCGTCGTCGTCGTCCCGGCGGCCATGCTCGGCGCGCTCACCGTGGCCCGGGTCGCCGCCATCGCCGCCGCGACCTGCGCCACCGTCGCCGCGGTCCTCCTGCGCCGCCGGTGAGCCCCTACGCCGAGATCCGCGGCGCCGGCACGTCGCACCGGACCGGCCCCGATCGCGTCCCGATCCGGGTGACATGCGAGGGAGGCCGCTGATCGGTCCGCTCCATCGCGATCAGCTTCTCCCGCAGCCGGGCCAGCGCCCGGCTCCGGGTCGTCCGCACCGTCACCTCGTTGACCCCGAGCTGCTCGGCGACCTCGGAGTCGGGCCGGTCGTCGAGCACGGTCAGCGCGATCACCCGCCGCTGCCGCGGGGTCAGCGTCAGCACCGCCTCGCCCAGGACCATCTTGTCCAGGACCGAGTCGTCGGCCGCGGCCCGGGGCACGTCGGGCAGCTCGGCCACGACGATCTCCCGGGACGTACGCCGCCAGCGGCTGACGCACTCGTTCCCGACCGCCCGCCGCAGGTACGCCCCGGGCGTCGCCATCTCCGCCGCGTCCCGCCGCCCCCGCAGCACCCGGACGACGACGTCGTGCACCACGTCCTCGGCGTCCGCGCCGCCGGACCCGAGCCGGGACCGGGCCGTGCGGACCAGGTCGCCGCGGTGGGCGCCGAGCACGTCGGCCCACCCGTCGGAGCTGGTCTGCGCCATGGCAGTCATTGCGTCTCCCGGGTTGCGCGGATCGGACGTGACGACCTTCCCGCCCCGGAAAGAACCCCAGAAGGGGGGTAACCCCCCTCCGCGCCCCCGCGTACGCGAGGCAGGGTGGCCACCGTGGACGTCACCGTCGCCAGCCGGACCGGGCGCAGCCGCCCGGCCAGCGAGGACCGCTGGGTCGCGGTGACGGGCGGGTCCGGGCTGCTGCTGGCGGTGGCCGACGGGATGGGCGGCACCCTGGACGGCGCCGCCGCCGCCGACGCCGCGCTGGCCGGCCTGGTCGAGGGCCTGGACCCCGTCACCGCTCCCACTCAGCCTCTCGACAGCGCCGGCCGCCCCCGCGACTCCGCCGATCTCATCGTCGCGGTCGCCGCGGCCCAGGCCCGGGTCCGGGCCCTGGCCACCGACGGCATGCCGGTGCCGCTGCGTCCCGGCACCACGCTGACCGCCGCGGTGGTCACCAGCCGGCGGCTGCGGCTGGCCCACCTGGGCGACTCGTCCTGCTGGCTGCTGCGCCGGGGCCGGCTGCGCCGGCTGACCGAGGAGCACACCCACGCCGCCCAGCTCGTCCGGGCCGGTGCGGTCGAGGTCGGGTCGGTGGCGCAGCGGCGGCTGGACAGCATGCTGACCCGGTTCGCCGGCATGCCCGGCACCGCCACCCCGCAGCTCGCGACCGTACGGCTGCGGGCCGGCGACCGGCTGCTGGTCGCCACCGACGGGGTGACCCGGGCGCTGACCGTCCCGGTGCTGGCGACCCTGCTGGCCCGGCCCGGGGTCGTCGCCGCCGACCTGGTCCAGGCCGCGGCCGACGCCGGCGGCCGGGACGACGCGACCGCGCTGCTGGCCGCCGTACCGGCCGACATCCCGGACGACATGGACACCACCCGGCCTGACCTGAATACTCGGTATGTGGCAGAGGGGGCACGATGAGCGGCACGGTCCGGGACCCGGCCCTGCCCGCGCGGACGGTGCCACTGGAGCCGGGCGAGATCATCGGGATCGCGCCCGACTCCCGCTGGCGGGTCGTCCGGCACGTGGCCGACGGCGGCTTCTCCTCCGTGTACGAGGTCCGCCCGGCCACGCCGGAGACCCTGGACCGGCACGGCGCCGCGCCCCGCGCGCTCAAGTGCGTCTGGGGCACGCCGGCCGAGCTGACCGCCATGAACAGCGAGGCGGCCCGGACCCAGGACGTCGACGGGCACCCGAACGTGCTGAAGCTGGTGACGTCGTTCCGGTTCGAGCGGGACTCCGCGCCGCACCACCACGTGGGCCTGGTGCTGGAGCTGGCCGACGAGGACCTGCCCACCTTCGGGGGCAGGGTCCGGCCGGACGAGCGGGCCTGGGCCGCGGTGTTCGAGCAGGTCGCGGCCGGGTTGGCCCACATTCACCAGCGCCGCGTCGTGCACGGCGACATCAAGCCGACCAACGTGCTGCGGATCGACGCCCGGTTCGCGGTGGCCGACTTCGGCGTGTCCGCGCCGCTGGAGTCGACCCGGTCGGCCGGCATCGGGCTGGCCCGCACGATCGCGTTCTGGCCGCCGGAGTCGGCGACCCAGGGCGTGCTGCAGGCCGACGGCGTACGGCGGCCGCCGCTCGAGGGCTGGCGGGCGTCCCAGGCCGGCGACGTCTGGGCCCTGGCCGTCAGCGCCCACCGGATGCTCACCGGCCGGCACATCACCGCCGGCACCACCCCCGAGCAGCAGTACGAGCTGGTCTGCCTGGGGCGGTATGCGGTGGACGGCCGGATCGGGCCGGGCTGGCGCCGGTTGCTGGAGGACTGCCTGGTCCAGGACCCGCGGCAGCGCCGGGTGACGACCTCGGCGCAGCTGCGGGAGCGGCTGGCCGAGCTCGCGGTCCCGCCGGCGTACGCGGGGGCGCCCTGGCCGGCCGGCTCGCCCCGGCTGGCCGCGCTGGTCGACCTGGACCCGGCGGCCGGCGGGCCGCTGCTGGCGCTGTCCCTGGACCGCCCTGGCGGCCGCGTCTCCGGCGAGCTGGTCCCGGCCGGCGGCGTCCTCCCGGCCGCGCTGCTCCACCTCACCGACGACGTCCTCCCCACCCTGGCCGCCCGCGCCGCGGTCGCCCGTCCCCCGGCCCCCGGCCCCGGTGCCGTACGGGCGCCCGTACCGATGCCCTCCGGGGCCGGCGCCCGCACGACCATGACCAGGGCCGATCCCGCCGCCACGCAGGTGGTGTCGCTGGCCGAGCTGGAGCGCACCCGGCAGCTCAACGCGACCATGTCGGCGCAGCGGGACCAGCTCGCGGCCGACCGGGACCGGATCGCCCGCTCCCGGGACGACGCCATCGCCGACCGGGACCGGCTGCGCCGCGACCACGAGATGCTGGCCCGCCGGCTCGACCGGCTGGAGCGCGAGGCCGGGCTGGGCCGCCCGCCGGTGACCGAGCGCGAGCGCACCGCCGTGCTGGCGCCGGCCCGCCGCGAGCCGACCCTGGTGCTGGCCCCGGCCCGCCGGGAGCCGACCACCCCGGCCGGGCCCGTCCCGGTCCCGCGACCGTCCACACCGGACAGAGACAAGGCCTGGTGGCGCGGCACTCCGCCACCGTCCACACCGGACCCCGCGCCGGCCCCTCGACGCCCCCTCTTCCGCCGGACCCGCCGGCTGATCCGCCGCCTCATCGCGATGGTGGTCGTGCTGCTCACCCTGGCCGTCGTGGCCGTGGTCGGCCTCGCGGCGCTGATGGACACCACTCCCAACCAGGTCGTGAACCGGGTGGTGTTCCTGCTCGACCAGGTTCACGACGTGGGCTCGTGACGGTGCTGCCGGACGGGCTGGTCCGGGCCCGCGTGGTGTGCCCGGGCCGGCCGGAGCTGCGGCTGGGCCCGGGCGAGTCCGTCTCCTTCGGACGGTCGGCGCCGCGCCCGGCCGCCGATCTGGCGGTCAGCGACAGCCCGCGGGTCAGCCGCAAGGCCGGCACCCTGGACGTCACGCCGTTCGGGGTGCTGCTCACCAACACCGGGTCCAACCCGCTGTTCGTGGACGAGGCCGCGGTCCGGCACACGGTCCGGCCGGGCCAGGCCCACCTGATCACCGACGGCCGGGTCCGGGTCGGCTTCGCCGGCACCGACGACGGCCTGGAGGTCGAGGTGGCCGGGGCGGTCCGGCCGGGCGACGTCAGCGGCGCCGACGAGCGCACGGCCGAGCGGACCCGCCCGGCCTGGTCCCTGCTGGAGGGCACGGCCTACTTCGCCTGCCTGGTCGCGCTGTGCGAGCCGACCCTCCGGCACCCGGACAGCCCGTGGATCCCGACCAGCCAGCAGGTCGCCGACCGCCTGTACGAGCGCGGCCTGGTCCCGGAGCGTCGCACCGCCGACTGGGTCGACCGCCGGCTGGACGACGTCCGGGCGAAGCTGCCGGTGGGGGAGCGGCCCTGGTCGGCGGTCCGGGCCCGCAACGCCAGCACGGCCGAGCAGCAGCAGGCGCTGGCCCGGGAGCGCTCCGGCGCCCCCCGCCGCGGTGGCCGCAAGGAGCAGCTGGTCGAGTTCGCCATCTCCTCCGGCATCGTCACCCTGGCAACGGTCCACCGCCTGCTCGGGTAGTCGGCTCGTGGGTGACCGGGAAGTTGACGGAGTTGGCGATGAAGCAGTCCCGGTGCGCGGTCTCGTGCAGGGCCGGCACCTGCTCGACCATCGACCCGTCGGCCACGGTGACCACCGGGTGCAGCACGACCGAGGTCATCCGCCCGCCGGTCCCGGACGTGACCATCGTCCCGGTGGCCGCGTCGCGGTAGTCCACCACGACCACCCCGGCGACGGCGGCCGCGTGCAGGAACGCCAGCAGGTGGCACTGGGACAGCGCCGCGACCAGCAGCTCCTCCGGGTTCCAGCGGTCGGCGTCGCCCCGGAAGTGCGGGTCGCTCGATCCGGCCAGGTCCGGGTGACCGGCCGCCCGGACCTCGCAGGTCCGCCGGTACGACCGGTAGCTCGACGTCCCCGAGCCGGTGTTGCCGGTCCAGCTCACCTCGACCGCGTACGCGTGCTTCCCGGCCATGCCGCCTCCGTGTCCGAAATCGATGCCGACTCCCCGTATCCTCGTACGGGTGAGCTTGGCGCTGTACGACACGGGCACCCGGACGGTGCGGGAGTTCGTCCCGCTGACCCCCGGTGAGGCTTCCGTCTACTACTGCGGCGCCACCGTCCAGGGTCCGCCGCACATCGGCCACCTGCGCTCCGGCCTGGCCGTCGACCTGCTCGGCCGCTGGCTGGAGCACTCCGGCCTGCGGGTGACCATGGCCCGCAACGTCACCGACATCGACGACAAGATCATCGCCGTCGGGGCGGCCGAGGGTGTGCCCTGGTGGCAGGTGTCCTACCGCAACGAGCGCGCCTTCACCGCCGCGTACGAGGCGCTCGGGGTGGCGCCGCCGACGATCGAGCCGCGGGCCACCGGCCACGTGCCGGAGATGATCGTCCTCATGCGACGGCTCGTCGAGTCGGGCCATGCCTACGCGGCCGGCGGCGACGTCTACTTCTCGGTCCGCTCCTGGCCGGCGTACGGGCGGCTGTCCGGGCAGCAGGTGGCCGCGATGCAGCAGGGCGAGCCGACCGGGGCCAAGCGCGACCCGGTCGACTTCTCCCTCTGGAAGGCCGCGAAGCCGGGCGAGCCGGCCTGGGAGACGCCCTGGGGTCCGGGCCGGCCGGGCTGGCACCTGGAGTGCTCGGCCATGTCCACCAAATACCTCGGCCCGGCCTTCGACGTGCACGGCGGCGGCCTGGACCTGGTCTTCCCGCACCATGAGAACGAGCTGGCCCAGTCGACGGCGGTCGGCGACGGCTTCGCGCAGTACTGGTTCCACAATGGACTGCTCACGCTCGGCGGCGAGAAGATGTCGAAGTCGCTGGGCAACTCGCTGCTGGTGGTCCAGCTGCTGCGGCGCTGGCGGCCGGTGGAGCTGCGCTACTACCTGACCTCGGCCCACTACCGGTCCACGATGGACTACTCCGACGAGGCCCTGGACGAGGCCGCCTCGGCCTATCGGCGCATCGAGGGCTTCCTCGGCCGCGCGGCCGAGCTGATCGGCGAGGGGCCGGCCGGCACCGTGCCGGCGGCGTTCACGGCCGCGATGGACGACGACCTCGCGGTGCCGCAGGCGCTTGCGGTCGTGCACGGCGCGGTCCGGGAGGGCAACGCCGCCCTGGCCGCCGGGGACAAGGCCGTGGTGGCCGAGCGCTACGGGCAGCTGCGGGCGATGCTGGGCGTGCTCGGCATCGATCCGCTGTCCCCGCCCTGGCGGGACGAGCGCCGGGTCGACCTCACCCCCGTGGTCGACGCGCTGGCCGGCGTCGCGCTGGAGCAGCGGCAGGAGGCTCGCGCCCGCAAGGACTACGCCGCCGCCGACGCCATCCGGGACCGGCTGGCCGCGGCCGGCATCATGGTCGAGGACACCCCGGCCGGACCGCGCTGGACCCTGGGAGCGAACTGATGGCCGGCAACTCGCAACGCCGCGGCGCCCGCCGCACCGGGGCCAGCAAGAAGGGCGCCATCGTCGGCTCCGGCGGGCAGCGCCGCCGCGGGCTCGAGGGCCGCGGCCCGACGCCGCCGGCCGAGGCCCGCAAGGGCCACCCGAAGGCGCGCCAGGCCGCGGCCGCGGCCAAGAACGCGGCCCGCCGCTCACCCCGGGCCAAGGGCGAGAGCCCGGAGCTGCTGGTCGGCCGCAACCCCGTGGTCGAGGCGCTGCGAGCCGAGATCCCGACCACCGCGATGTACGTCGCGCTCGGCCTGGACCAGGACGAGCGCGTGTCCGAGTCGGTGCAGCGGGCCGCGGACCGGGGCATCCCGGTGCTGGAGGTCAGCCGGGCCGAGCTGGACAAGATGACCGGTGGCATCCTGCACCAGGGGATCGGCCTGCAGGTCCCGCCGTACCGGTACGCGGACCTGGACGACGTGCTGGCCCGGGCGACCGGGGGCCCGGACCCCGCGCTGCTGGTGGCCCTGGACGGCGTCACCGACCCGCGCAACCTGGGCGCGGTGGTCCGGTCGGCGGCGGCGTTCGGCGCGCACGGCGTGATCGTGCCGGAGCGGCGGGCCACCCCGATGACCGCGACGGCCTGGCGGACCAGTGCCGGCGCCGCGGCTCGGCTGCCGGTGGCCCGGGTGACCAACCTGGTCCGGTCGCTGAAGTCGGCCCAGCAGGCCGGGCTGTTCGTGGTCGGCCTGGACGCCGACGGCGACATCGCGCTGGACGACCTGGACGCGGCCGTCGACCCGCTGCTGGTGGTCGTCGGCTCGGAGGGCCGGGGGCTGTCCCGCCTGGTCGGCGAGACCTGCGACCTGCGGGTCTCCATCCCGATGTCGAGCCTGACCGAGTCGCTCAACGCCGGCATCGCGGCCGCGGTGACGCTGGCCGAGGTAGCCCGCCGCCGCCGTACCGCGAAGTAGCCGGGCTCAGAACGTCGGCGGGGCGGTCGAGTCCCGCACCACCAGCCGCGGCCGGAACACCCGCCCGTGCCCGGCCGCCGCGCCCGGCTCGCTCTCCATGTCGGCCAGCAGGCCGTCCACCGCGGCCTTGGCGATCTCCGCGATCGGCTGCGCCAGCGTGGTGAGGGCGGGCGTGCAGTAGGCCGCGTGCGGGATGTCGTCGAACCCGACCACCGACAGGTCCCCCGGCACGCTCAGCCCCCGGTGCCGGGCTTCCGAGATCGCGCCCAGCGCCATCAGGTCGGAGGAGCAGATGACCGCGGTCGGCTGCGGCCCCTCCAGCAGCCGGCCCATCGCCGCCGCCCCGCCCGCGGGCCCGTACGGCGCGTGCACGACCAGCTCGGCGTCGTGCCGCAGCCCGGCCTCCTCCAGCGCCACCGCCCAGCCCGCGGCCTTGAGCCGGGACGGCATCGAGCGGGTCGGCCCGCTCACGAACCCGACCGAGCGGTGCCCGAGCTCGACCAGGTGGCGGGTGGCGAGGTAGCCGGCGGCCTGCTCGTCCACCCCGACGTCCGGCACCTCCAGCGACGGCATCCCGCCGTTGACGAAGACCATGTGCACGCCCTCGTCCTTGAGCTGCCGGTAGTGGTCGTGCGAGGCCCGCACGTCG
>DATDKW010000451.1:0-21126 GCA_036519715.1 Mycobacteriales bacterium
GGGGCCGGCGGGCGGTCGGCCACGGCGGTCATCGGCGGGTCCAGGTGGGCACACCTCTTTGTCCCGTGCCGACCTGGCGGCTTCTTGTGCGAAAGCTGGACGTTGGGTGTGAGCGGTCAGCTCCAGCCGTAGTGGGCGCGCAGCTCGGTCGCGACTCGCTCGAACCGGTCCCGGCCCAGCACCGCGCCCTCGCGGCGGATGCCGTGGTGGGGCACCTCCAGCACCCGGTCCAGCCGGACCCAGGACTCCCGGCCCTGCGGGTCCCAGTCGCCGGAGCCGACCGGGAGCCAGTTGCGGTCGCCGGCCCGGTCGTGCCGGCTCGACAGCATCAGCCCGAGAAGGTGGCTGCGGTCCCGGCCGACCACCAGCAGCGGGCGGTCCTTGCCGCGGCCGTCGTTCTCCTCGTACGGGACCCAGGCCCAGACGACCTCGCCCGGGTCGGCGTCGCCGTCCAGGCGGGGCGCGTACGCGATGGTGCGGGCCCGGTCCCGGGTCGGCGCGGTCCGGACCGCCGGCCGGGACGCGGTCTTGGTTGCGGTGGTCCCGGTCCCCGGGCGGGCCGGGGCCAGCAGGTCCCGCCCGCGCCGGGCCGCGCGCCGCAGCATCCCGCCCCACTTCGCCATGCGGCACAGCATGGCGGAAGGGCGGCGGGCGGCGACCCCGGGTCGTCGCCCCCCGTGCGCGACGACCCAGGGGCCGCCGAGTCCGGTGCTCCCCGCGATGGCGACCATCCTCGGGCCGGACCGGCGCCCGATGGTCCGACGCGACCCGTCGGACATCACCGGCCGCCGGCTCAGCTCTGGGCCGTCCGCCGCAGCACGGCCAGGTACTCGCGGGTCCGGACCGTCCGCGGGTGGCCCTCGCCCAGCACCCGGATGAAGTCGTTGAGCAGCTCGCTCAGCTCCGCCGCCGCGGCCGGCGCGTCCCCGAGCAGCCCCCGCACCCGCAGCGCGCTGGCCCGGATCGACAGCGTGTTGGGGTGGTGCCGGCCCAGCGTCCGCTCCGCCACCCCGATCAGCTCGGTGAACTCGGCCAGCGCCCGGTCGTGGTGCCCGCCCGCGCTCAGCCAGAAGGCCAGGTCGTTGCGGGTGATGATGACGTGCGGGTGGTCCGGGCCGAGCAGCCTGGTCCGGTCGGCCAGCAGCGCCTCGAAGTCGGCCGCGGCCCGGTCCAGCTGGCCCGACACCGCCCGCAGGAACGCCAGGTCGTTGCGGGCGGTGAGGGTGGTGTCGTGGTCGGGCCCGAGCACCCGCACCAGCCGGTCCGCGAGCGCCTCCATCCCGGTCAGCCCCTCCTGCGGGCTCCCGCTCAGGCCGGCCCACCGGTGCCGGTAGACCTCGGCCAGCAGGGTCGCCGGGTGGTCCGGCCCGAGGACCGCGGTCAGGTCGGCGACGACCGCGTCCTGCTCGGCCAGCACCGCGCCGGCCTCCCCGCGCTCGGCCCGCCAGTAGACGTGGTCGCCCCGGGCCCGGACCGCGCCCGGGTGCAGCCGGCCGAGCCGGTCCCCGGCGTCCCGGGCCAGCCGGCCGAACAGCTCGACCGCGGCGGCCAGGTCGCCGGACTCGCCCAGGCTGCGGCCCAGCCGGACCCGCAGCGGGTGCACCCCGTCCGCCCACAGCCCGTCGGTGTCGTACGCCAGCACGGTGGCCGCGCTGCGGCGCAGGGCCTGGGCGAGGTCGGCGTCGACCTCCGGGTCGGGCCAGACCGCCAGCAGCCCGTCCGCGGCCGTGCGCACCACCCGGTCCAGGGTGGCCGCGGACAACCGGCCGCGGGTGGCCCGCTGCACCAGGGCGTGCACCCGGACCAGCTCGACCGGGCCGCGGGCGTCCAGGTCGACCAGGCTCAGCCGGTCCAGGCAGGCCAGCGCGTCCCGGCCGTCGGCGGCCCCGGCCGGCTGGAACTGCCGCAGGTGGGCCAGCGCCGGACCGCTGCGGAACAGCAGGGTGGGCACCCCGTTGGGGTCGAGCACGCTGAGCAGCACCAGCGCCGGGCGGGCCAGCCCGGCCGGGGCCAGCTCGTCGGCCCGGTCCACCGACAGGGACCAGATCCGGCTCAGCGTGACGGCCTGGTCGTCGGGCAGCGCGCCCGGCTCCGGGATCACCGCGGCCAGGCTGTCGGCGGCCAGCCGGGCCCGGTAGTCGGCGCAGCTGATCCGCCGGTCCAGGATGTAGGCGGCGGCCTGGGACAGCGCCAGCGGCAGCAGCCCGAGGTCGGCCGCCAGCTCCTCCGCCCCCACGGTCAGCTCCTCGTACGGCTCCAGCTTGCCGCGCAGGTAGGCGGCGGCCTCGGCCGGCGTGAACATCCGGACCGGTACGACCCGGCGGCCGGCGGCGGCGAGCGCGGCGTCCCGGCGGCGGGTGGTGACCACGGTCCGGCCCGGGCCGAGCTCCGGCGGCCACAGCCCGTGCAGGGCGCCCGGCTCGGCCAGGTCGTCGAGGACGACCAGCCACCGCAGCGGGGTGGTGCCGAGCCGGTGCAGGAAGCGCTCGGCCGACTCCTCCGGGTCGGCGCCGCGGGTGTCGTACAGCTCGGACAGGGCGCGGGCGTAGCCGCGCAGCACCGAGTCCCGGGAGTCGGCGTTGACCCACACGACCAGGTCGACCCGGCGGTCCCGGACCGCCCGGGCGACCAGGTCGGCCGCGAGCTGGGTCTTGCCCGCCCCGCCCAGGCCGGTCAGCACGGCGCTGCGCAGCGAGCCGTCGTCCAGCAGGGCGTCGAGCTCGTCGGCGATCGCGCGGTGCTGGAAGTGCGCGGCCAGCGGCGGCACCCGGCCGGCCACCAGCGGCCGGCCCCACCGCCGGACGGCCTCCACCGCCTCCCGGACCTGCAGGTAGCGGGCCCGCCAGCGGTCCGGGTCGGTGCGCTCCGGGTCCAGCGGCGCGCGCCGGGAGCGGGCGATCGCGTCCAGCACGACCAGCACGGTCTCCACGTTGGGCCAGCTCGGCAGGTGCTCGCCGCGGAACAGGTCGGCCAGCGTGGCCCGGGCCAGCCCCCGGCCGAACAGCTCCGACTGAGCCATCATCGTGCGCAGCGAGGGCGCCCCGGCCTCGGCCCGCAGCCGGGACAGCTCGTCCTTGAACGCCGCCAGCGCCCCGTCCGGAACCGCATCCTCCACCCGGGCGACCATAGTTGACACAGGCCGCATGAATCAGCCCGGGCACGGTTCCGGCGGGAATCGTGGCATGAGTTGTGCGAATGGGGATTAGACGCGGCCGGCGCGGATACGCCGTCCTGGACGGGACGCCGAGAGTCGGACCCCGGGGGAGGGCCTCATGCGCGCGTGGACCGGGAGCCGGCCGTGACCGGGCGGGTGGTGGTGATCGTCGGCGCGTCCAGCGGGATCGGGCGCGCGACCGCGCTGGCCTGCGCCCGCCGCGGTGACCGGGTGGTGCTGGCGGCGCGGGCCGAGGAGCCGCTGCGGGCGGCCGAGCGGCAGTGCAAGGAGGCCGGCGCGGAGACGCTGGTGGTGCCGACCGACGTGACCGACCCGGTCGCGGTGGAGTCGCTGTTCGCCGCGGCGGCCGACCGGTTCGGCCGGGTCGACGCGGTCGTGCAGTCGGTGACCGTGGTCGCGTACGGGCGGTTCGAGCAGGTCCCGGCCCTGGTCTTCGACCAGGTCCTGGAGACCACGCTGACCGGGACGGCCAACGTGGCCCGGACCGCGCTGCGGGTCTTCCGGGCCGCCGGCGGCGGCAACCTGGTGGTGGTCGGCTCGCTGCTGGGCAAGATCGCCACCCCGTACATGAGCTCGTACGTGACGGCCAAGTGGGCCGTGCACGGGCTGGTCCGGACCCTGCAGATCGAGGCCCGGGAGACCCCCGGCATCAGCATCAGCCTGGTCTCGCCCGGCGGTGTCGACACGCCGGTCTACCGGCAGGCCGCCAGCTACTACGGCCGGGGCGGGCGGCCGCCGCCGCCGGTGGACCCGCCGGAGAAGGTGGCCCGGGCGATTGTGCGGGCGCTGGACCGGCCCCGGCGGGAGACCTCGGTCGGCGTGGCCAACCCGGTCGTGGTGACCGGGTTCCGGGCCCTGCCGTTCGTCTTCGACCGGCTGGTGGCGCCGCTGATGAGGGTCGGCGGGCTGTCCAAGGCGCCGGTGGAGGTCAACGACGGCAACGTCTTCGCGCCCGTGCCGGCCGGCGAGGCCACCCACGGCGAGTGGGGCCGGCACTGGCTGCGGGCGGTCGCCGGGGTGGCCGGGCTGGGTGCGGCCACGGCCGCCGCTCGGTGGCGCGGTGCGGACGTCGTACGGTGGGCGCGTCAATGGGGAGCGACGCGAAGGTAGGTCGACGGTGGAGGATCCGTTCCGGGACGAGCACGTGGCGGCGGTGACCCACAAGGTCGCGGCCTCGCCGTCGGATGTCTGGTCGGTGCTGGCCGACGGCTGGCTCTACGCGACCTGGGTGGTCGGGGCCTCCCGGATCCGGGTCGTCGATCCGGGCTGGCCGGAGCCGGGGACGAAGGTGCACCACTCGTTCGGGGTCTGGCCGCTGGTGATCAACGACGACACGACCGTGCTCAGCGCCGACCCGGAGCGGGAGCTGGTGCTCCAGGCCAAGGGCTGGCCGGCCGGCGAGGCCACCATCCGGCTGGCGCTGACCGCCGACGGCCCGGACACCGTGCTCACGCTGCAGGAGGACGCCACCGCCGGTCCCGGGCGGCTGATGCCGCGGCCGGTCCGGCAGCTGGGCGTGGTGCCGCGCAACAAGGAGTCCCTGCGCCGGCTCGGCTTCCTGGCCGAGGGCCGCCGCAAGGAGCGCACCGGCGACACCAGCCGCACAACCTGACCTGCGGCCGCGCGGGAAGTAGGGTCTCCCGGCGTGAAGCTGCGCGAGGTCGAGGAGTGGGTGCCGTCGCCCGACGGCGGCATCCGGACGACGCTGATCAGCCCGGCCGGGGACGGGACCGGACGGCCCGGGGTGGTGCTCTACACCGACATCTTCCAGCTGACCGAGTCCACCCTGCGGACCGCCCGCCGGCTGGCCTCCTTCGGGTTCGTGGTCTGCGTGCCGGAGATCTACCCGCGCGGGGACCTGGCCGGGGTCGCGCTGGAGTTCGACGACGCCGGCAAGGCGGCCGGGCTGGCCGGGGCGGCCGCGACGACGACGGCCCAGTTCGATTCCGACCGGGTCGCGGTGCTCGACTTCCTGGAGCAGCGGGCGGACGTGGGCGAGCTGATCGCGGTCGGCTTCTGCATCGGCGGCCACCTGGCCTTCCGGGCCGCATTCGACCCGCGGGTGTCGGCCACGGTCTGTTTCTACCCGACCGGCCTGCACGACGGGGCCCTCGGCGCCGACGACGCCGGCTCGCTGGCCCGCGCGGCCGACATCCGGGGCCGGCTGATGATCGTGTTCGGCTCCCGGGACCCGCACGTGCCGGCCGAGGCCCGGGTCCGGATCCTGGACGCCCTCTACGGCGCCGGCCTGACCGACCTCGAGCTGCACGTGTACGCCGGCGGCGAGCACGCGTTCATGCGCGACGTCGGCGCCCGGCACGACCCGGTCCTCACTGACCTCGCGCTGGCCGAAGCGGTGTCGTTCCTGACCGGCCGCTGACCGGTGCCGGACGCCGAGTTCGGCCGGGACGCCCTGATCGTCTGCGACAACCTGGTCCGGATCTACCAGACCGGGTCGGTCGAGGTCCAGGCCCTGCAGGGGGTCGACCTGCTGGTCGACGCGGGGGAGATGGTCGCGGTCGTCGGCGCCTCGGGCTCGGGCAAGTCCACGCTGCCGTCCCTGCTGGCCGGCACCGACGTGCCCACGGCCGGCCGGGCCCGGGTCCACGGCCGCGACCTGCTGGTGCTGACCCGGGCCGAGCGGGTGCACTACCGCCGGCACACGGTCGGGTTCGTCCGGCAGCAGCCGGCCGGCAAGGTCGCTGGTCCAGCGCAGCTGCGGGCCCTCCTGCGCGCCCGAGGACGCCATGAGCGCGACCACGGCCGCGGCCACCCTGGCGTACGCGTCGATCGGGCTGCTGGACCTGCGGCGGCTCACCGGGGCGGCCACCGACCCGCCGCTGGTCCTGCCGCCGGTGACGGTCGTCCCGGTCGGGCTGCTGGCCGTGGCCGTCGCCGCGGTCGTCGCCCTGGAGTCGGCCCGGCGCCGCCGGGACCGGCTCGGCCTGGTGCTGCGGGCCGGGACGGACCAGCTACCGGTCCAGGCGGCGGTAGCGCCTCGTGCACAGGATCCCGAACAGCAGCCCGATGCCCAGCGTCCAGGCCAGCGACTGCAGCACCAGGGAGCCGGTGTCGGAGCCGCCGAGCAGGATCTGGCGCTGCTCCGCGGTGGCGGTGTCGCCCAGGATCAGCGACCGGGCCGCGTTGATGACCACGCTCACCGGCTGGTGGGTGGCGAACCCCTGGAGCCAGTCCGGCATGGTCTGCACCGGCACGAACGCCGAGGACGCGAACGTCAGCGGGAAGATGATCGGGAAGGTGGCCGCGTTGACCGCCTCCGGGCTGCGCACGGTCAGCCCGATCAGCGCGTAGCCCAGGCTCACGGCCAGCGCGAACAGCAGCAGGAGCAGCGCCGCCAGCACCAGCCCGAGGAAGCTGGCGGGCCGGAACCCGACCGCGAAGCCGGTGAGGATCAGCACCACCAGCCCGAACGCGTTGATCACCGTGTCCGAGGCGACCCGGCCGCCGAAGACCGCGCTGCGGGCCATCGGCAGCGACCGCAGCCGCTTGATGAAGCCCTTCTGCATGTCGTCGGCCAGCGCGAACCCGGTCGTGCCCGCGCTGAACAGCACGGTCTGCACGGCGATGCCGGGGATGAGGTAGTTCACGTAGTTCAGCCCCTGCAGGCCGCTGATCGCGCCGCCGAAGACGTAGCGGAACAGCAGCACGAACATGATCGGCGAGACCAGGTTGAACACGATCTGCTCGGGCTGGCGGGTCAGCCGGCGCAGGTTGCGGCCGGCCATCGCGCCGGCGTCGCGCAGGGCCCAGCCCACGCCGGAGCCGGTCGCGCTGCCCGTCGGGGCCAGGGTCGGGGTGCTCATCGCGGGTCAGCCCTTCCGGCCGCGGCCGGCCGCGGCGGTCTCGGTGGCGGGGGAGCCCTCGTGCTCGGCCGCGTGCCCGGTCAGGGACAGGAAGACGTCGTCCAGGCTGGGCTCGCGCAGCTGCAACCCGCGCGCCTTCACCCCCTCCAGGTCCAGCCGCCGCACGACCTCGGCCAGCGTGCCGGTGCCGTCGCTGGCCGGCACCCGGACGAACTCGTCCTCGGCCGTGGCCGGTCCGCTGCCGGCCGTGGACAGCGGCTCGACCAGCCGGGCCGCCTCCTCGGCGTCGGCCAGCCGGACCTCGACCATGGCCCCGCCGAGCCGGGACTTCAGCTCGGCCGAGGTGCCCTCGGCGATGACCTTGCCGTGGTCGACGACCGAGATGCGGTCGGCCAGCCGGTCGGCCTCCTCCAGGTATTGCGTGGTCAGCAGCAGTGTGGTGCCCTCGCGGACCAGGTCCTCGATGACGCTCCAGAGCTCGATCCGGCTGCGCGGGTCGAGCCCGGTGGTCGGCTCGTCCAGGAACAGCACCGGCGGCCGGGCCACCAGCGCCGCGGCCAGGTCCAGTCGCCGCCGCATGCCCCCCGAGTACGTCTTGGTGGTGCGGTCGCCGGCGTCGTCCAGCTCGAACCGGATCAGCAGCTCGCGCGCCCGCGCCTTCGACTCGCCGGTGGGGAGGTGGTTGAGCCGGCCGACCAGGGTGAGGTTCTCGGCGCCGGTGAGGTTCTCGTCGACGGCCGCGTACTGCCCGGCCAGGCCGATCGAGCGGCGGACCGCGGCCGGGTCGCGCAGCACGTCGACCCCGGCGACCTCGGCCCGCCCGGAGTCGGGCAGCAGCAGGGTGGTCAGGATGTCGACGGTGGTGGTCTTGCCGGCCCCGTTGGGCCCGAGCAGGCCCAGCACGGTGCCCGGTTGCACTTCCAGCGACACCCCGTCCAGGGCCCGGATGTCCTTGCCGAATGTTTTGACCAGGTCCTCGGCGAGGACGGCGGGGCGATTCACGCGGCCGATCGTACTGATCCCCGAGGCCCGGACTCGGCCCGGGCCCCAAGGATCCTTTACGCCGGCGGCGAAACGCGCGGGTCAGGGCCCCGCCCGGGACGGGGTGAGGGCGGCGGGGCCGGGGTGCCGCCCAGGGCGGTGAACAGCGGCATGAAGAAGGTCGGGCGGTCGGGGCTGGCGTCGAGGTCGGCGATCGCCCGCTCCCAGCGGTCGAGGTCGGCCGCGGTGACGACACCGGCGGCCAGCATCGCCTCCCGGGAGGCCCAGGCCGGCGGGCGCAGGCCGGGCGGCGCCGGCACGATCTGGTAGCGCCCGCGGAACTCCAGCACCTCCAGGCCGCGTCGCGCAGCCAGCCGGCCAGCTGCGGGCCGGGGCGCAGGTCGTTGCCGCGGGCGGCTGGAAGGCCCGGTAGCGGGCGTGCATCTCGGTCAGCACCGGGACCTCGGGCACCGAGGCCACGCCGGCGGCGTACGAGTCGACCAGGTAGAGGGTGCCGCCGGGACGCAGCAGGGTGCCCAGGTGGGTGACGATGTCCGGCTCCCGGCCGCCGTTGTGGGCCAGCAGGTGGCGGACCATCACCACGTCGAACCCGCCGGCCGGCAGCCCGGTCCAGTCGGCCCGGCGGCGGAGCACCGACACCCTCGGCAGCCCGGTCGTGTACGCCTGGGCGCGACGACCGCGGCCGGGTCGACGTCGATGCCGGTGACCTGCCCGCCCGGCCCGACCTCGGCCGCCAGCACCGGCAGCAGCGCGCCCGGTCCGCAGCCGACGTCCGCCACCCGGGCGCCGGGGACGATGCCGGCCAGCCGCCAGAGGTCGGCCTCGGCCGTGCGCACCGACTCGGCCATCACCCGGTGCCGGGCGACCTCGCGCGGGTTGAGCGGCACCACGTAGTCGGGGACGCCGTCGTAGTCGAGGTCGCCGTCGGGCTCGGGGCCGGGATCGGGGGCGGCGCTGGTCTCGGCTGTCATGCCGCCCTCCCGTGATCCGGTCCGCCGACCGTACCCAGCGGCCGGACCGGACACGTGCTCCAGCGTGCGGGATCCCCGGACAGGAAGTGCTTTTTACCTGATTTCATGGCCGCTAGCGTCGACGGCATGAGCGATGTGACTGTGAGCGCCGCCGGCCGGGACGACATCGACGCCGTGGTCGAGTCGGTCGCCGGCCTGTTCCGGGAGGACGCCGGCGTCCACGACCCGACCGTCAACGTGGACTGGCCCGCGCTGGAGGGCGCGGACAACTACGCCGCCCTCGTCGGCGACGACAGCTGCCTGCTCACCGTGGCCCGGGACGGCGACCGCGTGGTCGGGCACCTGGTCGGCAAGCTGGCCCAGCCGGACTCGTTCCGGCGGCAGCGGATCGCGGTCCTGGAGAGCATCCGCGTCCACCCCGACGCCCGCGACGCCGGCGTGGGAACCCTGCTGGTACGGCACTTCCTGGACTGGGCCCGGGAGCAGGAGGCGGCCCAGGCCAGCGTCTCCGCGTACGCGGCCAACGAGGCGGCCCTGCGGTTCTACGCCCGGCAGGGCTTCGCCCCGATGACCAACACCCTGCGCACTGTCCTCTGAGGACGGACGACGGACGGTCGGTCGGACGACGGACGGTCCGGCCGGGCTACCGCTGCGGCTGCAGCTCCAGCGCGACCGGCCGGTCGGCCGGGCGGGCGGCCAGCAGGCCGATGGCCAGGCTGGCCAGCGCGGCCGTGGCGGCGAAGCCGCCGTACCAGAGGGCGGTGTCGCGCAGGCCGATCCGGGTGATGAGCAGCCCCGCGGCCAGCGCCGGGATGCTGAAGGCGAGGTAGCTGACCACGTACACCGCGGACAGCAGGCCGGCCCGCTCGTGCGGCTGCACCAGCCGGGTCAGCGAGCGCAGCGCGCCGAGGAAGCCGGCGCCGAAGCCGCTGCCGGCGACGACCGAGGCGACCACGAACAGCGCCAGCGACGACACCGCCAGGGCGGTGAGGAACATCGCGACGCCGAGGACCAGGGTGACGGTGCCGTAGCGCTCGATCCGGGCCGGCTTCCAGCTGGTGACCAGCACGCCGGTGAGCGCGCCGGCCCCGGCGAAGACGCCGAGCACCAGGCCGACCACGGCCGAGTTGGACTGGCCGAACACCGACCGGACCACGGACCCGCCGATGGACAGCATCAGGCCCCCTAGGGCCCAGGTCGCGATCATGCTCGGGGCCGCGGCGACGAAGGCGCGGCGGGCCGGGGCCGGCACGGCGACCCGCGGGCGCAGCGCGGCGACCGCGCCCGGCACCCGGGACACCGTCTCCGGCAGCACCGCGGTGGCCAGGATCAGGGTGGCGAAGGTCGCGAGCAGGACGGCGAAGACGAGCCGGGTCGGGTGCGGCCCGTACTGCACCAGCAGGCCGGTGCCGAGCGCGCCGATGCCCAGCCCGATCCCGGGCGCGACGCTGTTGACCAGCGAGCCCAGCCGGGAGCCGTCCGGCGGCTGCAGGTCGAGCAGGTAGGCCCCGAGCACGCCGACGGCCGCGCCGGTGGCCAGGCCCTGCACGACCCGGGCGACCAGCAGCCACCCGCTACCGTCGGCGACCAGGAAGGCGACCATGGCCAGGGCCTGCACCAGCAGCCCGCCGGCCAGCACCGGGCGGCGCCCGACGAAGTCGGACAGCCGGCCCACCGTGAGCAGGGTGACCAGCAGGGCCAGCACGTACACGGCGAAGATGGCGGTCAGCTCGATCGAGGAGAAGCCGAACTCCTGCTGGTAGATCGGGTAGAGCGGGCTGGGCGCGCTGGACGCGGCCAGCAGCGCCACCACCGTCGCCCCGACCAGCCAGAACGCGGCCGTACGAGGTAGGGCTGGTCGCAGGGTGGGCATGAAAGGCTCCGTTCGACCGTTCGACTCGTATCGAACGGCCACAACACCACCACCCCCGCAGATAGTTCCAAGAAAGTCGAACTGATCGATGACCACTCGGATCTTCGAGCACCCGGACCTCGCCGACATCGAGCTGACGTCCGTGCTGTTCGCGCTGAGCGACCCGGCCCGCCTCGACCTGGTCCGGCTCATCGCCAAGGACGGGCCGCAGACGGTCGCCGCCTGCCAGGCCGTCGACCCGGCCGCACCGAAGTCGACGTTCTCGCACCATCTGAAGGCGCTGCGGGAGGCCGGGGTGGTCCGCAACGAGCCGCACGGCCGGCAGCGGATGATCTCGCTGCGCCGCGACGAGCTCGACGACCGGTTCCCCGGCCTCCTCGACTCGGTGCTCAGCGCGGGCTGACCGTCAGGCGGTCTCGGGCACCGGCTTGCGGAACAGCGGCGGCAGGTAGCGCAGCATCAGCGCGCCCCAGGTCAGGTGGGTCAGGATCGGGGCCTGGATCCCGCCCGAGATCCGCCGCTGCTGACCCCACAGCGCGCCCATCACGGCCGAGGCCAGCACCAGGGCCGGGTTGCGGGTGGACGTGGTGGCCAGCGTGTAGACGGCGGTGGACCGGATGACCGGGTGCTGGGTCCCGACGGCGGCGAACATCGCGCCCCGGAAGAAGACCTCCTCCGCGGCCCCGTTGGCCAGCGTGGTGAGCAGCACCAGCGGGTCGTTGCCCTCCTTGGCGTACTCGACGATCGAGGCCAGCGGCCGCTCCAGCCACGGGATTTCCCGGGCGACCAGGGCGGCGGCGTAGAAGGCGCCGAACGCGGCCACCCCGGTGATTATCGGGGTGGCGATCGGGCGGCGGAGCGCGTCGCCGCGGGCCATCCAGCCCAGATGCAGCGGTCCCGACGCCAGCCCGCCGAGCAGCCAGGTCGCGGCCACGCCGAAGGTCAGGCCGTAGAACTCCGTGGAGTCCGGCTCGGTCGACAGTCCCAGCCCGAGCAGGCCGGCCCCGGCCACCGACACCCCGGCCACGATGCGGCGGCGGCGGTGGAAGGCCTCGTCGGTCTCCCGGTGGTCGCGCGGCACCGGGTCGGTCAGCCAGCCCGGGAGCCGCTGTTGCAGCCGGCGCCCGAGCGCGCCCGCCGTCGGTGTCACGAGCGCGCCGCCGCGGCCCGCTCACCCAGCGCCGCCAGCACGGCCGCGTCGTAGTCCATCGGATCGAACGGCACCAGGTCGCGGATGCTGTCGTCGCGCACCACGACCTCGTTGGTCATCGAGTCGATGAGCGACCGGCCGGTCTGCGTGTCCACGTCGGTGACCAGCGACAGCCAGCGCGCCGACAGCGACGGGCTCAGCAGCGGGACCGGCACCACCAGCAGCTTGCGGCCCTCGATCACCGCCACCCGCCGCAGCATCTCCACGTACTCGAGCACGTCGGGGCCGCCGATGTCGTACGCCTTCCCGGCCGCCTCCGGCTTGTCCAGCACGCCGACCAGGTAGCGGATCACGTCGGCGACGGCGATCGGCTGGGTCCGGGTCCGGACCCAGCGCGGGGTGACCATGGCCGGCAGGTGCTCGACCAGCTGGCGGGTCATCTCCCAGGAGATCCCGCCGTAGCCGACGATGATGCCGGCCCGCAGCGTGGTCACCGGCACCCCGCCGGTGCCGAGCAGCTTCTCCACCTGGCGCCGGCTGCGCAGGTGCGCGGACAGGTCGTCGGCGTCGTCGCCGAGCCCGCCCAGGTAGACGATCCGCTGCAGGCCCGCGCCGGCCGCGGCGGTGGCGAAGGTCTTCGCGGCCTCGGCGTCGCCGGCCTCGAAGTCGGGGCTGTCCAGCGAGTGGACCAGGTAGTACGCGGCCTCGCAGCCGGCCAGGGCCGCGTCCAGCGACCCGGCGTCGTGCACGTCGCCGCGGACCGCCTCGCCCCGGCCCTTGTACCTGTCGGGGTGCCGGGTCATCGCCCGGACCTCGTGGCCGGCCTCGACCAGGGCGGGGACCAGCCGGCGCCCGACGAAGCCGGACGCGCCGGCAACCAGAACCTTCATGCCCCCAGCTTTCCCCCCAGGGCCCGGTCATGCCTGTTGGATCGCCGCCGGGGCCGTGGTGATGTTCCCCTCGGGCGGCTGGGCCCGCAGGTCGCGGACGTGTCGGCGTCCTAGGGTGGGGCCATGAAGGTGCTGTTCGTCGGTGGCAGTGGGGTCATCAGCTCGGCCTGCTCGGCGCTCGCGGTCGAGCGCGGGATCGAGCTGACCGTGCTCAACCGGGGCAAGACCGCGACCCGGCCGCTGCCGGCGGCGGCCCGGGCCGTGCACGCGGACGTCCGCGACCCGTCCGCTGTCCGGGACGCGCTCGGCGGCGAGGAGTTCGACGCGGTCGTCGACTGGCTGGCGTTCACGCCCGACCACATCCGGACCGCGCTGGACCTGTTCCGCGGCCGCACCGGCCAGTACGTGTTCATCAGCTCGGCCTCGGCGTACCAGACGCCGCCGGAGCGGGTCCCGGTGCTGGAGTCGACGCCGCTGCGCAACCCCTTCTGGCCGTACTCGCGGGACAAGATCGCCTGCGAGGACGTGCTGGTCGCGGCGTACCGGGACGAGGGGTTCCCGATGACGATCATCCGGCCGTCGCACACGTACGACCGGACGCTGGTGCCGTTCGACGGCGGCTGGACCGTGCTGGGCCGGATGCGCGCGGGCAAGGAGATCGTCGTGCACGGGGACGGGACGTCGCTGTGGACGCTGACCCACCACGAGGACTTCGCCCGCGCGTTCGTGCCGCTGCTGGGGCACCCGCGCACGCTGGGGGAGGCCTTCCACATCACCTCCGACGACGCCCCGACCTGGGACCAGATCGCCCGGGCGCTGGCCGCGGCGCTCGGCGTGGAGGCCCGGATCGTGCACGTGCCGTCGGACGCGATCGCTGCCGCCGACCCGGAGTGGGGCGCGGGGCTGCTCGGCGACAAGGCCCACTCCATGGTCTTCGACAACAGCAAGGTGAAGTCGGTCGTGCCGGGCTGGGTCGCCACCATCCCGTTCGAGCGGGGCGCCCGCGAGATCGTGGCCTGGTACGACGAGGACCCGGCCCGGCAGCAGGCCGACGCCCAGCTGGACGCGGTGATGGACCGGCTGGTGGAGGCGTACCGGCCCCGGGCGCTGTAGCCGGGCTCGGCGCGCCCGGCCGGGCCGGGCTGCTTAGGGTTGCGCCATGGTCGACAGGGGGCGCATCGCCGACTACGGCTTCCTGTCCGACTGCTCGACCGCGGCGCTGGTGGACCGGGACGGTTCGGTCGACCGGTGGTGCGTGCCCCGGTTCGACTCGCCGTCGGTGTTCGGCCGGGTGCTGGACCCCGGCGCCGGGCGGCGATGCTGCTCGGGCCATGCCGCTGGAGGACGGGCCCCGGGGCTACGCCATGTTCAAGGAGCAGGACGGCAACCTCCGGTCGGTGTTCCGCCCGGGCGCGAGCTGAACCCCGCCCGGCGGGCCCGCCCGGCCCTCCCGGCCCTCCCGACGCAGCCGTCGTGGTCCGGGGACCGGAATTCCGGGTATCCCGGGATGGTTGACGGCGGCGACCGAGGAGGAGGCGCCCGTGACCGACCCCGCGCAGCTGCGCCGGGTGTTCGGCACCTTCCCGACCGGGGTGGTGGCGATGGCGGCGGTCGTGGACGGCGCCCCGGTGGGCCTGGCCGCCAGCTCCTTCGTGTCGGTGTCGCTGGACCCGCCGCTGGTGTCGGTCTGCGTGGCGCACACGTCCTCGACCTGGCCGGTGCTGCGTACGGTGGGCCGGCTCGGGATCAGCGTGCTGGGCGCGCACCAGGAGTCGGCCGGGCGGCAGCTGGCCGAGAAGAGGACCGACCGGTTCGCCGGGCTGGGCTGGCGGGCCACCGCGGACGGCGCCGTGCTGCTGGCCGGCGCCAGCGCCTGGCTCGACTGCGCGGTGGACCGGCAGGTCCCGGCCGGCGACCACGACATCGTGCTGCTGCGGGTGCACGACCTCGGGGCCGACCCGCGGGTGCCGCCGCTGGTGTTCCACGGCAGCGCGTACCGGCGGCTGGAGGAGCAGCTGGAACGCTCGGCCTAGCGGCGGGTCAGCTCCAGGTAGTCGCGCACGTTGATCCGGCGCAGCACGGCCCGGACCACCGCCGGCAGGGCGTCGTGCCGCTCGGCGTGCACGATCCTCGGGTCGGTGAGCGCGACGACCTTCCCCCGGGTCAGCAGCTGACAGCCGCCGGCGGCGAGCACGTTGCGGGTCCAGTCGGAGTCCGGCCCGTACGTCAGGGCGACCAGGTAGCCGGTCGGCGTCCGGAACGCGTTCACCGGCGTGCGGTACTCCCGTCCCGACTTGCGCCCGGCGTGCAGCACGATGCCGAAGCCGGGCAGCGTCCGGGCGATCGGGTAGGTGATCCGGTTGGTCACGACCCGGTTGAACCGGGCCAGCCGTTTCGGGAGGGGCACGACCCGGACATTACCGCCCGCGGGGGTCGGTGAGACCCAGCTCGGCCGCGAGCCGCACGTAGACCGGCCAGGAGCCGCGGTCGTGGTTGCACAGCACCACGAACGTGGTGTCCGCGGCCGGGTGCCGGGCGACGGCCGTGGACACGCCCGGATCGAGGCCACCGTGGCCGAACAGGACCGGCTCGTCGCCGGCGTAGGCCAGCTCCAGGCCGTAGCCGTAGCGCTCGACGCCCTCGGTCCGGCCGCACCGGGCCGTGCTCATCGCCGCGAAGGTCTCCGCGCCGACCAGCCGGCCGCCGGCCAGCGCGCCGACCAGCCGGGCCAGGTCGGCCGTCGTGGTGATCAGACCGCCGTCGGGCATCCCGCCGGACGGCACGCTGAACACGTTCGACTGCCAGGCCACGAACGGCGCGTCGACCTCGTGCCGGTAGCCGGTGGCCAGCCCGGGCGGGTCGCCGTCGCGCTGGTCGAAGCCCGAGTCGGCCATCCCGGCCGGGCCGAGCACCTCCTCGGCCGCGGCCCGCCCGTACGGGCTCCCGGTGACGGCCTCGATGAGCAGCCCGACCAGGATGTAGTTGGCGTCGGAGTAGGAGAACCGGGTCCCGGGCGGCGCCTCGGCCGGCAGGTCCCGGAACAGCGGCAGCAGGTCGGCCGGGCCCCGGGCCCGCTGGCACGGCACCCGGTCCCAGCAGGACACGAACGAGTCCCAGGTCTGGTCCTCGTCGTCGTGGTAGTTGGGCAGCCCGGAGGTGTGCGAGAGCAGGTGGTGCAGGGTGCAGGCGCCGGTCAGCGCGGCCGTCCGCTGCGCTGCCGGCAGCACCTCCAGGACCGGCTGGTCCAGCCCCAGCAGCCCCCGCTCGACCAGCCGCAGCGCGGTGGTGGCGGTGACGATCTTGGTCACCGAGGCGACCGCGAACCGGCTCGCGTCCGTCACCGGCACGCCCAGCCCGCGGTGGGCCACCCCGCCCGCGTACGAGAACAGCGTCTCGTCGCCCCGTCGGACCAGCGCGGTCCCGCTGAACTCGTGCGCCGCCACCCGCGCGTCGAGCCAGTCCCGCAGCGCCCCGGCGTCCATGACCGATGATGGAAGCAGAGTCGGCGTCGCGGGCGCGCGAGGATTTCGGTGTGCTCAGGATTTCGGTGTGCTGAGGTGTCGAGAACGCGCGGCCGGCTCCGACGTCCGGGGTGCCGGTCGCAGGGAGCGACCGCCGCCTAGGAGGCTGCCGTGAAGTACGTGATCCTGATCCACTCGAACCCGGACCCGTGGGGCCACCCGACCTCGATGTACACCGCCGAGGGCCGGTCGATCCCGCAGGCCGAGCACGACCGGATGGAGAAGGAGTTCGAGGCGATGCTGGCCGAGATCTCCGCGTCCGGGGAGTTCGTCACGGCCGAGGCGCTGGCCGACCCGGCCTCCGCCACGATCTACGGCTGGACCCCGGAGGGCCACGTCGCCACCGATGGGCCGTACGCGGAGGCGAAGGAGCAGCTGGCCGGCTTCTTCCTCATCGACTGCGCCACCCGGGCCCGGGCCGAGGAGATCGCGGCCCGGTTCGCCGGCCCGGGCAGTACGGCCGAGCTCCGCCCGGCGATGTGGCCCGGAGCCGACGACCAGTGACCGAGGGCGACCAGTGACCGAGGGCGGCCTGGAGGACGTGTGGCGCGAGTGCGCGCCGCACGTCCTGGTCGCGCTCGTGCACCGGTACGGCGACTTCGACGCGGCCGAGGACGCCGTGCAGGAGGCGCTGCTGGCCGCGGCCCGGCAGTGGCCGGCCGAGGGCACCCCGGACAATCCGCGGGGCTGGCTGATCCGGGTCGCGTCCCGCCGGCTGGTCGACCAGTGGCGCTCCGACCAGGCCCGGGCCGTACGGGAGGAGCTGGTCGCCCGCGAGCCCGCCGTCCCGGCCGGCCCCGAGGGGGACGACTCGCTCGGCCTGCTGCTGCTGTGCTGCCACCCGGCCCTGGCCCGCCCGTCCCAGGTCGCGCTGACCCTGCGGGCGGTCGGCGGGCTCAGCACGGCCCAGATCGCCCGGGCGTTCCTGGTGCCGGAGGCGACGATGGCCCAGCGGATCAGTCGGGCCAAGGCTCGGCTGCGGCAGGTCGGGGCCCGGTTCACCGTGCCGGCCGCGGCCGAGCTGCCGGACCGGGTCGCGGCCGTGGCCCAGGTGCTCTACCTGGTCTTCACCGAGGGGCACACCGCCACCACCGGGACCGGCCTGACCGACACCTCGCTGGCCGCGGAGGCGATCCGGCTGACCCGCACCCTGCACCGGCTGCTGCCCCGGGCCGGGGAGGTCAGCGGGCTGCTGGCGCTGATGCTGCTCACCGACGCCCGGCGGGCGGCCCGGACCCGCCCGGACGGGTCGCTGGTGCCGCTGGCCGAGCAGGACCGGTCCCGCTGGGACCGGGCCCGGATCACCGAGGGGATCGCGCTGGTCGAGGCGACCCTGCCGGCCGGGCCGGTCGGGCCGTACCAGCTGCAGGCGGCGATCGCGGCCGTGCACGCCGAGGCCGCGACGGCCGCGGACACGGACTGGGCCCAGATCGAGCTGCTCTACCGGATGCTGGCCGACCGGGCCCCGGGGCCGGTGGTGACGCTCAACCACGCCGTGGCGGTGGCCGAGGTCCGCGGTCCGGCCGCCGGCCTGGAGATGCTGGAGCCGCTGCTGGCCGACCCGGCGCTGCGCCGGCACCACCGCCTGCACGCCGTCCACGCCCACCTGCTGGAACGGGCCGGCCAGCCGGACCGAGCCCGGGCCGCGTTCGCGACCGCGGCCCGGCTGGCCACCAGCATCCCCGAGCAGCGCTACCTCAACAGCCGCCTCTAGAGCCGGCGGCGGGGCGGGGTCAGACCGGCTCGGGCTCGGGTTCGGTGCCGGGGACATCGCCGGGCTCGTCGCCCGGGGGCATCGGCTCCACCGGGGCCGGCGGCAGCGTCTCCGGGGTGTCGGGGGACAGCTCGCCGGGATCGTCGGGCACGGGCTCGTTCGGGTCGATCGGCGGCAGGCTGTCAGGATCCGGTCCAGGAAGCGCCATGCCCGGGAGTGTGCCGGACCGGCGACCGGACCGTGCGAGGATCCGCCCGTGTCGTGGTCCTGGCTCGGCGCGAGCTACCACGACCAGATCGGTGTCGGCGCCATCGGCGTCGTCGGGGCCCTGCGGCTGGGCTACCCGGACAGCCCCTGGGGCCGCCGCCGCAACGCCACCCGGCCGCGGCTGCTCGAGCGCGCCACCCGCCGCGGCGCCCGCTGGAACCGCCGCAAGAACTGGCTGGTCACCGCCATCGGCGGCGCCCCGGAGCCAGGCCGACCCCGGTCAGCCGTCGTAGTCGACGGTCAGCGTGTCCGTCACCGGCAGCGACTGGCAGGTCAGCACGTACCCGGCCGCGATCTCGTCCGGCTCCAGCGCGAAGTTGCGGCGCATCCGGACCTCGCCCTCGGTGACCCGAGCCCGGCAGGTGCCGCACACCCCGCCCTTGCAGGCGAACGGCAGGTCGCCTCGCACCCGCTGGGCCGCGTCCAGCACCGGCACGTCCCGGGGCAGCGCCAGCGTGGTCGACCGCCCGTCCAGCACGACCGTCACCTCGCTGCTGGGCCCGTCGACGGTCTGCTCGTCGCCGCGGACCGGCTCGGGCGGGACCTCGTCGACGTAGAACAGCTCCTGGTGCACCCGGGCGGCGTCGACGCCCAGCTCGGCCAGCAGGGCCCGGGCGTCGGTGACCATCCCGTGCGGCCCGCACAGCCACCAGTGGTCGACGTCGGCCGGGTCCAGGAAGCTCTCCACCAGCGCCCGCAGCCGGTCCCGGTCCAGCCGGCCGGTGGTGATCTCGGTGTCCCGCGGCTCCCGGGACAGCACGTGCACCAGCTGCAGCCGGGGTCCGTACCGGTCCTTCAGGTCGGCCAGCTCGTCGGCGAACATGACCGTGTTGCTCCGCCGGTTGCCGTAGAAGACGGTGACCTCCGACTGGCCGTCGCGCAGCACCGTGCCGGCCAGCGAGATGGCCGGGGTGATGCCGGAGCCGGCGACCACGAAGACGTGGTGCCCGGGAACGGACAGGTCGGCGGTGAACTTGCCCGACGGCGGCAGCACCTCGATCAGGTCGCCCGGCTTGACCTGGTGCACCAGGTACGACGAGAACAGCCCGCCGGGCACCTCGCGCACGCCGACCCGCGGCGGGGCGCCGACCGGGGCGCAGATCGAGTACGACCGGCGCTCGTCGCGGTCGCCGTCGACCAGCCGGAGCGTCAGCGCCTGCCCGGGCCGGAACCGGTAGTCCTCGGCCAGCTCGTCCGGGACGTCGAACGTGACCGCGACGGCGTCGTCGGTGAGCCGCTCGACGTCCGCCACCGCCAGCCGGTGGAACTCGGGCCGCCGCACTCAAATCTCCTTCACGTGCTCGAACGGCTCGCCGCAGGCGCGGCAGCGGCGCAGCGCCTTGCACGCGGTCGCGCCGAACTCCGACAGCTCCTCGGTGTCGGGCGAGCCGCAGAGCGGGCAGGCCGCGGTCCGGCGGGTCGGGCCGAGCCGCAGCGGGACCGGGCCGTCGCTGCGGGCGGGGGCCGGGCCGGGCGGCGCGATCCCGGCGGCGGCCAGCTTGCGCCGGCCCTCGGGGCTGATCCAGTCGGTGCTCCAGGCCGGTGCCAGCACGGTCCGGACGGTGACGTCGGGGAAGCCGGCCCGGTGCAGCGCGTGCACCAGGTCGGCCCGCATGACGCCGAGCGCCGGGCAGCCCGAGTACGTCGGGGTGATGTCGACGGCGACCGTCCCGTCGTCCTCGGTCCGCACTCCCCGCAACACCCCGAGGTCGGCCAGCGTGAGCATCGGCAGCTCCGGATCGGTCACCGTCTCCGCCACCGCCCGCGCGGTCGGTCGACCCGCGTCCGGGCCCGCGTCCGGGCCCGCGTCTGGCCGGACGGCCCGGTCGGCGGCCCGGTCGGCGGCCCGGTCCGTCGTCGGCTGCGCGGTCACCATGTCGCGTCCGGGTGCTGGCGGGCCAGCGACTGCAGGGTGCCGACCAGCTCGGCCAGTTCCGGACCGTGCCGCCCGAGCCGCCCGCGCGGCGGGGCGGGAGCCGGCACCGGCGGGACCCGCAGCGTGGCCCGGGTCAGCACCTCGGTCAGCACGTCGAGCACCTCGGCCCGCAGCGACGCGGGATCGACGGCCACGCCGACAAGGCGCGTCTCCACGTCCGTGGCCGTGAACAGGTCGGCCAAGAGCGGCCAGACGGCGTCGACCCCGTCCTGGACCCGCCGGTGCGACTCGGCCGTGCCGTCCCCGAGCCGCAGCACCCAGCGCGCGGCGTGGTCCCGGTGGTAGGCCAGCTCCGGCACGCCCTTGGCCGCGATCGCCGCCAGCACCGGGTCCCGGCTGTCCCGCAGCCGGGTGAACAGCGCCAGCCGCCAGGTCGAGGCGACCAGCAGCCGGACGATCGTGCGGCCGAAGTCCCCGTTCGGCGCGGCCACCAGGGCCGTGTTCCGGAACTCGGAGGGGTCCCGGAAGTAGGCCAGCGCGTCCTCGTCCGGGATGGAGTCGGTGGCGCGCTCCCGCGACCGGCCCAGCACCCCGGCCGCCCCGGCCCGGGCCAGCAGCAGCCGGGCCTGGCCGAGCAGGTCGAGCGCGGTGTTGGCCACCGCGACCTCCTCCTCCAGCTCAGGCGCGCCGGTGACCCACTCGGTCAGCCGCTGCGACAGCACCAGGGCGTCGTCGCCGAGCATGAGGCAGTACGTCCCCAGGTCGGCCGGGTCGACCCCGTCCGGCACGGTCGTGTCCACCCCGGCCAGCGGGTCGTCGAACCCGGTCCCGAACGCCCACTGCCCCTCGCCGCCGTGGGCGTG
>DATDKW010000452.1:0-7346 GCA_036519715.1 Mycobacteriales bacterium
TGCTGACCACCGAGCTGGTGTCCAACGCGATCCGGCACACCCGGGACGAGCTGGTGCTGACCGTGCGGCTGGCCGGCGGCCGGCTGCGGGTCGGCGTGTCCGACTCCAGCCACCGCCGCCCGCAGCTGGTCCAGGTGAGCAAGCGGGACACCTCGGGCCGCGGGCTGCAGCTGGTGGAGGCGCTGTCAGACGAGTGGGGCGTCGACCCGGACGAGCGCGGGCTGGGCAAGACGGTCTGGTTCGAGCTGGCGGCCGGATAGGCCTGACCGGGGGACCTCACGTTCGACCGAGCCGGGGCGTTGACCAGGTGTGAGCCGAGAGCCGTTCGAGAAGATCGTCGCCCGGCACGGGCCGCTGGTGCTGCGCGTCTGTCGCGCCGTGCTCGGCCCGGGGGCCGCCGACGACGCCTGGTCCGAGACGTTCCTGGCCGCGCTGCGGGCCTACCCGGAGCTGCCGGCCGGCGCCAACGTCGAGGCCTGGCTGGTGACGATCGCGCACCGCAAGGCCATCGACGCGACCCGGGCCGCGTCCCGCCGGGCCGTGCCGGTGGCCGACCCGCCCGACCGGGTCACCACCCCCGCCGATCCCGACCTCGAACTCGCCGCCGCGGTCGCCGCGCTGCCGGACAAGCAGCGCCAGGCCGTGGCCTACCACTACCTCACCGGGCTGCCGTACGCGCAGGTCGCCGAGATCCTCGGCGGCACCGCGGCGGCCGCCCGCCGCGCCGCCGCCGACGGCATCGCCGCGCTGCGCCGAACCGTAGGAGCAACCAGATGACCGACCTGACCGATCACCCCACCGGCGCGACGACCCAGGAACTGGGCGCCGCCTTCCCGGTCGAGGAGTCCGACCTGGACCGGCTGCACGCCCGGCTGGTCGCGGCCGCGCAGGCCGACCGGATCCTCGACGTCGCCTACCGGACCGTGGACACCCCGGTCGGCCCGCTGCTGCTGGCCGCCACCGAGCAGGGCCTGGTCCGGGTCGCGTACCCGGTGCAGGACCACGACGCCGTGCTGCAGGACCTGGCCGAGCGGATCAGCCCGCGGGTGCTGGCCGCGCCGGCCCGGCTGGACCCGGTCGCCCGCGAGCTGGACGACTACTTCGCCGGCCGCCGGCACGAGTTCGACCTGCCGCTGGACTGGCGGCTGGCCCGCGGCTTCCGCGCCACCGTGCTGCACCACCTGGCCACCGACGTCGGCTACGGCCGGACCGCCTCGTACGCGGCCGTGGCCGCGCTGGCCGGCAACCCGAAGGCGGTCCGCGCCGTCGGCACCGCCTGCGCCACCAACCCGCTGCCGGTGGTGGTGCCCTGCCACCGGGTCGTCCGGTCCGACGGCTCGATGGGCAACTACGCCGGCGGCGCCGAGGCCAAGCGGACCCTGCTCGACCTGGAGGCGGCATGACGACCCACGCCGACCGGGTCGACCGGGCCGACTGGACGAGGATCAAGACCGAGCTGGACGACCTGGGCTGCGGGCTGATCGGCCCGCTGCTGGACCCGGCCGAGACCGCCGAGATCGCCGCCCTCTACGCCGACGACTCCCGGTTCCGGTCCACTGTGGACATGGGCCGGCACCGGTTCGGGCAGGGCGAATACCGCTACTTCGCCGAGCCGTTCCCGGCCGCGGTGACCGCGCTGAAGCAGGCGCTCTACCCGAGACTGCTGCCCATCGCCCGGGACTGGTGGACCCGACTGGGCCGGCAGACACCCTGGCCCAACAGCCTGGACGAGTGGCTGGATCAGTGCCACGCCGCCGGGCAGACGAAGTCCACCCCGATCCTGCTGCGCTACCGGCAGGGCGACTGGAACGCGCTGCACCGCGACCTCTACGGCGACCTCGTCTTCCCGCTGCAGGTGGTGATCAACCTCAACGACCCGGGCGTGGACCACACCGGCGGCGAGTTCCTGCTGTACGAGCAGCGCCCGCGGGCGCAGTCGCGGGGCACGGCCACGCTCGTCCCGCACGGGCACGGGCTGGTCTTCACCACCCGGGACCGCCCGGTCCGTGGCGCCCGGGGCTGGTCAGCCGCGCCGGTCCGGCACGGCGTCTCGGTCATCCGGTCCGGCGAGCGCTTCACCCTCGCCCTGGTGTTCCATGACGCGGCATGAGCTACACCCTTCTTGGGCCCGACGGCCCGTTCCAGAGCGAGACCCCGGGGACGCTGGGCGGCTACCGGCCGAGGAGGATCTACGGGCGGCTGGACTGCCCGTCCGCGATGCGCTGGATCGCCAAGAGCGGCTACGTGCGGCATCGCGTGTTCTTCGCCGACGAGGCGACCGCGGTCGCGAGCGGCTACCGACCATGTTTCCATTGCCTGCGCGAGGAGTACCGGGCCTGGAGGGCGGCGGGACAGTGACCCTGTTCGAGCGACCCCGGACCGAGATCGCACCGGGCGCGGTCCACCTGCCGGGCTGGCTCGACCTCGAGGGGCAGCGCCAGCTGGTCGAGGCATACCGCGAGTGGTCGGCCGGGCCGGTGCCGGTCCGGGCCGCGGTGCTGCCCGGCGGCCACCCGATGTCCGTCCGGATGGTCTGCCTGGGCTGGCACTGGCAGCCCTACCGCTACACCCGCACCGCCGACGACGTGAACGGTGCCCGCGTCCTCGACTTCCCGGACTGGCTGGCCGACCTCGGCCGCCGGGTGGTCGCCGACGCCTACGACGAGGCCGCGGCGGCGGCGTACCGGCCCGACACGGCCCTGGTGAACTGGTACGACCCCGGCGCCCGGATGGGCATGCACCAGGACAAGGACGAGGTCGCCGCCGACCCGGTGGTCTCGCTCAGCGTCGGCGACAGCTGCGTGTTCCGGTTCGGCAACACCGCCCACCGCAACAAGCCCTGGACGGACGTGGTGCTGGCGTCCGGGGACGCGGTCGTGTTCGGCCGGGAGAGCCGGTTCGCCTACCACGGCGTACCCCGGATCCTGCCCGGCACCGCCGACCCGGCCACCGGGGTCCCGGGTGGACGGATCAACATCACCATGCGGGTGACCGGACTGGAGCCAGGATGAGCCCCCTGCGGACCGAGGTCGCGATCGTCGGTGCCGGCCCGGCCGGGCTGCTGCTGTCCCACCTGCTGGCGCAGGACGGGGTCGAGTCGGTGGTGGTCGAGACCCGCTCCCGCGAGTACGTCGAGTCCCGGATCCGGGCCGGCATCCTGGAGAGCTCGACCGTCGACCTGCTCGACGCCGCCGGCCTCGGCACCCGGCTGCACGCCGAGGGCGACCAGCATCACGGCATCCACCTGCAGTGGCCGGGCGAGCGCCACCACCTCGACTTCCTCGACCTGGTCGGCCGGTCGGTCTGGGTCTACGGACAGACCGAGGTGCAGAAGGACCTCGGCCGGGCCCGGGACGCCGGCGGCCAGCACATCGTCTACGAGGTCGGCGACACCGCCGTGCACGACGTCACCGGCCGTCCACACGTGACGTTCACTGTGGACGGCCGGCCCGAGCGGCTGGACGCGGACGTGGTCGTCGGCTGCGACGGGTCGTTCGGGCCGAGCCGGACGGCGATCCCGGCGGCGGAAACCCGGACCTGGTCGCGCACCTATCCGTACTCGTGGCTGGGGATCCTGGCCGACGTGGCGCCGTCGACCGACGAGCTCATCTACGCCTGGCACCCGCACGGGTTCGCGCTGCACTCGATGCGCTCGGCCACGGTGAGCCGGCTCTACCTGCAGGTGCCCAACGGCACCGACGTGGCCGACTGGTCCGACGACCGGATCTGGGCCGAGCTGGGCGTGCGGATCGGACCGGAGCGGGTGCCCGGCCCGATCACCGAGAAGAGCGTGCTGCCGATGCGCAGCTTCGTGCAGGCGCCGATGTCGTACGGGAAGCTGTTCCTGGCCGGGGACGCCGCCCACATCGTGCCGCCGACCGGGGCCAAGGGCCTCAACCTGGCCGTGGCCGACGTCGCCCTGCTCGCCCCCGCGCTGACCGCCCTGCTGCGGGACAAGGACTCCCGGCTCGCCGACGCCTACTCGGAGACCGCGCTGCGCCGGGTCTGGCGCTGCACTCACTTCTCTTGGTGGATGACGACGATGCTGCACGCGAGCGGGGACGACTTCGACGCGGAGCTGCAACTGTCCCAGCTGCGCTGGGTGGTGAGCAGCACGGCCGGCGCGACCGGGCTGGCCGAGAACTACGCCGGCCTGCCCATCGGCTGCTGAGGCCCTGGTGCGGTCCTACCGGGCCGCCGTCACCGCGGCCGTCACCGCCTCCAGGGTCGGGTTCGCGACGACCTTGCCGTCGACCTTGACCGTGGGGGTGCCGGTGACCCCGTCCTTGGAGGACTGGTCGGTGGCCCGGGCCACGTAGTCCGCGTACGTCCCCGAGCGGATCTGCTGCTCGGCCGAGGACGCGCCGGCCTGCTGGGCCAACTGCACCAGCTTGTCCTCGGTCAGGCCGGCCGAGCCCTCGGCCGGCTGCTGCGCGAACAGGGTCTGGTGCAGGCGGGCGAAGGCGGTCGGGCTGACCCCGGCCGCGGCGTAGAGCGCGTTGGCCGCCCGGGACGAATACTTCGTGCTCGACGAGGAGTCCAGGAACGAGATCACGTGGTAGTGCACCTTCACGGTGCCGGCCGCGACCCAGGTCGAGATCTGCGGGCCGACCTGCGTCTCGAACTGGGCGCAGACCGGGCACTGCGGGTCCTCGTAGAGGTCCAGCGTGACCGCGGCGGAGGCCGGGCCGACGGTGACGCCGTCGGCCAGCGAGACACCGGCGGGGACAGGGCCGGTGGGCGCGGGAATGCGGGCGGCCTGGATGCCGATGCCGGCGCCGACGAGCGCCACCAGCGCGATCCCGGTCACCGCGGAGGCCAGCCGGACCCGGCGCTCGCCGGCGACCCGCCGCCGCTCGACCGCCTCGGCCATCCGGCGCCGCCCCTCGGCCGTCTTGCGCGGCCCGCGGATGGTCGGCTCCGGTCCGGCCGTGCGGATTGCGTCGTCCACGGCGTACCGGGTGCGGTGGGCCCAGACCAGGAACGCCGACACCAGCAGCAGGCCGGCGTCGCGCAGGATCTCCCCTGTGTACGCGGTGGACTGCCCGGCGCCGAGCTGCCCGCCGCCGCCGAAGCAGCCGCACTCGATCTGCAGCCCGCGGACCGCGGCCGAGACGATCCCGGTCAGGAACACCACCAGCAGGGCCGAGGACACGACCGCGGCCGCCCGGGTGGCCAGCCCGATCAGCAGCAGCACGGCCAGGCCCAGCTCCAGGAACGGCAGGCCGTAGCCGACGCCCTGGGCCAGCCACTCCGGCAGCACCTGGTAGGCCCGCACGGCCCGGAGCGAGGCGGCCGGGTCGCCCATCTTCGCCACCGCTGCCCAGGCCCAGGTGACGGCGAGCAGCAGCCGGGCGGCGGTGCCGAGCCACGGCCGGAGCCGGGTCGTGGGCCGGACCTCGGCCGGCGGCGGCGTGGTGGTGGCGGTGGCAGTGGACACGTGGATCTCCCGGGACAGGCGGCGACACCTGATTGGTCGCTGACCCGGCCGCCATGGTGCCGCCGACTCGCTGTGCGTTGCTTAAGCGGCTTCCCATAATCCCTACCCGTTCAGTAGGATTTCCGGGTGCGAAGCACTGAGCTGTGGCGTGACCGCGCCCTCGACCTGCTCCGGGTCGTGGCCTGCGCGTGTCCGGGGCGCTGACCTCCCCCGTCCACCTCCTTCCCGTACGGAGCCTGCTCATGACCACGCCCACGCTCTTCCTCCACCCTGCCCTCATGCCGCTCGCCCCGGCCGTCACCGGGCGGGCCGAGTGGCCGGTCGGTGACCTGGCCCGGCTGACCCGGCTGCTGGCCGCCGACCTGCCCGGCGCGCTGCGGGCCCAGGCCGTGCACGACCCGGCCCAACGCTGGTACCTGCGCCTGGCCCTGACCGAGCAGGTCGAGGTCTGGCTGCTGACCTGGACCCCGGGCCAGGGCACCCGGCCGCACGACCACGGCGGCGCGTCCGGGTCGTACACGGTCCTGGACGGGGTGCTCACCGAGACCTGGCGGGACGGCGCCGGCCCGTCCCGGCGGTCCGTCCGTCCACAGGGGACGGGCTCGGCCTTCGGGCCGGAGCGGGTGCACGCCGTGCAGAACCGCGGGCTGCGCAACGCCACCAGCGTGCACGCCTACTCGCCGCCGCTGCTGCCGCTGGGCGAGGGCCGCCTGGACGAGCCCGCCTTCGCGGAGCCGCCGGCATGAGCGTCGACACCCTGGTCGCCGCGGCCCGGGACGGGCTGGACCGGCTCGACCCGCACGCCGCGGCCCGGGCCCAGGCCGCCGGAGCCGTCCTGGTCGACACCCGGCCGCACGCGTTCCGGCGGGCCGAGGGGGAGATCCCGGGCGCGCTGGTGGTCGAGCGCAACGTGCTGGAGTGGCGGTTCGCCCCGGACAGCGAGTGGCGGCTGCCGCAGGCCGGGCCGGACACGGTCGTGGTCGTCGTCTGCAACGAGGGCTACGCGTCCAGCCTGGCCGCCGACTCGCTGCGCCGGCTCGGGGTCCGCGCCACCGACCTCGACGGCGGCTTCCGGGCCTGGGCCGCGGCCGGCCTGCCGACGACACCGGGCGGCTCCCCCGCGCTCCCCTAGTGCGCGAGCCGCCGGTGCGGCAACCTGACCACGGTCAGGGTGGCGGCGAGGCGAGGAGAGCGGCATGACGGTGCTGGGCGAGCTGGTGGCGGCGCTGCGCAGCGGGGCGGTCGAGGTCGTCGACCTGACCGCCCCGCTGACCGAGGCGACGCCGGTGCTGGTGCTGCCGGAACCCTTCGCCAACACGAGCACGTTCCGGCTGGAGGAGCTGAGCCGGTACGACGAGCGCGGCCCGGGGTGGTATTGGAACGACATCCACACCGGCGAGCACACCGGCACCCACCTGGACGCGCCGATCCACTGGGTCACCGGCCGGGACGCCGGCGACATCTCCCAGATCGCCCCCGGCCGGCTGGTCGCGCCGGCCGCGGTGCTCGACCTGTCCGGCGTCGAGCCCGACTTCCTGCTGGAGATCGACCACGTGCGGGCGTGGGAGGAAGCGCACGGCCCGCTGCCCGACGGCGGCTGGCTGCTCTACCGCACCGGCTGGGACGCCCGGGCCCACTCGCAGGAGGAGTTCCTCAACGCCGACGCGACCGGCCCGCACACTCCCGGCGTCTCGGTCGACTGCGCGCGCTGGCTGGCCGAGGAGACACCGATCCTCGGGCTCGGCGTGGAGACGGTCGGCACCGACGCCGGCACGGCCCACTCCTTCGAGCCCGCCTTCCCCTGCCACACCTACCTGCTCGGCGCGGGCAAGTACGGCCTGACCCAGCTGCGGAACCTGCAGCTGCTGCCGCCGACCGGGGCGGTGCTGGTCACCGGGCCGCTGCC
>DATDKW010000453.1:0-2372 GCA_036519715.1 Mycobacteriales bacterium
CGAAAGAGCAGACGCCCAGTGGAGCCGGCCGGGGCCGAAGGCCACCGTACGATCCGGACCGTCATCCGGACGGGCGAGCAAGGGGCGCGATAAGCGGTAGCAGGGTGTTGGTGGCGGGGGCCAGCATCGCGAGCATGCGGCCGGGGGGAGGGGGGCAGGCGCTCGCTGAATTTGCCTGCAGGTGTCACGCATCAGCCCGGCGGAGGCGTTCGCGGCGGCGCGATGGTCACGCCGGCAAGTTCGGCCATCAGCCGGGCGAACACCTCCGCGCAGCGCACCGCCAAGTCCGGCGAGTCCCCGCGCAACACCTCGCCGCCAGGCCGGTACTCCTCGGCGTGTACGGCCAGCCCACCGACACCGACGACCGGCGTGAGCGGCCGGGCGCACGGAAACCCGCGCTCGGCCGGCCGGGCCTGCGCCGCGACACACGACACAGCCCGGCCGTCGTCGGCGCGCGCCTTCACCACGACGTCCCGGCCACCGGCCAACCGCACCCCGAACACCAGCGAGACCTGTTGCGACCGGAACAGCGCCCCGGCGGGTTCGTCGCCCAGATGGTCACGACACCAGGCCGGCAACCAGTCCGGCAGGTCGCCCAACGGCACACTCAAGACTGTGTCACAGGCCCACACGCGCCTCTGGAAGGAGCGAGTGCGGGATCGTGGCGTGAGTGGGCGTCCGCACGACCAGCGGCATGGTCGCGCGTCCCGCGCATCGGCAGGAGCGATCGGGTACGAGGGAACTCAAACCTCGGCCGACGCTGGAGGGGCGGCATGGTGGTGGGATGTCCGCGACACTAGGCCGATGGACGAACGCGTGGCCCGCGAGCTGATCAAGGCGCACTTCGTCGCCTCTGCGGTCGGTGCGCCCGGCGGGAGCCCCAATGACGACATCGAGCGGGCGTCGGAGATCTACGCCGAGGACGCGGTGCTGGAGTGGCCGCAGGGCCGGGAACGCGTGCGGGGCAGGGCGAACATCATCGCGTTCCGGTCGACGTATCCGACCCGGATGGAGTTCGAGTTGCACAGGATCACCGGCCGCGAGGACCTGTGGGTCAACGAGTACACGATCCGGTACGACGACCGTCCGGTGATGGCGGTCGGGATCATGGAGTTCCGGGCCGGCAAGGTCGTCCGCGAGCGCATCTACTTCGGCGAGCCCTGGGACCCGCCGGCCTGGCGGGCACAGTGGGTCGAACCGATGGAACCGGAGTCAGCCTGAGCCGGACAGTCAGCAGGAACACTGCGGGCGCATCGCCGGGAATATGTTCGCCGCACTTACCCACCCGGCCGCAGTGACCGCGCACCGACGGGGCGCGCTGGTACGGCCGGGCTGCTACTCGCCGACTGGCAGGACGCCCACCGGCGTCTGACCGACACCGAGACCCGCATGACCGCAGTCCTCGACGAGCTCGAACTCACCCAGCTGGTCAGCTCGATTCCCGGCATCTCGGCGGTCGGGGCCGGGGCGATCCTGGCCCAGACCGGCGACCCGCGCCGGTTCGCCACCGCCCGCGCTGGTCAAACACGCCGGCCTCACACCTTGGGAGAGCCTGTCCGGCGCGTTCGTCGGCCGCACCAAGTTCACCGGCCGAGGCCGCCCCGGACTGCGGCTGGCCGCCTGGCGGGCGGTCTGGAGAGCCCGATGAGCCAACCCCGTCCATGCCGCCCGCTACCGGCGCCTGACCGGCCGCCAGCACAACAGGCTGCGGCCCACCCAAGCCCGGACCGTCATCGCCGCCGCGATCCTGCGGCACCTGCACGCCGTCATCACCACCGGCCAGACCTGGGACCCACCATCGCCACCCACGGCAGTCGGCCACGACTCGAACCAGCAGCCGCCGCCTGACTCGGTCGGCACCCCGACCAGCGGACCCTCCGCGTCCAATCGGTCTGGGCGAGCCCTCCGCGGCATGGAGACGCACCGCGATCTCGGCGAACGAGCTGGCTGTTCGATGTGGACGCCACGGGCAGTCCGACAGGGTCGGAGACGCGGGATCCGGGAGTCCCGGTGACCCGATCTCCCATCGCAGGGAACGAACCAGCGGTAGGGATCGGCCTGCGGGGGTAAGGCCGGCCGATGTTCGCCTTCTACTCCAACCGGTTGGGCTGCCTCGGCTCCCTGCTCGTCTCCGCCATCGTTACGGCTCTGCTGATCTTGATCTTCTACGTCATCTTCTGATCGAGATCAGCGCCCCATGACCGTTGCTACAGGCTGCCTCCGTGCGCGGCGACCGTCGCGGTGATCCACGCCAGGGCCTCGGCGGTGTCCACCCGGTACGAGTACGTGTTGCCGGAGCAGATGGAGTTGGCGACGAACGAGTTGACCGCGAGGACGATGTTGGTGCCGCCGAGCAGGTTGGGACCGCCGGA
>DATDKW010000454.1:0-17882 GCA_036519715.1 Mycobacteriales bacterium
GATGGTGGCCAGCAGGAACAGCCCCCGCGGCGGCGCGAACTCCTCCGCGTCGATGGGGGCGGCGTCCGGCCCGCCGTAGCGGACCACGTACTCGCCCTGGATCAGCTCGATGAGGTCCTTGACGACCGGGTCGTCGAGCCGGGCTCCCGTGACGTTCAACGCCATGCCCATCCGTGGTCGACCGGGCCGATCCCCGCGCCCAGGGGAAAGCCGTGCGCGATCGCGCCGGTGACGTAGTCCTTCGCTGCCGCGACCGCGTCCGGCAGCACGTCGCCCAGGGCCAGCCGGGACGCGATCGCGCTGGCCAGCGTGCAGCCGGTGCCGTGGGTGTGCCGGTTGTCCAGCCGCGGCGCCCGGTACACCCGTTCCTCGCCGGAACGGGTCAGCAGCAGGTCGACCGCGTCGCCGTCGAGGTGGCCGCCCTTGACCAGCACCGCGGCCGGCCCCAGGGCCAGTACCGCCTCGGCGGCCCGGCGCAGGTCGGCCTCGGAGCCGACCTTGACCCCGGTGAGCTGGCCGACCTCGTACAGGTTGGGGGTGACGAGGGTGGCCACCGGCAGCAGCGCGGCCCGGACCGCCGCGACGGCGGACGGGGCCAGCAGCGCGTCGCCGTGCTTGCTCACCCCGACCGGGTCGACCACGACCGGCACGCCCACCCCGGCCACCACCGACGCCACCGCCTCGACCAGCGCGGCCGAGGCCAGCATGCCGGTCTTCACCGCGTCCACGCCGATGTCGCCGAGCACGCTGTCGAGCTGGGCCCGGACGGCCTCGACCGGCAGCTCCCAGTAGCCCTGCACGCCGAGCGAGTTCTGCGCGGTCACGGCGGCCAGCACGCTCATCCCGTGCACGCCCTGGGCCAGCATCGTCTTCAGGTCGGCCTGGATCCCGGCGCCGCCCCCGGAGTCGGAGCCGGCCACCGTCAGCACGCGCGGCGGAGTCACCGAGCCACGGTAACCGGGCGCCCCGACCGGCCATATGGCGGCGCGGGCCGCATCCACCGACGACCGGTCGGGGCGCCCTACCGGAAGTGGTCCCAGCCGCCCGGGGCCTCGTAGGCGGTGCCGTCCACGACCACGCCCCGGCCGCGGGCGACCCGGCCGATCACCGTCCACGGCGCCGGCGGCGGGGACGCCCCCGGGAACGTCGCCGCCAGCGCGTGGTCGTCGCCGCCGGCCAGCACCCAGTCCATCGGCGGCACCCCGAGCGCGTTGCCGACGTCGGCCAGCTTGGCCGGCACCGCGATCCTCGACGTGTCCAGCTCGATGCCGACCCCGCTGGCCACGGCCACGTGCTGCAGGTCGGCGACCAGCCCGTCGCTGACGTCCACCATCGCGGTCGCGCCCAGCTCGGCCGCCGCCGGACCCTGCCCGTACGGCGGCTCGGGCCGGCGGTGGGCCGCGACCACCGACACCGGCGACCGGAACCCGCGCCCGAGCACGGCCAGCCCGGCCGCGGCCCAGCCCAGCCGGCCCGTGTACGCCACCACGTCGCCGGGCCGGGCCCCGGCCCGGGTCACCGGCTCCCGCCCGCGCAGGTCACCGAGCGCGGTCACCGCGATCATCAGCACGTCGGCCCGGACCACGTCGCCGCCGATCACCCGGACCCCGAGCGGGTCGCACTCGGCCCGCATCCCGTCGGCCAGCCCCTCCAGCCAGGCCACGGCCGTGTCCGGCGGCACCGACAGCCCGACCAGCAGGCCGGTCGGCACCGCTCCCATGGCCGCGATGTCGGCCAGGTTCTGGGCCGCGGCCTTGTGGCCGACGTCCTCGGCGGTGGACCAGTCCCGGCGGAAGTGCCGGGCGTCGACCAGCAGGTCGGTCGTCGCCACCACCCGCCCGTCCGGGGCGGCCAGCACCGCCGCGTCGTCCCCCGGCCCGAGCACCGGCGCGGCCGCCCTGCTCGCGGCGAACCGCGCGGTCAGCCGGCCGACCAGCCCGAACTCGCCGACCTCGGAGACAGTGATGGCACAGGTCCTCTCGGAAGATCGTGGGGGAACGACCTGAGGTAGTTTCTTGCACGTTTCGCCGGTCAGCCGGTACAGCTAGATTTTCCACCCTCCCCGCATCCGTCCGACGAAGGGCTCGCCGTGGTCCAGGCCTACATCCTGATCCAGACCGAGGTCGGCAAGGCCGCCGCGGTGGCGACCACCATCGCCGAGATCTCCGGCGTGACCCAGGCCGAGGACGTCACCGGCCCGTACGACGTGATCGTCCGGGCCGAGGCCAAGAACGTCGACGAGCTGGGCAAGCTCGTGGTGGCCAAGATCCAGGCCGTCAACGGCATCACCCGCACACTGACCTGCCCGGTCGTGCATCTCTAGACTGGAGGGGTGCCCACCGCGACGGACTCGCCGGCCCGGCCGGAGCGGCGCTCCGCGGCCTGGCTGGCCACGATCGTCGCGCTGCCGGTGACGGTCGCGCTGGTGCTGGTCGCGGTGATCGCCGACCGCCGCGGCGGCGGCGACCCCGACCCGGCCGCGACCCCGGCCGCGACCGCGGGCGCACTGCCGGCGATCCGGGTCGCGGCCCCGCCGGCGCTGACCCCCGCCGCCCAGCAGGCCTGCCAGGAGCTGATCTCGGCCCTGCCCACGACCCTGGGCGACCTGCCGCCCCGGCCGGTCGACTCCCCCTCGCCGTACGTGGTGGCCTGGGGCGACCCGGCCGTGACGCTGCGCTGCGGGGTGGCCCGGCCACCGGCGTTCATCGCGACCGCCGACGTGCAGCAGATCAGCGGGGTGACCTGGTTCCCGGAGCGGCGCGGGCAGACGACGGCCTGGACCGTGGTCGACCGCCCGGTCTACGTCGAGGTGCTGGTGCCGGCGGCCGACGCCAGCGGCCCGGTGGCCCGGCTGTCCACCGCCGTCACCGCGTCGCTGAAGCCCCGGCCACTGGACCCGGCCGACTAGCTAGCGCGCCAGCGCGGTGCTGATCAGCCGGTCCAGCAGGTCCGGGTAGCTCAGCCCGGACGCGGCCCAGGCCTGCGGGAACACCGAGATCGGGGTGAAGCCCGGCATCGTGTTGACCTCGTTGACGGTCACCTCGCCGCCGGGACCGACGAAGAAGTCGACCCGGGCCAGCCCGGCGCAGTCCAGCGCCACGAACGCCCGCGCGGCCAGCTCCCGCAGCTCCTCGCCCACCTCCGCGGGCAGGTCGGCCGGCATGTCCAGCTCGGACACGTCGTCGAGGTACTTGGCCTCGAAGTCGTACCACTCCCGGCCGCCGAGCAGCTTGATCTCCACCGGCACGCTCACGTCCGGGGGCCCCCCGTCGCGGCCCTCCAGCACCGCCAGCTCGATCTCGCGCCCGGGCACGCCCGCCTCGACCAGCACCTTGGCGTCGACCGCGCGGGCCGCCGCGATCGCCGCCGGCAGCTCGGCCCAGTCGGTGACCCGGCTGATTCCGATCGAGGACCCGCCCCGGGCCGGTTTCACGAACACCGGCAGGCCGAGCCGCTCCCGGTCGGCCTCCGGCAGCGACGCCCCGGACCGGACCACCGCGTACGGCCCGACCGGCAGGCCCTCGGCCGCCAGCAGCTTCTTGGTGAACTCCTTGTCCATGGCCACCGCGCTGCCGAGCACACCGGAGCCCACGTAGGGCACGCCGGCCATCTCCAGCAGCCCCTGGATCGTCCCGTCCTCGCCGAACGACCCGTGCAGCAGCGGGAAGACCACGTCCACGCCGTGCAGCACCCGGGCGCCCTCGCCGGGCTCGACCACGACCAGGCCGCCCGCGGTCGGGTCGCCGGGCAGCACCACGGCCGTGCCGGTCTCCACCGCCGGCAGCTGCCGCCCGGAGATCCGCAGCGTCTCCGGGTCGCCGGAGGTGATCACCCAGGCGCCCTTCGCCGTGATGCCGACCGGCACCACCTCGTACACCTCCGGGTCGAGGGCCGCGAGCACGCTTCCCGCCGACACGCAGGAGATCGCGTGCTCCGTGCTGCGGCCACCGAACACCACCGCGACCCGCACTCTCCGTCCGGACATGCGCGGCACTGTACAGAGGGTCCCTTCCGGGTCAGCGGAAGCGGGGGATCACCTGCTCGGCGAACCGCGCCATCTCCTCCGCCTGCGGGCTGAACTGCAGCAGCATCAGCCCGACCCCGACCTCCTCGTAGGCCCGGATCCGCGCCGCCACCTGCTCCGACGTGCCGACCAGCCCGGCCCGAAGCCCCCGGTTGGACACGCTGTATTCCCGCAGCGAGACCTCCGACTCCAGCTGCGAGCCCTTCACGAAGTCCTGGTACGAGGCGTACGCGTCCGGCGACGAGCGCACATCCAGGATCCGGTCCAGCTCGGCCCGGGCCTCGGCCTCGGTGTCGCGCACGATCACGTAGCCGGACAGCCCGAAGCGCAGCGGCGCCCCGCCGGCCTCGGCCCGCAGGCCGGAGATCCGGGCGATCCGGTCGCCGACGACCTCGGGGGCGTCGCCGTGCATGACGTACGCGTCCCCGTGCTCGGCGATGACCTGCAGCGCCCGCGGCGACTCCCCGCCCATGTAGACGTCGACCGGCGCCGACGGCTTGGGCTCCAGGATCGCGCCATCCAGGTCGTACAGGTCCCCGTGGTGGGTGACGGTCGGTTCGGTGAGCAGCGCCCGCAGCACGGTCAGCCACTCCTCGGTCCGCTGGTAGCGGGCGTCGTGCACGTCGAAGGGCATGCCGTACTGGGCCGCCTCGTCCTTCCACCACGACGACACCACGTTGAGGCTGACCCGGCCGGGCGCGATGAGGTCCAAGGTGGACAGTGCCTTGGCCGTCAGCGACGGGGCGTGGTAATTCGGCCGCACCGCCAGCATCAGCTCCAGCGTGCTGGTCACCCCGGCCAGCGCCGCCCCCAGCGTCCAGGCGTCGGCGGCGGGCGCGCGGTGGCCCTTGATGTCGTTGAGGTTCAGCTCGGCCAGCAGCGACAGGTCGAACCCGAGCCGCTCGGACTCGACGGCCAGCTCCCGCAGGTACGGCCAGGAGACCGGCATCCCTTCGTCGGTGACGTTGCGCAGCCAGCCGCCGAAGACCGGCATCCAGTAACCGAACCTCACGGTGAGTTCTCCTTGTCCAGCCGGCCCAGGTAGGCGGCGACGGCCCGGGCGGCCGAGCGCGGCGCCACCGCCTCCACCTCCGGGTTGTAGTTGGTGTTGGTGTTCACGTCGTACGTGACCGTGCGGCCGTCCGCGGTCTCCAGGAACTCGAACCCGGCCACCTCGATGCCGTGCCTGCGGGCGAAGCCCTCGTACGCGCGGATCAGGTCCGGCGGCACCGACGGCTGCAGCGCGAACAGGCTCTCCGGCGTGCCGTCGACCGCGCAGGCGTCGGCCGGGCAGAGCTGGAACCCGCCCCGGCCGGTGTCGGCGGTGATGGCGTAGACGAACTCGGCCCCGACCAGCTCGGCCCGGGTGATCCGGGGCTCGGCCGGGGCCACGTACTCCTGGACCAGCAGCACCCCGTCCACCGGCTCCGGCAGCCCCGGCAGCGCGGCCTCCAGCGACTCCGGCGAGTCGAACCGCTGCACGCCCAGCCCCTTGCCGCCCCGGTTGGGCTTGACCACGACCGGCCCGCCGAGCGTCCGCGCGGCCGCCAGCACGTCGGCCGGCGCCGCCCCCATCACCGCGACCGTCCGCGGCACCGCGATCCCGGCCGCCCGCAGCAGCGCCAGCTGCCGGAGCTTGGACAGCTCCAGGTCCAGCACCGCGCGTCCGTTGACCACCCGCCGCCCGTACGCCTCCAGGCAGTCGAACAGCCCGCGGGCGTGCTCGGCCGAGATGTCGTGGCCCCGGGTCGCGGCCGAGGCGCTCATCCGGGACCAGTAGACGCCCGGGGCCGGCTCCGCGGTCAGGTCCAGCGGCCCGCCGGTGACCAGGACCTCGTCCCAGTCGACCCCCTCGGCCTCGAACGCGGCCGCGAACGGCGGCAGCCACTCGGGATTCTCGTGCACGACGTGAACGGTCACGGACCCGAGTCAACCACCGCGTCCAGGGCGCCGCCGAGGTCGGCCAGCAGGTCGGCCGGATCCTCGCAGCCGGCCGACAGCCGGACCAGCCCGGCCGGCACGTCGTCGCCCCAGCGGGCCCGCCGGTCGGCGCTGGTGTGCAGGCCGCCGAAGCTGGTCGCGTCGGTCACCAGCCGGGCCGAGTCCAGGAAGGTCGCGACCGCCTCCGGGCCGGCGAGCACGAAGGACACCAGCCCGCCGAACCGGCGCATCTGCCGGACCGCGACCGCGTGCCCCGGGTGGTCCGGCAGCCCCGGGTGGCGCACGTCCAGCACGGCCGGGTGGTCCCGCAGCAGCCGGGCCAGGGCCAGCGCGTTGTCCGACTGGCGGCCCAGCCGCAGGTCCAGCGTGCCGAGCGAGCGGTGTGCGAGCCAGGTCTCCACCGGCCCCGGTACGGCGCCGGTCTGGTCGCGCCAGCCCCGCAGGGCGGCCAGCCGGTCCGGGCCGGTCACCGCGACGTGGCCCAGCACCACGTCGTCGTGGCCGGTGGTGGCCTTGGTGTCGCTGCTGACCGAGTAGTCCGCGCCGAGCGCCAACGGGGTCTGGCCGAGCGCGGTCGCGGTGGTGTTGTCGACCGCGACGGCCGCGCCGGCCGCGTGGGCCACGGCCGCGGCGGCGGCCAGGTCGCACACGTCCAGCCGCGGGTTGCTGGGCGACTCCAGCAGCACCAGGGCGGCGCCCCCGACGTCGCCGCCGGTCAGCGGCCGGGCCGTGGGAACCTCCCGGACGGCCACGTCCCAGCCCGCCAGCCGGTCCCGGACGAACCGGCGGGCCAGGTAGTAGCCGTCGGCCGGCAGCACCACGGTCGCGCCCGGCCGCAGCGTGGTGAACAGCACCGCCGCCAGCGCGGCCAGCCCGGAGGAGAACACGACCGCGTCGCCGCCCTCCAGCTCCCCGACCGCGGCCTCGTACCGGCGCCAGGTCGGGTTGTGGACGCGCCCGTAGGAGTCGGTGCCGTCGCCCGGCCCGGCCAGGTGGTAGGCCGAGGCCAGCACGGGCGAGGGCAGCAGCGGGGCGCCCCGGACCGGGTCCGGCAACCCGGCGTGCACCGCCCGCGTACCGGGTCCGAGGGAGGGGTCCGTCACGCCGTCACCGGGCGCTCGTCCTTCATCCCCCGCCCCATCAGCGCCGCCACCAGGCTGGTCGCGCTCATCCCCTCGTGGCAGACCCGCACCACGCCCTCGGTGATCGGCACGTCCACGCCGACCCGGCGGGCCAGCTCCAGCACCGACCGGCAGGACTGCACGCCCTCGGCGGTGGTCCGCACCGCGGCCCGGGCCTGCTCCAGCGTCTCCCCCCGGCCCAGCCGCTCGCCGAAGGTCCGGTTGCGCGACAGCGGCGAGCTGCACGTCGCGACCAGGTCGCCCAGCCCGGCCAGCCCGGCGAACGTCATCGGGTCGGCCCCCAGCGCCGCGCCCAGCCGGGCCGTCTCGGCCAGCCCGCGGGTGATCAGCGAGGCCCGGGTGTTGTCGCCGAAACCCATCCCCTCGGCCATCCCGCAGGCCAGCGCGATCACGTTCTTCACCGCGCCGCCGAGCTCGCACCCGACCACGTCGGTGTTCGTGTACGACCGCAGGTAGGGCGTGAAGCAGGCCCGCTGCACCTGCTCGGCCCGGCCCTTCTCCGAGCAGGCGACCACGGTCGCGGCCGGCTGCTCCTCGGCGATCTCCCGGGCCAGGTTGGGTCCGGACACGACCGCGACCCGGTCGGCCGGGCAGTCGGCGACCTCGCCGATCACCTCGCTCATCCGCTTGGCCGTGCCCAGCTCGATGCCCTTCATCAAGCTGACCAGGGTGGCGCCGGGCTCGATGGCGCCGGCCCAGCCGGCCAGGTTCTCCCGCACCTTCTGGGCCGGCACCGCCAGCACCACGATCGACGCGCCGTCCAGGGCCGCGGCCGCGTCGGTGGTCGCCCGCAGCCCGTCCGGCAGGATGACGCCGGGCAGGTAGTCGGGGTTCTCGTGCCGGTCGGTGACCGCGGCGCACAGCTCGGCCCGGCGGCCGACCAGAGTCACGTCGCCGCCGGCGTCGGCCAGCACCTTGGCGAAGGTGGTCCCCCACGATCCGGCGCCGAGGACGGCTGCCCGCATCAGGACGCCTCGCGGCGGGCCGGCGGGCGGCGGAAGAACTCCAGCGGCGCCGGCTCCCCGCGCACCTCGGCCAGCTGGTCGCGGACCGCGCCCACGATGACGTCGGTCACCTCCTTGAGCAGCTCCGCCGTCAGCGGCCGGCCCCGGTACGCGGACAGGTCCACCGGCGGCCCGGCCTGGCAGAACGCCTCCGGCCGCCGGAACGGCCGGAACTTCCGCCGCTTCACGTCCAGCAGGATCTGCGGTCCCCACTGGGCCACCGGGATCACCGGCGCGTCCGTGGTCAGCGCCAGCCGGGCCACCCCGGTCCGCGGCTGCATGGGCCAGAACTCGGGGTCGTGGGTGACGGTGCCCTCCGGGTAGATGCAGACGCACTCGCCCCGGCGGATCGCGGCGAGGGCCTCGTCCAGCGACTGCCGGGCCATGGCCGAGCCCCGGACGACCGGGATCTGCTTGGCCCCGCGCAGCAGCCCGCCCATGACGGCGATGTCGAACAGCGAGTGCTTGATGAGGAAGCGCGGGATCCGGCCGGAGTCCCAGATCCAGACGGCCAGGGTGGTGAAGTCGGCCTGGGAGACGTGGTTGGACACCACGATCGCGCCGCCGCTGCGGGGCAGGTGCTCCTGGCCGCGCCACCGGGTCCGGAACAGCAGCGCCACGGTCGGCTTGATCAGCACCACCGACAGCCAGATCCAGAAGCCCACGTGCCCGCGACCCGGGTTCCGCACGGCACCCACCTCCCTCGACGGTCGGGGGCAGTCTTCCCGCCTCCCGCCGCCGATGTCCACGCGGCCCGCCCGCGTACCGTGGGGCGGCGTGGGATGGTCCGTCGTGGTGCCGGTCAAGCGGCTCGGCCTGGCCAAGTCCCGGCTGTACGCGGTGGGCCGCCCCCGGCCCGAGCACGAGGAGCTGGCCCTGTCGCTGGCCCTGGACACGGTCGCGGCGGCGCTGCGGGCGGACGAGGTCGCCCGGGTGGTCGTGGTCACCGACGACCCGGCCGCGGCCGCGGCGGTCACCGCCGCCGGCGCGGTGGTGGTGCCGGACGAGCCGGACGCGGGGCTGAACCCGGCGCTGGCGCACGGCGCGCTGGCCGCGGCCCGGCTCGGTCCCGGCGACGGCGTGGCCCTGCTGTCGGCCGACCTGCCGGCGCTGCGCCCGGCCGAGCTGAGCGCGGCGCTGCGCGCGGTCACCGGCGACCGCGCCTTCGTCCCCGACGCCGACGGCACCGGCACGACCCTGCTCGCCACCGCACCCGGCCTCCCGGTCCTCCCCCGGTACGGCGTGGGCTCGGCCGCCGCCCACCGGGCCACCGGGGCGGTCGAGCTGGCCGGCGACTGGCCGTCGCTGCGGCACGACGTCGACACCGCCGCCGACCTGCGGGCCGCGGCCCGGCTCGGGCTCGGCCCGGCCACCGCGGCCTGGACCGCCAGCCACGCCGTCGCCTGAGGACTACCCTCCGGCCCGTGCAGGCGACGGTGGCGACGTTCGACCCGGCGACCGGCAGCGGCACGGTGCTCACCGACGACGGCCGTCGCATCCCGTACGGCGCGGACGCGTTCGCGGCCGGCGGCCTGCGGCTGCTCCGGCTCGGCCAGCGGGTGCGCCTGGAAACCGCCGCCGACCCGGCCGGGGACAGGGTCGTCCGCATCACTCTGGCCACGCTGCCGTGACGCTGTTCCCCCACAGTTTCCCTGGCTGAGCAATCATGGCGGCATGACCGCCGACGACAGTGCTTCCCAGGGTGCTGCCCAGACCAGCGACGTCAGCAGCACGCTCGCCGACCTCGAACCGGACGACGCGGTCGCCGGCGACATGGACGACCACCGGGTGCCGCCCGCGCGTGACCTGCCGGAGGACCGGTTCTCCAGCCGGGAGCTGTCCTGGCTGGAGTTCAACGCGCGGGTGCTGGCCCAGGCCGAGGACCGGCGGATCCCGCTGCTGGAGCGGGCGAAGTTCCTCGCCATCTTCGCCAGCAACCTGGACGAGTTCTACATGGTCCGGGTCGCGGGGCTGAAGCGGCGGCTGGACATGGGCCTGGCCGTCCGGTCCAGCGACGGCCGCACGGCGCGGGAGACGCTGATCCAGGTGTCGCTGCGGGCCCAGGATGTGGTGGCCCGGCACTCGGCGCTGTGGCAGGACGACGTCGAGCCGGCCCTGGCCGGCGCCGGCATCCGGGTGCTGCACTGGGACGACCTGGACACGGCCGAGCGCATCCGGCTGGCCGACTACTTCCGGGCCCAGGTCTTCCCGGTCCTCACCCCGCTCGCGGTCGACCCGTCCCACCCGTTCCCCTACATCAGCGGGCTGTCGCTCAACCTGGCCGTGCTGGTGCGGGACAGCGTCGACGCCGGCGGGCCGACCGAGCGGTTCGCCCGGGTGAAGGTGCCCAACAACGTGGCCCGGTTCGTGCCCGTGAAGGACCCCCGGGCCGATTCGGCCTACCTGCCGATGGAGGAGCTGATCGCGGCCCACCTCGACTCGCTCTTCCCGGGGCTGGAGGTCGTCGAGCACCACCTCTTCCGGGTCACCCGCAACACCGACATCGAGGTCGAGGAGGACCGGGACGAGGACCTGCTGCAGGCGCTGGAACGCACGCTGACCAAGCGCCGCTTCGGCCCGGCGGTCCGGCTGGAGGTCCAGGACACGATCACGCCGCGGGTGCTGGACCTGCTGACCGAGGAGATCGACGTCCCCGAGGAGGACGTGCTGCACATCCCCGGCCTGCTCGACCTGGCCTCGCTCTGGCAGATCTACGACGTGGACCGGCCCGACCTCAAGGACCCGCCGTTCGTGCCGTCGACGCCGCCGCGGTTCGCCGAGAACGAGACGGCCAAGAGCGTGTTCGCCACCCTGCGGGAGGGCGACGTGCTCGTGCACCACCCGTACGAGTCCTTCTCGACCAGCGTGCAGCGGTTCGTCGAGCAGGCGGCGGCGGACGCCAACGTGCTCGCGATCAAACAGACCCTCTACCGCACCTCCGGCGACTCCCCCATCGTGGAGGCGCTCATCGACGCGGCCGAGGCCGGCAAGCAGGTCGTGGTGCTGGTGGAGATCAAGGCCCGCTTCGACGAGCAGGCCAACATCAAGTGGGCCAAGGCGCTGGAGCGGGCCGGCTGCCACGTCGTCTACGGCGTGGTCGGGTTGAAGACCCACTGCAAGACCCTGCTGGTGGTGCGGCAGGAGGGCGGCACGATCCGCCGCTACTGCCACGTCGGCACCGGCAACTACAACCCCAAGACCGCCCGCGTCTATGAGGACCTCGGCCTGTTCACGGCCGACCCCGACATCGGCGCCGACCTCACCGACCTGTTCAACGTGCTCACCGGCTACTCGCGGCAGACCGAGTACCGCTCGCTGATCGTGGCCCCGCACGGGATCCGGCGCGGGCTGATCGAGCGGATCGACCGGGAGATCGGGCACGCGAAGGCCGGCCGCGGCGCCCGCATCCGGATCAAGACCAACCACCTGGTGGACGAGGAGCTCATCGACGCGCTCTACCGGGCGTCCCGGGCCGGGGTCCAGGTGGACCTGCTGGTGCGGACGTTCTGCACGATCCGGGCCGGCGTGCCGGGGCTGTCGGAGAACATCCGGGTCCGCTCGATCCTGGGCCGCTTCCTGGAGCACAGCCGGATCGTCTACGTCGAGAACGACGGCGAGCCCGAATACCTCATCGGCAGCGCCGACCTCATGCACCGCAACCTCGACCGCCGGGTCGAGGTCATGGTCGAGGTGACCGACCCGAAGGCGCGCGAGCACCTGCGCGACACCCTGGAGCTTGCCTTCTCCCCCGACGTGGTGGCCTGGGAACTGCAGCCCGACGAGGTCTGGAAGCGCAACCCCGGGCAGCCCGGCCGGCCGCTGCGGGACTACCAGGACGTGCTGATGCGCCGGCACGCGAGCCGCTCCGAATGAGCGGCGAGCGCATCCTCGCCGGCGGCGGGGTGCTGTGGCGGCCCGTCGCCACCGGCCGCGAGATCTGCCTGGTGCACCGCCCCCGCTACGACGACTGGTCGCTGCCGAAGGGCAAGCTGCACCCGGGCGAGCACCCGCTGCGGGCGGCGGTGCGCGAGGTGGAGGAGGAGACCGGCGTGCAGCCGGTCGTCGGCCAGCGGCTGGAGACCCAGGAATACACGCTGGGCCCGGACCGCAAGACCGTCGACTACTGGTCGATGACCCCGGCGGACGGCACCTTCGTGGCCGGCGACGAGGTCGACGCGCTGCGCTGGGTGTCGCCGGAGGTGGCGGACTCGACGCTGTCCTACGACCGGGACCGGGAGTTCGTGGCCGGGTTCGCGGCGGCACCGGTGCCGACGGCCATGGTGCTGCTGGTGCGGCACGCCAAGGCCGGCAGCCGGTCGTCCTGGCAGGGCGAGGACGCGCTGCGGCCGCTGGACTCCACTGGGCGGCGGCAGGCCGAGGGGCTGCGGCAGTCGCTGCCCTGGTTCGGACCGACGGCGGTGCGCTCGGCCGACCCGCTGCGGTGCGTACAGACGGTGGCGCCGCTGGCCGCCGACCTCGGGCTGACCGTGGGTCCGGAGCCGGCCCTGTCCGAGGAGCAGTACGAGAAGGACCCGGCCGGCGGGCTGGACCGGGTGCTGGCGGCGGCGACCGCGGGCGGGGTGACCGTGCTGTGCAGCCAGGGCGGGGTGATCCCGGACCTGGTCGGCACGCTGGCGGCCCTGCACGAGGTGCGGCCGGGCCGCCGCTCCGGCTCCAAGATCCCGGCCCGCAAGTCCGGCGTGTGGGCACTGTCCTTCCTGGACACCCGCCTGCTCGCGGCCGACTACTACCCCGACCTGGCCACCGCCCCCTGACGACGTCGGCCCCACGGCCGACGCCGGGGACGCGGCCCGAGCGAGACGCGGCGGAGGACGCGGCCCCGAGACACCGCGCCCGGGGTGCAGCCCACAAGGGCACGCGGCCCGAAGGGAACCCGGCGGAGGACGCGGCCCGAAGACCCCGCGCCCGGGGTGCGGGCCAGAAGGGCACGCGGCCCGAAGGGAACCCGGCGGCGAGACGCGGCCCGAAGACGCCGCGCCCGGGGTGCGGGCCAGAAGGGCACGCGGCCCGAGGGAACCCGGCGGAGAGACGCGGCCCGAAGACCCCGCGCCCGGGGTGCGGCCGAGAAGGGCACGCGGCCCGAAGGGAACCCGGCGGAGGACGCGGCCTGAAGGGACGCGCCCTGAACGTGCGCGTCCCCCGGGGCCGGCGCGGGGCCGGCGTCCCGGGGGACGTCAACGCGGAGGGACTACGCGGTGGTCTTGGCCGCGGTCTTGCGCGGCGCCGCCTTGGTGGTCGCCTTCTTGGCCGGCGTCGCCTTGGCGGCGGTCTTCGTCGCCTTGGTCGCGGTCGCCGTGGTCTTCGCCGCCGTGGTCTTCGCCGCCTTGGCCGGCGCCGACTTCGCGGTCGTCGTCTTGGTCGCCTTGGCCGCGGTGGTCCGCGCCGCGGTCGCCTTGGCCGTGTTGGGCTTGGCCGGCGCCGCCTTGGCGGTCGTCGTCTTGGTCGCCTTGGCCGGCGCCTTGGCCGTGGTGGCCTTGGCCGGCGCCGACTTCGCGGCCGTGGTCTTCGTCGCCGCCCCGTTGGCGGCGGCCTTCGCCGGCGCCACCTTCGGCAGCTTCTTCGACCCGTTGACGACGTTCTTGAACTCCTGCCCGGCCCGGAACGCCGGCACCGAGGTCTTCTTGACCTTCACCTTCTCGCCGGTCGCGGGATTGCGGGCCGTACGCGCGGCGCGGTCGCGCTTCTCGAACACCCCGAAGCCGGTGAGGGCGACCTTCTCGCCCTTCTGAACGGTCCGGTAGACGGTGTCGAGCAGCGCGTCGACCGTGGCCGCGGTGCGTTTCTTGTCCTCACCGAGGCGTGTGGAGAGCGCCTCGATCAGCTGTGCCTTGTTCACTGTTGGGTCCTCCCCGGGACAGGTCTCGGCTTCTGAACGCCGATCTGGGGCGAACGGTAAGCGTCGAACCGGCGCAAAACAAACACCGGACTGCCGACAGAACGCCTGTGTCCCAAGCGGTTCCCGGATATCGATCGCCGGAAACCTATACGGCACAGGCGATTGGCGGCTCAGGAAGGGCGCACGAGGAGGTCGAGGCGGACGAAATCAATGTCATAACTTCCGTCGGCGCGCCGCAGTTCCGCGACCGCCCGCTCCTCGCAGCGGGCCCGGAACTCCGCCGACGCCCCGGCCGGCAGCACCGGCTCGTACGCCGGGAAGGTCTGCGAACGCAGCCAGCCCAGCATTCCCTCCGCCACCGGGAACTCCCGGACCTGCCGCAGCAGCCGGACCCAGCAGTCAGCGGGCACCGTGAACCCGGCCGCCTCCAGCAGCGGCCGGTAGTCGGCGGGGGACGGGAAGAACCACCCGGCCGGCCCGCCGCCGAGCCGGGCCGACTCCTCGTCCAGGATCGCCTTGACCGCCGCGATCTGGCCCTGCCCGCCGAACTGGGCCCGGAAGAGGCCGCCGGGCCGCAGCACGAGGCGCACCTGCGCCAGCATCGCCGGGTGCTCGGCGGCCGGCACCCAGTGCAGCGCCGCCACCGAGAACACCGCGGCCACCGAGGCCGCCGGCACCACCCGGTCCAGCTCCTGGGCCCGGGCCACCGAGAACCGGACCGCGTCCGAGCCGTACCGGGAGGAGGCGGTGGCGACCATGCCCGGATCGGCGTCCACCCCGAGGACCTCGACGCCGGCGGCCAGACCGGCCAGCCGGGCGGTGAAGTCGCCGACCCCGCAGCCGACGTCGAGCACCCGGGCCCCGGCCGGGAGGGTCAGGCCGCCGAGGAAGTCGGCGTCGTGCCGGCGGTGGTGGGCGGTGTTGGCCGCGTACAGCTCGGCGTCCCAGGCGGTGGTCACGGGTCTCAGCCCGCCGGCGCCGTCGTGGGCAGGAACGCCGGCCGGCGCGCCTCGAACGCGTCCACGTCGTCGGTGTGGGTCAGCGTCAGGCCGATGTCGTCGAGCCCGTTGAGCAGCCGCCAGCGGGTGAAGTCGTCCAGCTCGAACGGCACGGTCCTGTCGTCGTAGCGGACCTCGCGCGCCTCCAGGTCGACGGTCACCGGCGCGGCCGGGTCCTGCTCGGCCCGGGTCCACAGCGCCTCGACCACGTCCTCCGGCACCAGCACGGTGAGCAGCCCGGCCTTGAGCGAGTTGCCGCGGAAGATGTCGCCGAAGCGGGGCGAGAGCACCACCCGGAAGCCGTAGTCCTGCAGGGCCCAGACCGCGTGCTCGCGGGAGGAGCCGGTGCCGAAGTCGGGACCGGCGACGAGGACCGAGGCGCCCTCGTACTCCGGACGGTTGAGCACGAAGCCGGGGTCCGTCGACCGCCAGGCCGAAAACAGCCCGGCGCCGAAGCCGGTCCGGCTGACCTGCTTGAGCCAGACGGCCGGGATGATCTGGTCGGTGTCCACGTCGCTGCGCCGCAGCGGCAGGACCCGGCCGGTGTGGACGGTGAACTTCTCCACGGGAATCCCTTCCGGATCTACAGGTCGGCCGGCGCGGTCAGCCGCCCGGTGACGGCGGTGGCGGCGGCCACCGGCGGGGAGACCAGGTGGGTGCGGCCGCCCTTGCCCTGGCGGCCCTCGAAGTTGCGGTTGCTGGTGCTGGCCGAGCGCTCCCCCGGCGCCAGCTGGTCCGGGTTCATGCCCAGGCACATCGAGCAGCCGGCCGAGCGCCACTCGGCCCCGGCGGCGCGGAAGACCTCGTCCAGCCCCTCCAGCTCGGCCTGCTCCTTGACCCGCATGGAGCCGGGCACGACCAGCATCCGCACGCCCTCGGCGACCCGGCGGCCGCCGAGCACCGCCGCCGCGGCCCGCAGGTCCTCGATCCGGCCGTTGGTGCAGGAGCCGAGGAACACCGTGTCCACCGCGACGTCGCGCATCGCCGTGCCGGCCTCCAGGCCCATGTACGCCAGGGCCGACTCGGCCGCCGTGCGCTGGTTGGGATCGGTCATCGTGGCCGGGTCGGGGACCCGGCCGGACAGCGGCACGCCCTGGCCCGGGTTGGTCCCCCAGGTCACGAACGGCGACAGCGTCGCGGCGTCGAGCACGACCTCGCGGTCGAAGGTGGCGTCGGGGTCGGACCGCAGGGTCCGCCAGTAGGCCAGCGCGGCGTCCCAGTCGGCACCCTGGGGCGCGTGCGGCCGGCCCTTGAGGTACGCGAAGGTGGTCTCGTCCGGGGCGATCATGCCGGCCTTGGCCCCGGCCTCGATCGACATGTTGCAGATGGTCATCCGGGCTTCCATCGACAGGGCCTCGATGGCGGCCCCGCGATACTCCACCAGGTAACCCTGGCCGCCGCCGGTGCCGATCTTCGCGATGAGCGTGAGCACGACGTCCTTGGCCGTCACCCCGGCCGGCAGGTCGCCGTCGATGGTGACCGCCATGGTCCTCTGTGGACGCTGGGTGAGCGTCTGGGTGGCCAGCACGTGCTCGACCTCGCTGGTGCCGATGCCGAAGGCGAGGGCGCCGAAGGCGCCGTGGGTGCTGGTGTGGGAGTCGCCGCAGACGATGGTCATGCCGGGCTGGGTCAGGCCCAGCTGCGGGCCGATCACGTGCACGATCCCCTGCTCGGCCGTGCCCATCGGGTGGAGCGGGACGCCGAACTCGGCACAGTTGCGGCGCAGCGTGTCGACCTGGGTCGCCGACACGGCGTCGGCGATGGGCAGGTCGATGTCGGTGGTGGGAACGTTGTGGTCCTCGGTGGCGATGGTCAGGTCGGGCCGCCGGACCGGGCGGCCGGCCAGCCGCAGCCCGTCGAACGCCTGCGGGCTGGTGACCTCGTGCACGAGGTGCAGGTCGATGTAGAGCAGGTCGGGCTCACCCTCGGCCCGCCGGACCACGTGCGACTCCCACAGCTTCTCGGCCAGTGTGCCGGCCATCCGCTCGCCTCATCTCGCTGTCGCCGAATCCCACAGTGTGGGAATAAGATCCTGCTTCATGGGACAGCTTAGCGGAGTCGGCGTGCTCGACAAATCGGTGGCCGTGCTCGACGCCGCCGCCCACGGGCCGGTCGGGCTGGGCGAGCTGGTCGAGGCGACCGGGTTGCCGCGGGCGACCGCGCACCGGCTGGCGGTGGCGCTGGAGGCGCACCGGCTGCTGGTGCGCGACCCGGCCGGCCGCTGGGTGCCGGGGCCGCGGCTGGGCGAGCTGGCCCGCAGCGCCCCCGACCCGCTGCTGTCCGCGGCCGGCCCGGTGCTGGCCCGGCTGCGCGACCGCAGCGGCGAGAGCGCCCAGCTCTACCGGCGCGACGGCGACGAGCGGGTGTGCGTGGCCGCGGCCGAGCGCAGCACCGGGCTGCGGACCACCGTGGCGCTCGGGGCCCGGCTGCCGATGACGGCCGGCTCCGGGGCCCAGGTGCTGTGCGCGTGGTCGGAGGACGAGCTGCCACCGGGGGCCCGGTTCGGGCCGCGGGCGCTGGCCGAGGTCCGCCGGCGGGGCTGGGCCGCCTCCGTCGGCCAGCGCGAGGCCGGGGTCGCGTCGGTGTCGGCGCCGGTCCGGGACCACGCCGGCGAGGTGGTCGCGGCCATCTCCGTGTCCGGCCCGGTGGAGCGGCTGACCCGCCGGCCGGGGCCCCGGTTCGCGCCGCTGCTGACCGCCGCCGCGACCGCGCTGACCGCCCGCTTGTAAGGGTTCCGCGGCGAACGACCCTTGCTGACACGTACCGGTTGACCTGCGCTGATCGACATGAGGTCCCTAGGCCGTGACGCAGGGTGATTCACCCGTTCAGGACCCCGGCCGGGCCGTACGAGCCTCTAGTGTCGGGCCGTCCGCGACCCGTCCCGCTGACCGCCGAGCGCGCTGGGACGGTGCCGCC
>DATDKW010000455.1:0-5299 GCA_036519715.1 Mycobacteriales bacterium
TACGCCGACCTGGACATCCCCACGGTCGCCGACCTGCTCGGCATCACTCCGGGCACGGTCAAGAGCACCGCCTCGCGCGCGCTGGCCAAGCTGCGCGTCTCCACCGACCTGAGCCACAACGCCGACACGAGCCACGACGCCGACACGAGCCACGACACCGACACGAGCCACGACACCGACACGAGCCACGATGCCGACACGAGCCACGACACCGACACGAGCGACGACGCCGACCTGAGCCACGACGCCGACCTGAGCCACGACGGAGGACTCCGATGAACGTCGACGAGCTGCGCACCGCCCTGCACGAGCCGCCCCCGGCGCTCACCGTGGACCTGGACCTGGTGGTCGCCCGCGGCCGGCGCCGCAAGGCCGTCCGCCGGTCCGGTCTGTCAGCGACGGTCCTGGCGGTGGCCGGGGCGGCCGCGCTGGTCGCCGTCCCGGTGCTGCGGACGGGCAACGCTCAGGAACAGGTCGAGACCGCCGCCATCCCGAGGGTCGCCGCGGCGCCGGTCGACTGCGCCCGGATCGATGCGCCGGCCTGGGGCGACGTGATCCGTACCGGCGAGGTCCGGGACGGCCGGGAGCGCGTCTACTGGTTCGTCAAGATCACCAAGCCGCCGCTGCTGGCCACGGGCAGCCGGTTCAGCCTCGTCGCGGGGTGGCGCAGCCCGGACGCCGTCTGCTCGATCGGCTACGGGCTCAACGTCGACCCGCACTCCGAACCGCTCGAGTACGAGCCCGGCTTCCACGGGGTCTTCACCAGTAGCGGCACCGCGACGGGGCCCGTCATCCCGGCCGGCGACTGGTCCGCGGTCGGCTGGTACGTAGGCCCGGTCGCCAAGGTGACGGCGACGGTCGGCGGGAAGGTGGTCACCGCGAAGCTCGCCCGGTGGAGCGTCCGCCAGTGGCCGGTCACGCTGTTCTGGTTCTCCGCCGACACCGGCGGCACCCCGGTGCACGTGGCTCCCGGAACCCGGATCGCGAACGTCACCGCCTACGACGCGGCCGGCCGGACGCTGCCGGCCGGACCGCACACCGAGGTCGGAGCCGGCTAGTCGGCGGTGCGGATCGTCCCCTCGGGGAGGGCGAGCATCCGGTCGAGGGCGGCGCGGGCGTGCCGCGCCGTCTCCGGCTCGACCGTGATCCGGTTGACGACCTGCCCGGCGGCCAGCGACTCCAGCGAGCGGACCAGGTGGGGCAGGTCGATCCGGTTCATGGTCGAGCAGTAGCAGACCGACTTCTCCAGGAACACGACGGTCTTGTCCGGGTGCCGCTTGGCCAGCCGCTGGACCAGGTTGAGCTCGGTGCCGACGGCGAACTTTGTCCCGGCCGGGGCGGCGTCGATCACCCGGATGATGTATTCGGTCGAGCCGACCAGGTCGGCGGCGGTGACGACCTCGTGCCGGCACTCCGGGTGCACGATCACCTGCACGTCCGGGATCCGCTCCCGGACGTCGCGGACCGCGTCCAGCCGGAACCGCCCGTGCACCGAGCAGTGCCCGCGCCACAGGATCATCCGCGCGTCCCGCAGCGCGCCGGCGGTCACGCCGCCGCCGGGCTTGTGCGGGTCGAACAGCACGCAGTCGTCCAGGCTCAGGCCGAGCTCCCGGACCGCGGTGTTGCGGCCGAGGTGCTGGTCGGGCAGGAAGAGCACCTTGTCCGCGCCGCGGTCGCCGAAGGCCCACTCCAGGGCCCGCTTGGCGTTGGAGGACGTGCACACCGTCCCGCCGCGCCGCCCGGTGAAGCCCTTGATCGCGGCCGAGGAGTTCATGTACGTCACCGGCACCGTCGCGTCCGCCACCCCGGCGTCGGCGAGCACGTCCCAGGCGTCCTCCACCTGGTCGAACGTGGCCATGTCGGCCATCGAGCAGCCGGCCGCCAGGTCGGGCAGCACCACCTGCTGGGTGTCGGCGGTGAGGATGTCGGCGCTCTCGGCCATGAAGTGCACGCCGCAGAACACGATGAACTCGGCCTCCGGCCGGACCGCGGCCTGCTGGGCCAGCTTGAACGAGTCGCCGGTCACGTCAGCGAACCGGATGACCTCCTCGCGCTGGTAGTGGTGGCCGAGCACGAACGCCCGGTCGCCCAGCGCGGCCCGGGCCGCGGTGGCCCGCTCCACCAGCGTCGGGTCGGACGCGGCGGGCAGGTCACCCGGGCAGTCCACGCCGCGCTCGGAGTCCGGGTCGGCCCCCCGCCCGAGCAGCAGCAGCGCCACCGGAGTCGCGGTCACACCGGCCGGCAGATCGAGGTCCATGCGCCCATTGTGTCCGCCGGGCCGCCGCCCCGCCTGTGATCTCCGCTATCCCCGGGCGGCGGTTTCCGCGTACGGGGGGATGGGCCAGACTTCCGGCGTGCGAGTGGTGGTGGCGCCGGACGGGTTCGGCGGGACGTTGTCGGCGGTCGAGGCCGCGGAGGCGATCAGGGCCGGCTGGGCGCAGGTGGCGCCGGCCGACGAGCTGGTGCTCCTCCCGCTGTCCGACGGCGGGCCGGGCTTCGTGGACGTGCTGTCCACGGTCCTGGACGGGCGCACGGTGCCGGTGCCGACCACCGATCCGCTCGGGCGGCCGGTGGTGGGCGCGATCCTGCTCGCCGGCGACACCGCGTACGTGGAGTCCGCGCAGGCCACCGGCCTGCACCTGCTCACCGCGGCGGAGCGCGACCCCCGGACCACCAGCACGTACGGGCTGGGTTCGCTGCTGGCCGCCGCGGTCGAGTGCGGCGCCGGCACGATCGTGGTCGGCCTGGGCGGCTCGGCCACCAACGACGCCGGCATGGGCATGCTGACCGCCCTCGGGGTGACGCCGCTGGACGCCGCCGGGTCCGTGCTGCCGTACGGGGGGCTGGCGCTGGCCGGGCTGGACCGGCTCGAGGGCACGGCCCAGCTGCGCGGGGCCAGCCTGGTCGCGGCCACCGACGTGGACAACCCGCTGTGCGGGCCGCACGGCGCGACCGCGGTGTTCGGCCCGCAGAAGGGGCTGCGGCCCGAGGACCTGGACGCTCTGGACGCGGCCCTGGGCCGGTGGGCCGAGGTGGCCGAGCGGGACCTGCCGGGTGCGCCGGCCGGGCTGGCCGAGCTGCCCGGCGCCGGTGCCGCGGGCGGGTTGGGGGCGGCGTTCTTCGCACTCGGGGCGACCCGGCGGGCCGGGGTCGAGCTGGTCGCCGACGCCGTCGACCTGGCCGGCACGCTGGCCCGCGCCGACCTGGTCATCACCGGCGAAGGGTCCTTCGACTTCCAGTCGCTGCGGGGCAAGGTCGCCGGCGGCGTGGCCGCGGCCGCGACCGAGCACGGGCTGCCCTGCCTGGTGCTGGCCGGGCAGGTGTCGCTGGGCCGGCAGGAGGCGGCCGCGGCCGGCGTGGAGAAGGCGTACTCGGTGGCTGAGCAGGCCGGATCGGTCGAGGCGGCGCTGGAGCGGCCGGCCGCGCGGCTGTCCGAGCTGGCCGCGGCGGTGGCCCGGGAGTGGAGCCGCTGAGGCGGTGCCGGCCAACCGGCGGGACGACCAAGGAACTCCTGAGGCGGTCGACACACGGGCGGAGACGGCCACGTCCGGATTGCAGTCGTACGATGGGGAAGACCGGAGGGCGGGCGGATGTTGGTCCCGCCGAAGGCGACCCGAGCGAGTGGGAGAGACCGTGTCCTTGGAGACGACGGAGACGACGACCGAGGCCCAGCAGTCGGTGGTCCTCACCGACGGCGCGGCCACCAAGGTGAAGGCGCTGCTGGATCAGGAGGGCCGTGACGACCTGCGGCTCCGCATTGCCGTGCAGCCGGGCGGTTGCTCGGGCCTGCGTTACTCGCTGTTCTTCGACGAGCGGTCGATCGACGGCGACCAGGTCACCGACTTCGGCGGCGTCGAGGTCGTGGTGGACCGGATGAGCGTTCCCTACCTCAGCGGTGCGACGATCGACTTCGTCGACAGCATCGAGCGGCAGGGCTTCACGATCGACAACCCCAACGCGCAGAGCTCCTGCGCGTGCGGCGACAGCTTCAGCTAGTCGCTCTTGCGCCACCGCGAGCCGCACCCGGAGCTGTCCGGGTGCGGCTCGTCGCCGTTCATCGGCAGCGGGCGCCGTCCCTGGGTCGTCGGCATCGCACCCTCCGGACCGGGCTCGTACGACTGGTTGCCGCTGCGACGCCGCACCCGGGGAGATGGTTGCGGCGGGTAGGCTTGTCGGGGTCGCCACGGTGCGGCCCCGAGGACCCGCCCCCCACACCCGAGGACCACCGTGCCCATCGCCGTGACCGGCTCGATCGCCGCCGACCACCTCATGCACTTCGCCGGCAAGTTCGCCGAGCAGCTGCTGCCGGAGCACCTGGCCAAGGTCTCGCTGTCGTTCCTGGTGGACGACCTGGTGATCCGGCGCGGCGGGATCGGCGCCAACATCGCGTACGGGCTGGGTCAGCTGGGCCAGCGCCCGGTCCTGGTCGGCGCGGCCGGCGAGGACTTCGCCGACTACCGGTCCTGGCTGGAGCGCCACGGCGTCGACTGCGAGTCCGTCCGGATCAGCGAGACCGCGCACACGGCCCGGTTCGTCTGCACCACCGATGACGACCAGTGCCAGATCGCCTCGTTCTACACCGGCGCGATGGCCGAGGCCCGGCTGATCGAGCTGGCCCCCATCGCGGCCCGGGTCGGCCCCTTCGACGTGGTCTGCATCGCCGCCAACGATCCGCAGGCGATGCTGCGCCACACCGACGAGTGCCGCGACCGGGGCTACCCGTTCGCGTCCGACCCGTCCCAGCAGATGGCGCTGATGGGCGGCGAGGACATCAAGCAGCTGGTCGACGGCGCGACCTACCTGTTCACCAACGAGTACGAGAAGGCCCTGCTGGAGCAGAAGACCGGCTGGAGCGACGCCGAGGTGCTCAAGCGGGTCCGCACCCGGATCACCACGCTGGGCGCGGGCGGCGTCCGGATCGACTGCCAGGACGCGCCGTCGCTGCTGGTCCCGGTGGTGCCGGCCCGGGAGATCGTGGACCCGACCGGGGTCGGCGACGGGTTCCGCTCCGGCTTCCTGGCCGCGACCGCCTGGGGCCTGTCCCCGGAGCGGTCGGCGCAGGTCGGCGCGACGGTCGCGACGCTGGTCCTGGAGGCGGACGGGCCGCAGGAGTACGTGGTCCACCCGGCCGAGTTCGTGGCCCGGCTGGCCGAGGTCTACGGCCCCGACGCCGCCGCCGAGATCCAGCCCCACCTGGCCGCGTAGAGCTCATCCGCGCCCCCGGCCCGGCCGGCCACTGCCGCGCCGGCCGGGCCGCACGCCGGCCGGGCCGCACGCCGGCCGCCGTACGCCGGCCGGG
>DATDKW010000456.1:0-26476 GCA_036519715.1 Mycobacteriales bacterium
CGTACGCGGACCGGGTGGGCCGGCCGGACCGTAGGCAGCCACCGGCGGGCCGGCGTGACGACCGCGCCGACCCGGTCCGGGACGCCCACGGGTGCGGCTACCAGTTGCCGGGCGGGTCGCGGTACTCGTCCACCGGCCGGATCTGGGGCTGGTACGGGTCGACCGGGCCGGGACCTCCGGAGCCGTACCGATCCGGCGACTGGACCGCGCTGCGGCCGACGGTGGCGACGATGACCGCCACCACCACGCCGGCCGCCAGGTTGATCGCGCAGAGCGCGCCCTTCGTGTCGAGCTTCGCGCCGGTGGTGAAGGGGACCAGCGCGGCGATGGCGACCGCCAGGCCGGTGATCCAGCCGTAGAAGGTGAACGGCCGCGGCGCACCGAGCAGCAGCACGTGCAGCAGGCCGGTGGCGACCAGCGCCGCGGCGAACGCGCCCAGCGCATACCACCACACGTCGGCGTTGACGAGCTTGCCCTGGCGCTCGATCAGCACCGGGACGTCGAGGATGCCGCGGGCGACGAGGAAGCCGACCACGACGACGCCGGCGCCGACGACGCCGGCCATGACGCCGCCGATCCACAGCCGGGCAGCGTCGACACTCCACCGGCGGCCACCACCGGCCTCACCGCTGCTGCTCATCCGCGCACCTCTTCCTCGACGGAGTCGCAGGCTGCCGCGCCGACCGCGAACCGCGACTCCTCCGCCGGAGTTGAGATTCGCCCGTCCTCAGTCCCATCGGTTGAGGCGCCAACCTGCCGGAACTCCACGCAGGACCAGGTCGGCGGCCTGGTACGGAGCGACGCGTTCGCAACGCCTGGATCGTTGTGAACGGGTCGGGCACACCGCGGTCGTCGCCCCCATTGCTCGCCGATCAGCACTCCGACCGGATCCCGCCGGTCCGGCTCACTCGCGGGCCAGCATGGCTGCGGCCTCCCGCTCCAGATCGACGTACGGCTCGCCGCTGACGTCCACGACGACCCGGTGCAGCGTCCCGCCGGTGAAGGCCCACGGCGCCCGTCCGGGGTAGTCATCGGTGACGGGCTCGCCGCTGTCCCGCCCGACGCACAGCCCCTCGCCGGCGAGGGAGAACTTGCCGGGCTGGGTCTTGATGCGGGCCGCACCGACCTGGTGGTCCCCGTGCCAGAGGGTGAGCGTGCCTCCGGCCACTCCGGGCGGGTCCTCCGTGTCCTTGGTGAAGCTGGCCGAGAGCAGCAGGTCCTGCCCGGTCGGCAGGTCCTCGGACCCGGCGACGTGCTGTTCGAACATCCCAACGAAGTTGTAGACGTAGTGCAGCCGGTTGTCCTTGACGTACAGGGCATGACCGCCGAATCGGCTGCCGTGCGCGAACAGCACGCCCGCTGCGCCCGGTCCGGGCAGGTCGACCTGCGCCCCGATGGTGAACGACCGGTTGCGAAGGTTGGCGGCCACCGACTCGGGGATCTCCGCGCCGCCCGGCCGGTAGCTGTAGCGGTTGCGGGGCGGCACGAGTTGCGGGCGGGGCGTCGTGAGGATCTCGATGGCCGATCGGTCGTCGAGCGGGAACGCGTGGTTGGCGCCCGCCTCGTAGAACCACAGGCCGATCAGCTGCTTCAGCCGGTCCGGATGTTCGGCGGCCAGGTCGTGCAGCTCCGCCCGGTCCTCATCGGTGTGGTAGAGCTCCCAGGTGTCCTGCTCGTAGTGGCTCCAACCGCTGATGGCCGGGTGCGTGGTGACCGCCTTCCAGCCGTCGTGCCAGATCGCCCGGGTGCCCAGCATCGAGTAGAACTGCGTCTTGCGGGCGGTCGGGATCGCCGCCGCGTCGAAGCTGTAGCGCATGCTGACGCCCTGGATGGGAATCTGGGTCACGCCCTTGACCGTGTGGGGCTGCTCGACCCCGAGACAGTCCAGCAGCGTGGGGACGATGTCGATGGCGTGGTGGTACTGGTCGCGAATCTCACCGCGAACCGCCATGCCTGCGGGCCAGGAGATGATGCACGGGTCGCTGGTGCCGCCCTCGAACGAATAACGCTTCCACATCTTGAACGGGGTGTTGAACGCCATCGCCCAGCCGGTCGGGTAGTGGTTGTAGGTCTTCGGCCCGCCCAGTTCGTCGAGCATGGCCAGGTTGGCCTCGAGGTCGTCGGGGATGCCGTTGGCGACCTTGTTCTCGTTCACGGAGCCGTCCGGGCCGCCCTCGCCACTGGCCCCGTTGTCGGACACGATCACCACGATGGTGTCCTCGAGCTGCCCGATCTCCTCGAGGTAGTCCAGTAGCCGACCGATCTGCGCGTCGGCGTGGGACAGGAAGCCGGCGTACACCTCGGCCATGCGGGCGTACAGCCGCTGCTCGTCGCCGGACAGGCTGTCCCACGGCTTGGTGTAGTCCAAGACCGGGAACGGCTTTCCGTCGGGTCCCGTGCGGGTCTGCGGCGCGCCGATGGGGTTGACCGGCGGCAGCTCCGTGCGCGCCGGAACCACGCCCATCTCCTTCTGCCGAGCCAGGATCTCCTCGCGGGCGGCCTCGTAGCCCCCGTCGAACCGGCCCCGGTAGTGGTCGGCCCATTCCCGCGGCACGTGATGGGGCGCGTGCGCCGCGCCGGGGGCGTAGTACAGGAAGAAGGGCCGATCCGGCGCGATCGCCTTCACGTCGTCGATGTACTCGATGGCCCGGTCCGTCAGATCCTCGGTGAGGTGGTAGCCCTGCTCGGGACTGCGGGGCTGGTCGACCGGGTGGTTGTCGTGGAACAGGTCCGGATACCACTGGTTGGTCTCCGCCCCGAGGAACCCGTAGTACCGGTCGAAGCCCCGCCCGAGCGGCCAGCTGCGCCGGGTGGAGGCCAAGTTCATCTCGTCCTCGGCCGTCAGGTGCCACTTGCCGACCGCGGCGGTGCTGAAGCCCCGGTCGGCCAGCACCTCGGCCACGGTGGCACATTCGGGCGGGACGTGGCCGTTGCCGTTCGGGAACCCGGCGGCCGCCTCGGTGATGCAGGCCATCCCGTTCGTAGTGTGGTTGCGTCCCGTCAGCAGGCAGGACCGGGTCGGCGAGCACAGCGCGGTCGTGTGCCACTGCGTGTAGCGCAGCCCGGCCGCGGCGACGCGGTCGATGTTCGGCGTCTCGATCATCCCGCCGTAGCAGCCGAAACCCGCGAAGCCGACGTCGTCCAGCACGATGTACAGCACGTTGGGCGTGCCCGGTGGCGCCTTCGGCTGCTCGTACGGCGACCAGTCCGGCACTGAGTCGCGGATGTCCAGGTTGACGAGACCTCGGAACGGCTCGGTCATGTGTTCGGTTCCCCTCGGTGGCCGCGCGGCCTGCACGGCTCGGCTCGGTGTCCTCATGGACGCGATCCTCAGTGGATCTGGTCCTTAGTGGATCCGGTCCTCAGTGGACCCGGTCCTCAGTGGATCCGGTCCTCAGTGGACCCCGTCCTCAGTGGACCCGGTCCCCAGTGGACGCGGATCGGCTCAGACCCCCTCCAGCGCCTTCAGGCGGCCGGATCGGATCTCCTTGACGAAGGCGTCGTAGTCCTGCTCGTTCTGGTCGGCGTAGCGCTCTGAGAAGTCGGTGATGGACCGGTCGAAGTCGTCCCTCCGGCCCAGGTACGCGGCGATCGCGACCGGGTCGCCGGAACGGGCGTGCGCCCGGGCCAGGGTCCACCCGCACGCGCGGGCGTACAGGCGGTAGCCCGCCGGCACCATCGTCTCCGGATCGACGGAGCCCTTCATGTCCCGCAGCTGGCGCCAGTAGAAATGGCGGTCGGTGTCGACGCCCTTCGTCCAGCCCAGGTAGATGTCGCTGGCGGCCTGCATCAGCCGCTGCCCGTGCACCACCCGGGCGCCGTGCTGGCTGTGCCGGCTCTTGGGTAGGTGGTCCTCCAGCACGGAGGCGGTCGCTTCCTTGACCTGGAGGAAAAGCGGGTCCCGCTCGTCCCGGCCCTGCAGCAGGACGATGAATGCGCGGGTGCCGACACTGCCGACCCCGACGACCTTGCGGGCCATGTCGACGATCTCGAAGCGCTCCAGCAGGTGCCGCCGGTCCGGCTGGAGAGTGGCCCGGTACGCACGGTGCTGCCCGCGGATGGCGCCGCCCACGTCGTCTGCGGAGATGCCGTAGGAGGCCGACAGGTCGCGGGCGGGCACGACGATCGGCGGCTGGCTGACGATCCGGTAGTGGCCGTCCACCAGCTCGCCCAGCTTGGACAGCGCCTGCAGGCTGTCCTTGGTACGGGCCTTGTCCAGCCGCTTGCGGGCGTTGACCACCTGCCGGGACTTCTTCTTGCCGTTCTTGCCCTTCTTGCCGTTCTTGCCGGCGGTCTCCACCAGCCGGAGCAGGTCGTCCGCGGACATGTGCGCATACCAGACGTCCATCGTCCCCATCGCCGCGAACTCGTGCATCGCCTCCCGGTAGGCCGTGACCGAGGCGGACGTGATGGCCCGCGTGTCCGCCTTGGAGAAGCCGTTGTTGCGGGCCCCGATCGTGAAGCTGGCGGCGAGGCGCTTCACGTCGTACTCGAAGGGTCCGGGGAGCGTCTCGTCGAAGTCGTTCAGGTCGAACAGGAGCTCCCGCTCGGGCGAGGCGAATACACCGAAGTTCGACAGGTGGGCGTCCCCGCAGAGCTGGACGGTCAGGCCGGCGGTGGGCGTGTCCGCGAGATCGGCGGCCATGATCTTGGCCGCGCCCCGGTAGAACGTGAACGGCGAGACCATCATCCGCCCGTGCCGCACGGGCACCAGGTCGGCTTCGCGGGTGAGGTTCTGCTCCTCGAGCAAGCCTACCGGATCCGGACGGGCGGTCGCCGGTTGCCAGCCCGCGTGGGCGGACGGTGAGGTCCGGATGCGCGCCTGCTTCCCCCGCGCCCGCCGGTCGTCGACGCTCGGGTGCACGACCGTTGTGTCTGCCACCTTGTACGACCTCCATCCCGCCTCGGGTCCCGGGTCCGGCTCATCCGTTCGGCTGACGCCTACAGCCGCTGCAACTCGCGGCCGTGCGCGGCGAGCGCGTAGATGATCACGATGTCCATCGTGATCAAGATGATCGACCAGACGGGGAAGGCGGCGATGAAGGCGAAGTTCACGATCGCGGCGATCCCGGCCAGGATGATCCCGACCGCGCGCGCCCAGGTCTTGCCGGCCAGCACGCCGAAGCCGGCGAAGAATGCGAGCAGGCCGATGACCAGGTGGATCCAGCCCCAGGCCGTGTAGTCGACGTGCACCACCAGGCCGGAGGGCCGGACCACGTAGTAGCCGTCGTCGAAGAGGGCGACCAGGCCGACGATGGCCTGATAGGCGCCCATCGTGACCATCAGGATGCCGGCGAAGACGGCCCAGCCGGCCCAGCCGCTCGGCGCTCGGTCGAGCCCGCGGCTGTCGTACGTTGACTGATCGGCGGTGCTGGTCATGGCTGTCTCGCTTCCTGTTCGGTCCACAGCGTGCCGGTGCCTGGCTCAGGTTGAGACAGGTCGCCCGGCGCCGCGTCATCCCGCCCGGATGAGGTCCGGGCCGCCCGCGGCCCGCCGGACACCGCTCGCTCAGACCGAGCGATGCCGCTTCGGCGGCGCATCCCGGTCGGGGTCATCGGGCCGCGCGGACGAGCTCCTGCGGGCAGCGAGGCGGCGGCTGAGCACCCGCCAGCCGATGCCGCAGCCGAGCGCCAGCAGGCCTTGCAGGAACACCCCGCCGGCGCCGGCGACGATGCCGATCAGGACCAGGAACGTCCCGAACCCGATCACGGCCCGCGTCGCCCATCGGCTCCGGCGGCCGGACCAGGGCCGGACGTTGCGGAAGGTGTCCGCCAAGCGCCGGTCGTCGGAGACGAGCCCCTGCTCGATCAGGGACAGCTCGCGCCGGTCGTTCTCGTTCAGCATCGCCGATCCTCCTGTCGTGCTGGGCCTGCCGCGCCGACGCTAGGAGGCGCCGGGCCCCCGGCCTTCATCCCGGGGGGATGGTTGCCGGCCGGGCCGCGCCCGCGGACGGCCACGACCGTCCCGAGCCGGGGCGGTCATCACACGGTCAGGCCGAGCTCCCGAGTCCGTTCGACCGCCTCGCGGCGGGAGGACACGTCGAGCTTCCGGTAGACGGAGCTCGCCTGGGCCTTGACCGTGTTGCGGGAGACGTTCAGCCGCGCACCGATCTCGCCGAGGGAGAGGTGGGTGGACAGCAGCGGCAGCAGGCGCAGCTCGGCCGACGTCAACGACGAGGCCCCGCCGACCGCGCCGGTGAGCCGGTCGAGCATGAAACGCAGCTCCCGGGCCTGCGCCGGCAGGACGCCGAGGTCCGGGCGGTCCTGGAGGATCCCGTCGGCCTGCTGGAGGACCGCGCCGGCACCGCCCGGATCGGCGAGCGCGATGTAGACCCGTGCCAGCTCCAGGAGCGTCTGGAGGGACACGACCGGGATCGTGGAGATCAGCAGGGGCCGCAGCCGCGCGGCCTGCGCGGCCTGGTGCCGGGCTCGGTCGACCTCTCCCCCGTGCACGGCGGTCCGGGCCGCCGCGGCGAACACCAGGGCGCTCGTCCAGTAGTCCTGCAGCTGCTGGTCCTGGACGATGGACAGCGCGCGGCGGGCGAACGCCTCGGCGCCGGACCAGTCCGGCCGGGCGGCGGCCACGAGGCAGCGCTCGGCCAGCAGCAGAGCCGCCAGCGGAGCGGACCCCGCGTCGATCGCATCCTCGTACGCGCTGACGAAGAAGGCGTCGGCGCGGTCCGGGTCGCCCTCGATCAGGTGGGACAGGCCCACCGTGTGCAGCATCGTCGGGCGATAGGGACTGTCGAGGCTGAGACCCGTCCATGCGATCCACGCGTCCCGCCGCATCCGGTCGGCGCCGTCCCGCGCCAGGATGGCGCGCAGGTAGGCGAGCAGCCCCTCCATGGTGTTCCCGTCCGAGAGCAATTCCGTCGGTTCCGCCCGCTCGGCGACGGCGGCCCACCGCTCGGCGTCGCTCTGCCGGCCGAGCAGCGCGAAGGTCAGCGAGCCGTGGGCGGCGATGGCCGGGTGGCGGTCGAGCACCCCCTCCCGCTCGAACCAGGTGATCCAGCGCACAAGCGTGTCGACGCGACCGCTCGCCCACACCGGTTGCATCAGGGTCAGCACCAGCCTGGCGACCATGTCGGCATCGCCCGCTGCCTGCGCCTGTCCGAGGGCAGCCTCCGGTCTGCCGTTCGCCTCCAACCAGGCTGCCGCCCGGAAATGCAGTTGCGGCACCAGCTCGGGCTCGCGCCGTCCGAGCTCCTGCCGCAGCAGGTCGCGGAGCAGACTGTGATACCGGTACCACTCGCGGCGCCGGTCCAGCGGAACGACCAAGAGGTTCCGCCGCTCGAGCTGATCGAGGACCCGGTTCGAGCCCGTGTCGCCCAGCACCGCGTCGCAGAGGGGGCCGCACAGTGCGTCCAGGATCGAGGTGCGGGTCAGGAACGACATCTCGGCGGTCGACATCCCGTCGAGCAGCTCGGAGCGCAGGTAGCCACTCAGGTAGCGGCGGTCGCCCGGGGCTGCGAGCCAGGACTCCCACCGCGTGGCGTCGGCCTTGATCTCGGCCGCCGCGAGGTACAGGCCGGTCGGCCATCCCTCGGTGCGCGTCACCAGCTCCCGGATGCCGACGTCGGGGATCGCCAGACCGGCGAGCCCGAGCAGCGAGCCCGCCTCGGGCGGACCCATCGCCAGGTCCCGCGCCGTGACCTCCACGATCCGGCCCTGGGCCCGCAGCCGGCCGAGCGGGAGCTGCAGCGGATGCCGGGAAGCCAGGGCGACCTGCCAACCGCCGGGGAGGCTCAGCGCGAACTCGGCGAGCGCATCGAGGCAGCCCTTGTCCGAGATCGCCTCGACGCGGTCGAGCGCCACGGCGACCGGCGTCGGTATCTCGGCAATGGCGGCCATGAACCTCGGCACGACGGTCACATCGGCTCCCGAGGCGAGCCGTCGGAACACCGAACGGTCGATCGGCCCGACCCGGGCCAGCGCGACAGCGAGAGAACTGAGCAGGGTCGCCGGGTCGTTGTCGTCGGCGTCGCAGGAGATCCAGGCGAGCCGCGGCTGCCTTCGCTCGGCCCACTGCGCCAGCAGAGTCGTCTTGCCGTACCCGGCCGGCGCCACCAAGGCGATGATTGGTACGGTCTGGGCCGTCAGCAGCCGGTCCACCAGAGCGGTGCGGGGCACGATCCCCGGTCGCGACGCCGGCGGGTCCAGTTTGGACTGGACGAGGCCGAAGGAGGGGACGGGCTCCTCGCCCCGGTCCATCGGCCCCTCGGCGGGCCGGCCGCTCACGTGCGACAAGCTAGTTGTGGCATATCTACCGCGACAACGAGGCGCGCGGGTCGCTGCGGCCACGGTCATCCGTCCGGAGTGGTTCGCGTACCGATCGGATCCGCGACGGTCGACCGATGGAGACCAACGACAACGACCCCCCTGCCCGCCCCACCGACCTGTCGACCTGGCGGGACGGGCCGGCGAAGCGGGCGATAGTGGAGTTCGTGCGGCGGACCTGCGGCGAGGACGGCGGTGAGACGGTCCCGGTCGAGGAGCGGGTGGCGGTGTTCGACAATGACGGCACCCTCTGGTGCGAGAAGCCCATGCCGATCCAGCTCGACTTCATCCTCCGCCGGCTCGTCGAGATGGCCACCGCCGATGCCACTTTGCGAGGCCGGCAGCCGTGGAAGGCCGCCTACGAACGGGACTACGGCTGGCTCGCTTCCGTGCTCGCCGACCACTATGCCGGCGACGACCGCAACGTGCACGTGCTCACCGCCGGGGTGCTCGGGGCCTACGACGGGATCACCGTGGAGGACTTCGAGGCGAAGTCGGAGGCGTTCCTCCGTACCGCCAGGCACCCGACGCTGGATCGGGCCTACGTGTCCTGCGCCTACGCGCCGATGGTCGAGCTGCTCGACTACCTTGCGGCGCACGGCTTCGCCAACTACATCGCGTCCGGCGGCGGACGTGACTTCATGCGGCCGGTCAGCCCGGAGGTGTACGGCATCCCGCGCGAGCGCGTCATCGGAAGCTCGGCCGCGCTCGGCTACCGCAGTGACCGCGGCGGCACGATCTCGCACAAGGCCGGGCTGGACTACCTGGACGACGGCCCGCAGAAGCCGGTGCGGATCTGGAGCCGGACCGGGCGCCGGCCGCTGCTCGCCGCCGGCAACTCGAACGGCGACATCCCGATGCTCCATTTCACCCAGCACGAGGACAAGGCGTCCCTGCGTCTGCTGGTCCTGCACGACGACCCCCACCGCGAATTCGCCTACACGGCCGGAGCCGAGGAGGCGCTGGACCAGGCGGACAGGGACGGCTGGACCGTCGTCAGCATCAACAGCGACTGGGCGACGGTCTTCACCGCGACCGACGTCGACCGCACGGTTCACGCCTCCTGACGGTGATCGCGGTGCGGACGGTGGGACCGCCCGTCGGCCGCTGATGTGTTTCACCGCTTCCCACATCGGGGACCCTGTCCTCGAGCGGTCATCGAGCCGCCGCGGCTGCTCCTTCTGCAAAGAGGGACCATCCACCGTTGATGGGACCGGAGATGCCAGCAAAGGGAGGGACTGCGTTCGCCGCGGAGTGGTCCATGCTCACCGACGGTTCGGTCCACGTCGCTGTCCGCGGGGTGGTCGACGCCGGATCGAGCTGCGAGCTGCTCGACGTCCTGATCCAGGGGATCGCACCGCGGAGAACGGTGATCGTCGATCTGACCGACGTGACGTACGCCGACGAGACCGGCATGGCCGCGCTGGCCGTCGCGGACCGGATCGCCTGGTTGCACGACAGCGAGCTGCGGGTGCTCGGTTGCACCGGTGAGGCCGAACAGCTGCTGGCCGAGCTCAGGACCAGCCTGGTGGACCCGACGGGCCTCGAGCGGTGACCGCGCTCCCCTCCACCGGCGACGACCGCGCGGCGTCATCGGGCTCGGCCGGTGCCGGCAGGAGGTCGGGGAGCAGGGCCCAGCGCTCGAGCCGGTCGATGAGCGGGAGGGCGACCAGCGTCACCACCGGCATCAGAAGCGCGACGTAGTCCACGGTGTGGTCGACCCTCCCGTCCGCAGCCGTGACCGGCAGCCAGCACACGAGACCTCCTCCCGGTGCCGCGCGTCCTCACCCCGGCGGGATGAGGCCGACGGCCCGGCCGGAACGCGGTCACTGCGCTCACCTCGGACCCGCGGGGTCGTCCGCGTCGGAGCCGCGAACAGTCCGTACCAGACCCAGCGCACGACCGCGGCGGACGGCCTCGGTACGGGTCGACGACTCCAGCTTCCGATAGACCGAGGCGACCTGGGTCTTGACGGTATGCCGGGAGGTGTGCAGCTCCTCGCCGATTTCCCCGAGGGTGAGATGGGTGGGCAGGAGCTGGAGGACCCGCATCTCCGCCGCGCTCAGGGCCATGGCGCTGGAGGCCGGGGAGTCTCCCCTGGCGCCGGTCAGGCGGACGGACAGCGCGCTCAGCTGATGCCGCAGCACTCCTTGGGTCGGCAGCCGGACGACGTGCCGCCGCGCCTCTCCGGCCCGGAAGCGGGCCGCGGCCAGGTCGCCGAGGTCGAGGAGAATGTGGGCGAGGTTGATGGTGAACTGGGCAGATATCCACGGGAACGCCGCCGGAGAGGGAGTGGCGTAGAGCCGCAGGGCCGCCCCCACCTGGCGCCGGGCCTGGGTCTCGTCGCCGCGGTGGACCGCGACCCTGGCTGCCGCGGTGTGGCTCAGGATGGTGAACACGTGCTGCTGGAGCCCGGCGGCGACGACGAGGTCCAGCGCGTCGTCCGCCAGATCTTCCGCCCGGGACCAGTCGCCCCGCTCGGCCGCGAGCAGGGACAGCTCGGCCAGGGCGGCCGAGGCCGCCACTCGCTGGGCCTCGCGTCCGCGCTCGGCGGCCAGCTCGAGCTCCTTGACCGCCAGCCCCTTGTCACCGGCCAGGACGTGCGCGACGCCCAGGGCGCCGATCGCTCCCGGGTGCCAGGGTGCTCCGGGCGGCTCCAGTTCCACGGCCGCCACGGCGTCGACCAGCATCCGATCGACGCCCCACACTCCCATCACGGCGCGCATGACCGTGGTGGCGGAGGCGAGCGAGGCGCTCCCGTCCGGCAGGGGCCCGGCGAAGGAGCCGCGCTCCGCGGCGTCCAGGAACCGCTGGGCGGAGAGCCGGTCTCCCTCGAACGCGGAGATCCACGCCGCGGTGATCGCCAGCGGCGGATAGCTCGTCAGCCCGTCGTCGTCCAGCGAAGCGATCCATTCCCGGACGGTGTCGAGCCGGCCGGCGGCCCAGAACTCCCGGGCGTACCGGTTCACCAGCCGGGCCGCGGCTCCGATGTCACGGCCGGCGATAGCGTGCCGGATCGCGCGCTCGGGCAGGAGGTGCTCCTCATACCAGGAGGCGGCTGCCCGATGCACCTGGCTCTCCTCGTCAGGCTCCCGGCGGCGCAGCTCCGACAAAAGGAAGTCAGCGAACAGGTGGTGTAGGCGGTACCACTCCCCCCGTCGGTCCAACGGCACGACGAAGAGGTTCCGGCGTGCGGCCTCGGTCAGCTGGCTGGCCGAGCCGCTCCGGCCCAGCACCCGATCGCACAGGGAGGCGCACATCTCCTCGAGCGGGGCGGAGCGCAGCAGGAACCGGATCGTGTCCGGAGACTCGCGGACCAGCAGCTCCTGAAAGTAGTCCGCGACGAACGGGTCGTCGCCGGCGATGCGACCGGCTGCATCCGGGGCGTCCAGTGAGGCGCGGATGGCCAGTGCGGCCAGGTAGACCCCGGCCGGCCATCCTTCGGTGCGGCGGACCACGGCCTGCACCGTCTCGCCGCTCGGGACCAGGCCCTCGCCGGTGAGGACGGCCCGCACCTCCGCCTCGGAGAACGCCAGGTCGCCAGCGCCGAACTCCGCGGAGCGTCCTTCGCTGCGCAGCCGGCCCAGGCTCAGCGCGAGCCGGGATCCGATGAGGATGCGGAAGCCCGGGGGCAGCCCGTCGACGAGCGCCCGGACGAAGCTCATCGCAGGGACACTGCGCAACCGGTGGACGTCGTCCAGCACCAGCAGAGCCGGCCGCTCCCAGCCTCGCAGCGACCTGAGCAGGAGCGGGAGCGCCGCACCGTGCGGGGGCCCGTCCCCGGTGGCGAACGCCTCGAGGACGTCCGCGTCGAGCGGCTGGATCCGGTGGAGTGCGAGGGCGACACGGCCTGCGAAGCGGACCGGGTCAGCGTCGGCCTCCTCGACCGTGACCCAGGCGACGTCCCGTCCGTCCGCGGCCGAGGCCTGGCTCAGCACCGTGGTCTTGCCATAGCCCGCAGGCGCCGTCACCAGCACGAGCGGGACATCGTCGCGGACCAGCTCCAGACGGGCGAGCAGTGCGCTGCGTTCGACCAGCCCGGGCCGCCGGAGCGGCCGCAGCTGCGTCTCGGCGTCGGGGTAGGCGAAGTCGGAGAGGCCCGCAGGAGCCATGCGTCCGTCCTCGTGGTCGACGTGGTCGGGATCGTCGCGGGATCTGACTCCCCGCGGTCAGGCCGGGCTGCGCCGGCAGACCCAGGTCAGGCGCAGCGTCGACCGATCGGCCGGCCGATCGGTGTACTCATCGGTGAGCGCGGGGGGCTCGAAGCCGGCGTCGGAGAGCGCGCGGCGAACGTCCGTGGGGCTGAAGAAGTACTGGCGATGGCACTCGCTGAACGCGTCGCCCTCGGTCTGCCCCGTGACGTCGATCCGCGTGACACAGACCCGGGACCGCACATCCACGTCGTTGCGGATCGTGAAGCGCTTCCCGTCAGCCTCGCCCTCGACGACCGGATGGGACCTGGCGAACTCCAGCATCCCGTTGGCGTGCAGGTCGAACGCGAGCCAGCCGCCGGGCCGGACCCGGCGGCCGACCGCCGCGAGCGTCGAGGCGAGCTCGGCCGGGGTGAGGTAGTTGAGGCCGTCGAAGGTGGACACGGCCGCATCGAACACCCCGCCGACCGTCAGGTCGGGAAGGACCTGGTGGATCAGCACCGGGTCCGGGCCCAGCAGGCGGCGGGCCCGGGCGAGCATCGCCGGACAGCCGTCGACGCCGGTGACCCGGTAGCCGAGCCGGATGAGAGCCTTCGCCATCAGGCCGGTCCCGCAGCAGAGGTCGAGCACCGTCTGCACGCCGTCGCCGTCCGCGCGGAACAGCTCATCGAGGTGGGCCGCCCAGCGGTCGTGGCACGGGTCCACGACGATCTCGTCATAGACCCCGGCCAGACGTGAGTACGGCGCAGCCTCGCGCTCGTGTGCCGCTGTCACAGCCGGATCAGATCCCCAGCACCTTGGCCTTCGCCGCCGCGAACTCCTCATCGGACAGCACACCCTGGCTGTGCAGTTGCGCCAGCTGCTGGAGCCTGGCCATCTCCGCATCCTCGGGCTCGGCACCCCCGGCTGGTGCATCGTCGGCGTACTCCGGCGCCTCTTGCGGGGCCCGATCGTCGTACCGTCGCGCCTGCCGGCGCGCGACGCGTCCGGAGACGGCGGTGGCTGTGCCGGCGACGACGGCCGTGCGCGCGGCCATGCGTAGCAATCCCATTGTCGAGCCTCTCTGTCTCGTGCGTCGGGCCTGTCTTCTAGCTCGAGGCGACGACCGCGTCCACCACATCGGCGGGAATGCGGATCTGGTCGATCACGACGGCATCGGCGTCCGTGCAGGCGTCCACGACCTGCTGCGCCCAGATGTTCTCGAACGCGATCAGCAGGGCCGAGGTGTTGGCCTCTAGGTCGTCGCTCAATTCCTCGGCGTCTTCCGGACCGAGCGCTCCGGGCTGGGCGACGTCGATCGCCAGGTAGGCCGGCCCGGTCTGGGCGTCGACGTCCGACGCGGTGATCGTGGTGACCACGCCGTCGGAGTCCTTGCTGACGAACAGCAGATCGATGACGCGGATCGTGCCGTTGTCGATGAGCTTGAGCACCGCCGGGGCGATGCGACCGTTGAACTTGTTGCCGGGGAAGCCGATGATGATCACATCGACCGGACAGAATCCCATGACGCCTCCTCGTTGACGTGCCGGTGGGCCGGATCGCTCACTCGCGGGCGAGCATGGCCGCCGCTTCCCGTTCCAGGTCGACGTAGGGATCGCCGCTCACGTCGATCGTGACCCGGTGGATCGTGCCGCCGGTGAACTCGTGCGGGTGGGCCCCCGGGTAGTCACCGGTGACCGGCTCGCCGCTGTCCCGGCCGACGCACAGGCCCTCGCCGGCGAGCGAGAACATCCCCGGCTGGGTCTTGATCCTGCCCTCGGCGACCTTGCGGTCGCCGTGGTACAGGGACAGGATCCCGGTCGCGACGCCCGGTGCATCTTCCCCGTCCTTGTCGAACGAGGCCGAGAGGATCAGGTTCTCGCCCACGGGCACGTCCTCGGTCCCGTCGATCTTCTGCTCGATCAGGCCGACGAAGTTGTTGACGTAGTGCAGCCGGTCGTCCTTGAGGTAGAGGGCGTGGCCGCCGAACCGGGCACCCTGGGCGAACAGAACGCCCTGCGCGCCCGGTTCGGGGAGGTCGACCAGGGCGCCGATGGTGAAGGACCGGTTGCGGACGTTCACCGCCTGTTGCTCGGGCACCTCGGTCGTGCCGGCGAAGTAGGTGTACCGGTCGCGCGCCGGGGTGAGCAGCGGCCGCGGCGTGAGGATGATCTCGATCGCCGACCGGTCGTCGAGGGGGAAGGCGCCGTTGGCGCCGGCCTCGGCGTACCAGAGGTTCACCATGTCCCGGAGCTTGTCCGGGTGCTCGGCCGCCAGGTCGTGCACCTCAGCGCGGTCGGTGTCGGTGTGGTAGAGCTGCCAGCTGTCCTGGTTGAAGTGACTCCAGCCACTGATCGTCGGGTGTGTGGTGACGGCCTTCCAGCCGTCATGCCAGATGCCCCGGGAGCCGAGCATCGAGTAGAACTGCGTCTTGCGGTCCGACGGTCCCGAGGCCAGGTCGATGGCGTAGCGCATGCTCACGCCGTCGAAGCGGCTCTGCACGTGACCCTTGATCACGTCCGGCGGCGTCACGCCCAACGTGTCCAGGATGGTCGGCACGATGTCGATCGCGTGGTGGTATTGGTGCCGCAGCTCGCCGTTGCCGGTCGAGGCGTCAGGATCAGCCTTGGCCGAGGGCCAGGCGATGATGCAGGGGTCGGCGGTGCCGCCGTTGAACTCGTACCGCTTCCACATCTTGAACGGCGTGTTGAAGGCCATCGCCCAGCCGTTGGGGTAGTGATTGTAGGTCTTCGTCCCCCCGAGCTCGTCGAGCATCGCGAGGTTCGCGTCCATGTCGTCGGGGATGCCGTTGAACATTTTGTTCTCGTTCACCGACCCGTTCGGGCCGCCCTCGCCGCTGGCCCCGTTGTCGGACACCAGGACGATCATGGTGTTCTCGCGCTGACCGGACTCCTCCAGGTAGTCCAGCAGCCGGCCGATGTGGTGGTCGGCGTGGGCCAGGAACCCCGCGTACACCTCGGCCATCCGGCGGAACAGCCTCTTCTCGTCCTCCGACAGCGACTCCCACGGCCTGGTGACGTCCAGCGGCGGGAACGGCTGACCGTCGGGGCCCGTGCGGGTCTCCGACGTGCCGACCGGGTTGAGCTCGGGCAGCTCGGTGTCGGGCGGGACGATCCCCATCTCCTTCTGCCGGGCCAGCGTCTGCTCCCGCAGCGCCTCGTACCCCATGTCGAAGCGGCCCTTGAACTTGGCGATCCACTCCTTGGGGGCATGGTGCGGCGCGTGCGCCGCGCCCGGCGCGTAATACAGGAAGAACGGCTTGTCCGGCGCGAGCACCTTCGCGTCCTTGATGAACTCCAGGGCCTTGTCGGTGAGGTCCTCGGTGAGGTGGTAGCCCTCCTCCGGTGACCTCGGCTGGTCGACCGGATGGTTGTCGTACACCAGGTCCGGATACCACTGGTTGGTCTCCGCGCCGAGGAATCCGTACCAGCGCTCGAACCCGCGGCCGGACGGCCAGTTGCGCCGGGTGGAGGCCACGTTCATCTCGACGGTCGGGCACAGGTGCCACTTGCCGACCATGTAGGTGTTCCACCCCAGCTCGCCGAGGATCTCCGGGAGCATGCCGTTCTCCGGCGGGATCGTCCCGCTCGCGTTCGGGAACCCGACCGCGGCCTCGGTGATGCAGGCCATCGAGTTGCGGGTGTGGTTGCGCCCGGTCAGCAGACAGGAGCGGGTGGGCGAGCAGAGCGCTGTGGTGTGCCACTGCGTGAAACGCACGCCGTCAGCCGCGATGCGGTCGATGTTCGGCGTCTCGATCGGCCCGCCGTAACAGTTGAGCGCCGAGAAGCCGACGTCGTCGAGCACGATGTAGACGACGTTGGATGCGCCCTGCGGGGCCTTCGGCGGCTCGAACGGCGACCAGTCCGGGACCGAGTCCCTGATGTCGATGTCGATCGTGCCCTTGAACTGTCGGTTCACGTCACCGCTCCCTTCCGCGACACGACGACCATGTGGTCCCCTCGGCCGCCGGATCATCTGACCGCATCCGCGGTGGACGGGGCTCATCCACCGCGGATGAGGTCCGGGCGACCGGACGCGGCCGGCCGGTCAGCCCGGCCGGCGGCGGGATCAGGGACGCGACCGATGATGCGGCGCGCGGTACGGCCGGACCCGCCGGATCCCGACGGCGACCGCGACCATCACGACGAAGTCGACGAGCGTGAACGTGATGGCGGGAGCGAGGACCTCGTCCCGCCCGGGGAACTCGGTGGCCACGATGATCAGGCCCAGCGCCGAGAACCGCGTTCCGGAGATCAGGCTGACCGTGATCCGGGTGGGCCCGTCCCCGATGCCGACCAGCAGGCCGAGTCCGAGCCCGAGCACGGCAATGCCCAGCGCCGCGGGCAGGACCCAGGAGCCGATCACCGACAGCAACAGGTCCCGGTTGGCGGCGATCCCGGTGACCACCGCGACGACCAGCGCGACGTTGGCGACCCGGACCAGCATCGGCCGCAGCCTGGCCCCGAGGCCGTCGGACCGGGCCCGGACGGCGGCGCCCGCGACGAGCGGGAGGAGCACCAGCACCAGCAGGCTCTGGACGATCCTCAGCCGGTCCAGAGAGGCGCCCGCCACCACCGCGGCTGCCCACAGTGGGACGGCGACGAGGTTGGCGACCTGGAGGAGGACGACGAGCGACACGGCGAGCGGCAGGTCGGCCCGCTGGGACAGCTGCGCCGCCTTCAACCCGGCGGCGCCGGCCGAGCCGATGGCGGCCAGCGCGAGGCCCGCGGCGTAGCCCGGCCCGATGGGCGCGGTCGTCGCGACCGCCCACGCCAGCGCCGGCAGCAGCAGCGTGTTCAGGACCACCACGGCGGCGACCAGCCGCAGCCGCCGTAGGGGTGCCACGAGCCGGGCCAGTGGGAACGTCAGTCCGAGGGAGAGCACGGTGGTCACGATCGCGATCGCGAGACCGCCGGTGAACAGAGCGGTCGACACGCGCTCACACACGGAGCAGCCTCCCTCGGCGACCGGAGCCGTCACTCGGCGGCCGGCAGCGGCAGCGAGGGAGCACCGGTACCGGCCACCGCCTGCGCCGCCACCGCCTCGGCCACGGTGAGGTGGAAATTCTGCGCGCCGATCCGCTCCTCCAGGCCGGTCCGGCGCATGAGCTCCCGGACGGAGGTGCGAACCCGGGCGAGGACGAGGGCGGCGCCCGCCTCGGTCAGGTCGTCGAGCAGGCGGCCGAGGACGGCCAGTCCGGTCGTGTCGATGTCGTACACGGCCTCGGCGTTCACCACCACGCTGCGGACGGGATGCCGGGCCTCGGTGATCAGGCGTCGCACCTGGTCCCGGAAGACGTCGGCGTTGGCGAAGAACAAGGCGGCGTCGAACCGGTAGACGACCACACCCGGGAGCGTCTCCGCGTCCTGGTAGTTCTCGACGTCCCGCCAGGACAGGGTTCCCGCGACGTGGCCGAGCACCGCGGTGTGCGGGAGCACGGCCCGGCGGAGCACTTCCAGCAGGGAGACCAGCACGCCCACCGCGATGCCGCCCAGCACGCCGAGTACGAGGACGCCGGCGAGGGTGACCACGGCGAGGACGAAGTCGGACCGGCGTACCCGCCAGAGCCTGCGCAGCTCTCCGACGTCGACCAGGCGGATCGCGGCGGCGATCACGACGGCGCCGAGGGCCGCGTCGGGGACGTCCTGGAACAGTGGCGTCAGGACGAGCAGGGTGACCAGCACCAGGACCGCGCCGCCGAGACCGACCGCCTGGGACCGGCCGCCGGCGTTCGCCGCGACGAAGCTGCGCGAGTCGCTGCCGTTGCTCGGGAAGCCCTGGAAGAAGCCGGCGACGATGTTCGCGGCGCCGAGACCGACGAACTCCCGGTTCGCGTCCAGGTCCTGGCGGTCCCGGACCGCCAGCGAACGGGCGGCCAGCACGCTGCCGGCGAAGACCAGCACCGCGATGCTCGCCGCGTCCGGGAGCAGGCTGACGACGTCCCGCACCGACACGTCGGGCAGCCCCGGGACCGGCAGTCCACTCTGGACGCTCCCGACGACGCCGACGGCGTCGCGCCAGCCGAGGACGACCACCAGGAGCGTCGAGACCGACAGGGCCAGCAGCGGCGCCGGCAGCCGGCGGGACACCGCCCCCGAGACGAGGCCCACCAGCGCCGTCACGGCGGCCAGGACGACCGCCCGCCAGCTGATCTGGTCCAGGTTGTGCAACAGGCCGCCGAGGACCGTCGGATACTGCTCGTCCCGCGGGATCCCGGTCACCCTCGGCAGCTGGGTGATGATGATGACGACCGCGGAACCGGCGAGGTAGCCGGTGAGCACCGGCGCGGAGAGCAGCCGGGTGACCACGCCGGCCCGGATCGACCAGCCGATCAGCAGCAGCGCCCCTACCATGATCGCGAGCGCGGCGGCGAGCGCGGCATACCGTTCCGGATCGCCCGCCGCCAGCGGAACCAGCGCCGCGGCGACCAGCACGGCCACCGAGGACTCAGGCCCGACGTTGAGATAGCGGCTGGTGCCCAGCAGCCCGTACGCCGTCATCGCGGCCAGCGCGCAGTACAGGCCGGCGACGGGCGCGAGGCCGGCGAGCTGCCCGTACGCGAGCGACTGCGGGACGAGGACCGCCCACAGCGACAGTGCCGCGAGCAGGTCCGGGCGCATCCACCGCCGGTCGTAGTGCAGCAGCAGGTGCAGGCCGGGGACGGCCCCCGCGACCGCGCGGCCGACCCGGGACCCGGGCTCGGCGTCAACCCCGGGCATTGGTCGGGACGAGCCTGGTTCCGTCCGCGGTGGGCGGCGGGCCGACGCCGTCGGCCGGACCGGCCGCCGGGCCGCCGGGCGGTGCCAGGTGCGGCTCCGGTGCGGGCGGCCGGGCGAGGAACTCGACGATGCCGAGGACGAGCAGGGTGAGAGCGGTCAGGGTCAGGATGACCTGGATGCTGGGCTCGTTCCAGAGGATCAGGGCGATGCCGGCGAGGGTGACGACGGCGATCCGGAGCGGGCCGCGGTAGGAGTAGACCCAGGAGCCGACCTGCCCGGTGCGGAGTCCCGCCGATTCGGCCGAACGGCGAAGTGCGCCGATGCCGGAGCCGAGGACCCGCCTGACGGTGACCGCCGTGACCGACGGGCCGGTCAGGAAGGCGGCGGCGGCGATGATCACCGCGGCGACGGCGGTGCGGCGCAGCGAGGCGCGCATGTACCGGACGAGCGTCTCGTACAGGGTGGCAGCGGCATCCCCGGGCAGCACGTCGGGCGGGATCGCATCCAGGTAGAGCCGCCGGAAGACGGTCAGCGCGATTCCCAGAGCGAGCATGGCGCCGGCGATGCCGAGCCCCGCGCCGATGAAGGCCCGGCGGTGGCTGCGGGCGACGTAGATGCCGATGGCCACCAGAACGAGCAGGACGATCGGCAGCCAGACGCCGAGCACGTCGAGGAACCGGAACCCGGACTGGATCCTGGTCAGGTCGGCCGAGCGGTAGAGCACGAATTCGGCGTTGACGGCCGGGATGCGGTCGGCGAGGCCGAACCCGGCCGCGGTCAGCTGCTGCTTCGCCACCTCGATGAGCGACGCGATGTTGACGCTCACCGCACCGTCGGCGACCGTCACCGTCCCGCTGCCCTGCCCGGTCAGAGCCTTGACCAGCTCCCCGTGCGCGACCCGGTTGGCCTGCACCCAGGCGGCCGCGAACGCGTCGGAGCCGACCACCGTGTCCACCTGCGACCGGACGAAGCTGTGCACCCCGTTGACGATGGGGCCGGTCAGCGTGTCCAGCTGGGCGGCGATCCGCGGGGGCAGCCCCCGGGCGGCGAGGGCGTCGAAGGTCTCCTTGGTCACCGCCTCGACGTCGACGTAGGTGAAGATCTCCGCGGTGATCCTGGCGGCGAGGGCGTCCTGGATGGCGGGGTCGTCGATCAGAGGCGCGACGGTCTGCACGTAGCGGTCGGAGTCGGTCACGGTCCTGTCGGCCCAGACGGCGACCACGGCCAGCGGCGCCAGGAGGCTGACCAGCGCGATCAGCAGCACGGCGACGGCCGTCCGCCACCGCTGGCGACCCGGCCGCCGGCCTCCGCCCGGTGCGCCGTCGTCCCGGTCGCCGGCCTGCAGCTCGGCGACCTGGCGGCGCAGCCGCTCCAGCTCCGCGCGCTCGTCGAGGGAGAGCTCAGGGTGGGCCATGGCGCCGACCTCCTCGTCGGTCAGGTGACGCGGGCTGCCCGCCGCCGGCGCGGCCGCGTCCTGCGCGGCGGCCCGCTGGTGCCGGCGGCGGGCGCGGCTGGCGGAGTCAGGAGACGGCCGCCGCGGCCTCGGAGCCGTGCAGGGCCTCCTGCAGCTCCTGCTCCTTCTCCTTGCTCAGGGAGGACTTCAGGACGGTGCCGCCGTACCGGCTCAGGCCGTCGACCGCCTTGTCCGGGGTGACCTTGTCCACGACGAGGAACAGCGCGGAGGTGCCGGGCTGGAGCATGTCCCGGACCTGGTCCTGGAACTGCTTGTCGATCCCCGTCTTCGAGACCTTACCCATCAGGGCACCGAGCCCGGCGCCGACGGCCATCCCGAAGACCGGGATGAAGAACAACATGCCGAACAGGAACCCCCAGAACATCCCCCAGGAGGCGCCGCCGCCGACCGCGTGGTGGTTGGTGCTCACCTGGAACTTGCCGTCCACATCGCGGCTGATGACCGCGATCGCCTCCGGCTCGATGATCAGGTCGGAGGCCAGCCGGCGCGCCTCCTCCGCCGCGGCCGTCGCGGTGGTCTCGTCCGGGTACCCGATTGCGACCAGGGTCGACATGTCATGTCCTCTCAGCGGGGGGAACGTGCTCAGGACAGGGAACCGGGCGGCGGGAGGTCGGCGCCTCATCACCTCGGAGTGAATCCGGAGGCAGCCGGCGCCGACCACGGCGCCGCGGCGGCGCGGCTCCGGCCGGGCTCATCCACCACGGATGGCGACCGGACGGCCGGCGCGCACCAGCATCGGGGCGGCCGTCGGCCATCCGGCCGCGGACCGCCAGACGGGGCCACCGTCGGTACAGGAGGCAGTCATGACCGAGGACTCGATCGGGGCGAGGACGGTGAACCGCCGGCTGCTGAGCGGCGGCCTGGTGATGCTCGGGTTGGGCGGCATCCTGTGGGTGGCCGGCAGTCTGGTGACCACGGCGGTGGCGGTGGCCGCCGTACGGGGTCGGATACAGCAGTGGGACGAGCCGCCGGGCGCGAAGGCGCGGCGGCGCTACACCCAGGCGCGGTCCGCGGCCATCGCGGGGGCGCACGGGTGGCGCCAGAACGGCCAGCGGCCCGGCGTTTCCGCCGACGTCGTCGCCGGCTGACCGATCCGCGCTGACCCGGCGTCGGACCCGGCCGGGACCGCAGCTCATTCGTCCGGGATGACGCTGCCGCGCCGGGACGGGCCGACGCTGGGCGACCGAGGGCGGAGCATCCGTTGCGCCGCCCGCCAACGGCACCACGAGAGGAAGCGGCAGTCAGATGACGGACACACGGCGTACCCAGGACACCGCGGGAGCGGGGGCTCCCTCCAGCACCCACCGGCAGCAGGGGCCGACCGCATGGGTCGGTTGGATCATGTTCGCGAGCGTGATGCTGATCCTGGTCGGCACCTTCCAGGCGATCGCGGGGCTGGTCGCCCTGTTCAACGACGACTACTACCTGGTCCGGCCCTCCGGCCTGGTCGTCTCCCTCGACTACACCGCCTGGGGCTGGGTGCACCTGGTGCTCGGGATCGTCATCGCCGCGGCCGGGATGGGGCTCGCGGTGGGACAGATGTGGGCCCGTGTGGTCGGGATCCTGGTGGCGATGGTCAGCGCGATCGTCAACATCGCGTTCCTGGCCGCGTACCCGGTCTGGTCCACGATCATGATCACGATCGACCTGCTCGTCATCTGGGCGCTGACTGTGCACGGCGCCGAGACCAAGGCCGACCGCTACGCCTAGCGGGCAGCCTCCCGGGGACCGCGCGGGCCGATCCGGCGGTGCCCGACCCGGAACGACGAGCCCGGGATCTGCCGGCGGTGTGCCGGTCGCACGCGACCGAAGGGGTGGCGATGGCTGAAACGGACCGGACCAGGCGACAGGACCGGCAGGACCGGGCGGCGGCGCCACCACGGGCGGACAAGGTGGCGGCGCGTGCCGCTCAGAGCGCGGCGGCGCCGTCCCCGTTCCCGCCGATCGCGGACTACGGTTTCCTGTCGAACTGCCACACCGGTGCGCTGGTCTCGCCGGACGGGTCGATCGGATGGCTGTGCGTGCCGCGGTTCGACTCCCCGAGCGTGTTCGGCAGCCTGCTGGACCGGCAGGCCGGCTACTTCCGGCTCGGCCCCTTCGGGATCCATCACGCCACCGCGCGGGTGTACGAGCCCGGGACGAACATCATGGAGACGACCTGGAAGACGCCGAAGGGCTGGATCGTCGTGCGCGACGCGCTGACCATGGGTCCACGGGTGCGGGAGGACGAGGTCACCCCGCACACCCGCCCGCCGGCCGACGACGACGCGGACCACGTGCTGGTGCGTACGGTCCGGTGCCTGGAGGGCGCGGTCGAGGTGGAGCTGGTGTGCGAGCCGGTCTTCGACTACGGCCGCGTCCCCGCCCAGTGGACGCTGGTCGACAGCAGCCGCCACATCGCCGACGCCGGCGGCGCCGAGCAGGCCATCAGGTTGCAGACCGACCTGCAGCTCGGCATCGAGGGCGACCGGGTCCGGGCCCGGCATGTCCTGCGTGCCGGTGACCGGGTCTACTGCTCCCTGTCCTGGGCGGGCGAGCCGGTCCCGGTGCCCGACGCGGCCGACGCCGACCGCCGGCTGGACGCCACCACCCGCTACTGGCGGGCCTGGCTCGACAGCGCCCGGATGCCGGACCACCGCTGGCGCGACCCGATCCAGCGCTCGGCGCTGGCCATCAAGGGCCTGACCTACATGCCGACCGGTGCGACCGTGGCCGCGCTGACCACGTCGCTGCCGGAGACGCCGGGCGGCGAGCGCAACTGGGACTACCGCTACACCTGGATGCGGGACTCGACGTTCACCCTGCAGGCGCTGCACTACCTGAACCTGGACTGGGAAGCCGACGAGTTCATGGAATTCGTCGCCGACCTCGAGCCTAACCAGGACGGCGCGCTGCAGATCATGTACGGCATCGACGGCCGCCGGGATCTCACCGAGTCCACTCGGGACGAGCTGTCCGGCTACGCCGGGGCATCCCCGGTCCGGGTCGGCAACGGAGCCTTCGACCAGCGCCAGAACGACGTCTTCGGTGCGGTCCTGGACTCGATCCTGCTGCACGCCCGGCGCAGCCAGCGCCTGCCGCGACGGTTGTGGGCGCTGGTCGAGTCGCAGGCCCGGTGTGCCGAGGCCGTGTGGCGGGAGCCGGACCAGGGCATCTGGGAGGCCCGGGGCAAGCCGCAGCACTACGTCTCCTCGAAGCTCATGTGCTGGGTCGCTCTGGACCGCGCCGCCATGCTCGCCGAGATCCGCGCCGATCCCGGTCTCGCCGCCGGCTGGCGCGCGACCGCCGAGGAGATCAAGCAGGACATACTCGAACACGGCCTGACCGGCGGCGTCCTGCGTCAGCACTACGAGACCGACTCGCTTGATGCCTCCACCCTCCTGGCCGCGATGTTCGGCTTCCTGCCGCACAACGACGAACGCCTGCACGCCAGCGTCCTCGCCATCGCCGAGGACCTGACCGAGGACGGCTTCGTCCTCCGTTACCGCACCGACGAGACCGACGACGGGCTGTCCGGCAAGGAAGGCTCCTTCCTCATCTGCTCCTTCTGGCTCGTCTCCGCCCTCGCCATCGTCGGCGAGCAGCAGCGGGCCCGGGATCTGATGGAGCGCCTGCTGCGGGTGGCGTCGCCGCTCGGCCTGTACGCCGAGGAGTTCGACGTCGGGACGGGCCGCCATCTCGGGAACTTCCCCCAGGCGTTCTCCCACCTCGCGCTGATCGAGGCCGCGGGACGAATCATCGTCTCGGAGCGGCTCGCCGAGATCTCCTGATCTTTCCCAGAACGGTGGAGACGTGGCACACGACAGTCACTACGACGTGATCATCATCGGTTCGGGGGCGGGCGGCGGCACGCTCGCCCATCGGCTGGCTCCCTCCGGCAAACGGGTCCTGCTGCTCGAGCGGGGTGGCTACCTGCCCCGCGAACGAGAGAACTGGGACTCCGCCGCCGTCTTTCTCACGGGCCGGTACCGAGCGCCCGAGTTCTGGTACGACCGGCACGGCCACGAGTTCCCGCCCGAGGTGAACTACTACGTCGGCGGCAACACCAAGTTCTACGGGGCGGCGCTGTTCCGGCTGCGCCCGGAGGACTTCGGCGAGCTGCGCCACCACGGCGGGATCTCGCCGGCCTGGCCGATCGACTACACCGACCTCGAGCCGTACTACACCGAGGCCGAGCACCTCTACCTGGTGCACGGGCGGCACGGGGACGACCCGACCGAGGGCCCGGCGAGTGCTCCGTACCGGTACGGGCCGGTGGCCCACGAGCCGCGGATCCAGCAGCTCAGCGACGACCTGGAGAAGCAGGGACTGCACCCGTTCCACCTGCCGATCGGGGTCGACCTCACCCAGGACGAGCTCGGGCGCGCGACCCACGACAGCGCCTGCATCCGGTGCGACCGGGTGGACGGATTCCCCTGCGTGGTGAACGCCAAGTCCGACGCCCAGATCATCTGCGTCGACCCGGCCCTCGCGTACGACAACGTCGAGCTGGTCACCAACGCACACGTGCTGCGGCTGGAGACCGACAGCACCGGCCGGACGGTGACCAATGTCGTCACCTCGCTCGAGGACGGCTCCGTCGTCGGGTTCGGCGCGGACGTGGTCGTGGTATCCGCCGGGGCGGTCAACTCGGCGGTGCTGCTGCTGCGCTCGGCCAGCGAGCAGCACCCCGGCGGACTGGCGAACAGCTCGGACGTCGTCGGCCGGCATTACATGCGGCACAACAACCAGGCGCTCATGGCCGTGTCGAAGGAACCGAACCCGACCCGGTTCCAGAAGACGCTGGCCCTCAACGACTGGTACCTCGGTGCGGACGACTGGGACTTCCCGCTCGGCGGCATCCAGATGCTCGGCAAGTCCGACACCGATCAGGTCCGGGGCGGGGCGCCGCGCTGGGCCGGCAAGGTCTCGCCGGGGATGCCGTTCGACGTGCTGGCCCACCACGCGGTGGACTTCTGGCTGTGCGGCGAGGACCTCCCGCGGCCGGAGAACCGGGTCACGCTGGGCCCGGACGACAGCATCCACCTCGCCCTCGACGAGAAGAACAACTTCGAGGGCAGCAAGCGGCTGCTGCACAAGCTGGAGGACATGCTCGGCGACCTGGGCATGCACCCGCACCGGCTGCTGGACCACAGCATCTACCTGCACAAGGGGATGCCGATCGGCGCGACCGCGCACCAGGCCGGGACGGTGCGCTTCGGCAGCGACCCGGCGAGCTCCGCCCTGGACGTCAACTGCAAGGCCCACGACCTGGACAACCTCTACGTCGTCGACACCAGCGTCTTCCCCAGCATCGGCGCAGTGAACCCGGCCCTCACCGCCATGGCCAACGCACTGCGCGTCGGCGATCACCTCCTGGAACGGCTGGCCTGACCGGAGGACCTCGACGTGACCCTCGCGCCGCTCGCCCAAGTGGAGATCGGTCAGATCCTGGCGGTCGACCCCGTGCCCTGGGCCCGGTCGCAGATGGCGTTCACCCTGGCGTTCCACATCATCCTCGTGCCGCTCGGCGTGTCGTGGGCCGCCATGGCCCTCATCGCCAACCACAGAGCGCTGCGCCACGACGACGCGGACGCGCTCCGCCTCGCCCAGCGCTGGTCGAAGTACATGGCCGTGACCTTCGCCGTCGGCGCGGTGACCGGTACCGTGCTGAGCTTCGAGTTCGGGCTCCTGTGGCCACGGTTCATGGGACGGTGGGGCGCGGCGTTCGGGGTGCCGTTCGCGTTCGAAGGCCTGTTCTTCTTCACCGAGGCCATCTTCGTCTCGATCTACATCTTCGGCTGGCGCCGCCTGCCACCCTGGACCCACTTCTGGACCGGCGTGCCCATCGTCGTCGCCGGCATCGGCGGCAGCGCG
>DATDKW010000457.1:0-6178 GCA_036519715.1 Mycobacteriales bacterium
GCCGGCCGGCGCGCCCAGCGTCCGCAGCCGGGTGGCGACCTGGTGCACCACCATCGTGTACTGGTTGCGCTCGTCCTCGACGTCGGCGAAGACGTACTGCAGCAGCTCCTGCTGGCAGAACTCGGCCAGCGTCCACCAGAACGCGCCGACCCCGTCGGTGCGGCCGGTGACGTTGGGCCGCCCGGTCAGGTCGCCGGGCCGGGGCGGGGCGAAGAAGGCGACCGACCGGAACGGCTCCACCGGCAGGCCCAGCCGCTCGTAGTTCTTCCGGGCGTCGCCGTCATCCAGCCGGTTGTTCGGCGCGTCCAGGAACAGCAGGTCCTCGCCCTTGACCGAGAACACCAGCGCCTTCGCGTTGGTCGCCTTGCGGCCGAGCACCCCGGAGCGGAACAGCGAGTGCAGCAGGAACAGCGCGAAGCTGGTCTTGGTCGCGACGCCGGAGATGCCGCTGATCGACACGTGCGCGCCGCGGGAGCCGTCCAGGAAATCGAGGTCGACGTAGACCGGCAGGCCGTCGCGGCCGAGGCCGACCGGGACCTTGCGGTCCATCCGGTCGAAGCACAGCGCCCGGTCCCGCTCCTCGTCCACCGCGCGGTAGACGGCCGCGCCCGGCCGCGGCGGCACCCAGACCTCGGGCTCGGCCCGGGTGGTGGCGATCTCGGCGGTCTCCTGGACCTGGGCCGGCAGCACGCCGTCCGCGATGAGGAACACGTCCGAGGCGAACTGCGCCCCCTCGTACCGCGAGGTCACCTCGGTGACCACCCCGGCGACCGTCACCGGGCCGGCCCCGGGCACCTCCCGCGAGGTGACGACCACATCGTCGAGCTGGAGGTACGCCTCCGGGCGGACGGCGACCCGGAATACCAGCGGGGTGGCGTCCTCGGTGCCCGCGACCCGTCCGACCGCGTCCTCGATCCTGTCCTCCGCCGCGTCCACCCCCTCGCCCAACCGGGACCGGCCCACGGTACGGGGTCCCGCGCCGCCCGGGTGGGCCCCACGCCGCGCCCGGCCGACGCGCCCTAGTCGTCCTCGGGATGCACCAGGCCGGCCCGGGTCGCGACCGTGTACGGGCCGCTGGGGTGGAAGACGTCGAGCAGGAAGTCGTCCTCCTCGATCCGGGACTGCCGGGGCCAGCGGTCGGACATCGCCTCGTGCACGGCGTCGCCGGTCTGCGGGTAGTCCTCGACCGGGTGCCGCCAGTGGCAGGCCACCACGAACCCGTCCGGGGCCAGGTCGGCCGCGGTGTAGTCGAGCAGTGCGGACAGGTCGTCGGTGTCGAGGTAGTAGCCGACCTCGGACAGCACCACCAGGTCGTACGTCCCGGCCGGCCAGTCGGCGGGCACGGACCCCTGCCGGAACTCGACGTTGGCCGGGGCCCGGTCCCGGGCGGCGGCCAGCGCCCGGGCCGACGGGTCGATCGCGACCAGCCGGTCGCACCGCGCGGCCAGCCCCGCGGTGAGCACGCCGATCGAGCAGCCCACCTCCAGGACGGTGCCGAACCGCGGCTCGGGCAGCACGGCCAGGGTCAGGGCGTACTTGCGCTGCTCGTACCAGCGGCTGCCGAAGCCCCACGGGTCGTCGGACTCGGCGTACATGCTGTCGAAGTAGTCCGCTGGCAGGCTCACAGCCAGGCCTTACCCTCGCCGGGTGAACCGCAACGCAACCGCCGTCGCGGTCGGCGCGGTTCTGCTGCTGGCCGGGTGCGGCGGGGGCGGGACGCCGGTGGCGGCGCCGAGCCCCGTGGTCCCCACCAGCGCGGCCGCAAGCCCGACCACGGCCGCACCGTTCACCAGCGACGCTCCACAGCCGACGGTCACGACGCGACCGTCGGCTCCGGCCACCGGCGGCCCGGCCGGATCCGGCGCGACCCCGCCCGGCACCGGCGCGACCCCGGCGCCGGACTGGCTCGGCACCCGGGTGCTGCCGAACGGCCCGGCCGGCTACCCAGCGGCGCGGCCGACCCCGCCCGAGCTGCTGGACCGGCGGATCGTCACCACCGACCACCTGCCGCCGCCGGCGGACGGCGCCTTCCACTCCGCCATCACCCCGGTGCCGGCGGCGGTGCAGCGCCGCTCGACCTGGTCGGCCGGGTGCCCGGTCACCCTGGCCGAGCTGCGCTACGTCACCGTCGGCTTCCGCGGCTTCGACGGCCGCGCCCACACCGGAGAGCTGCTGGTGCACCGGGACGTGGCCGCGGACGTCGTCACCGTGTTCGGCCGGTTGTTCGCGGCCGGCTTCCCGATCGAGCGGATGCGGGTCAGCAGCCCGGCCGAGGTGGGGGCGCCGCCGACCGGGGACGGCAACACCACCGCCGCGTTCGTCTGCCGGCCGGTCCGCGGCTCCACCGCCTGGTCCGCCCACGCGTACGGCAAGGCCATAGACGTGGACCCGTTCCAGAACCCGTACCGCAGCGGGTCGCGGGTGATCCCGGAGCTGGCCACCGCCTACCTGGACCGCGGCCGGGGGCTGCCCGGGATGATCACCGCGCCCGGGCCGGTGGTGGCCGCCTTCCGGGCGGTCGGCTGGACCTGGGGCGGGTCCTGGACCTCGCCCAAGGACTACATGCACTTCTCCTCGACCGGGCACTGACCCCGCACCTGCGGTCTTTTCCCCTGCCGGAAGCCGCTCCTGCGGTGATACCGTGACCCCGTGCCGACGTACCGGATCAGCGAGGTCGCCTCGCTGCTCGGCGTCAGCGACGACACCGTCCGGCGCTGGGCCGACTCCGGCCGGCTGGCCACGGTGAAGGAGCCCGGGGCCCGGCTGGCCGTGGACGGCGCCGTGCTGGCCGAGTTCCTGGTCCGCCGGGGGGCCGAGGGGCCGCCGGCGGCGGTGACCGGGACGCCGGTCGTGGCCGAGTCGGCCCGCAACCGCTTCCGCGGGATCGTCACCCGGGTCACCCGGGACACGGTCATGGCTCAGGTCGAGCTGCAGGCCGGCGCGTTCCGGGTGGTGTCCCTGATGAGCCGCGAGGCCGCCGACGAGCTGGGCCTGGAGCCCGGCGTGGTGGCGATCGCCGCGGTCAAGTCGACCAACGTCGTGGTGGAGGTCCCGCAGCGGTGAGACGCGTCCTCGGTACGGCCGCGGCGGTCGCCGTGCTCGCCCTCGCCGCCGGCTGCGGCGACTCCACCGACCCGGCTGCCGCGCCGCCGGGGTCGGGCGGCGGCCTCTCCGGCACGGTCACCGTCTTCGCGGCCGCCTCCCTGACCGAGCCGTTCACGACGCTGGGCCGGCAGTTCGAGGCCGCCCACCCCGGCGTGCAGGTCAGGTTCAACTTCGCTGCCAGCTCCGCGCTGGCGCAGAGCATCGCCCAGGGCGCCCCCGCCGACGTGTTCGCCTCGGCCAGCCTCAAGACCATGGCGCAGGTGACCGACGCCGCCGACCCGAAGACCTTCGCCACCAACGTCATGGAGATCGCGGTACCGCCGGACAACCCCGGCAACGTCACCGGGGTCGCCGACCTGGCCCGGCCCGGCCTCAAGGTCGCGCTGTGCCAGGCCCAGGTGCCGTGCGGGGCCACCGCCCAGGCCGTCTTCGACAAGCAGAAGCTGACGGTGCCGGCGGTGACGCTCGGGGCGGACGTCAAGTCGGTGCTGACCCAGGTGCAGCTGGGCGAGGTCGACGCCGGCGTGGTCTACCGGACCGACGTACGGGCGGCCGGGGCCAAGGTCCGGGGCATCGAGATCCCGGCCGACCGGAACGCGTCCACGGCCTACCCGATCGCCGCCCTGAAGGACGCGCCGAACCCGGCCGGGGCGGCGGCGTTCGTCGACCAGGTGCTCTCGGCCGACGGCCGGACGGTGTTGACCGCGGCGGGCTTCGCCGGGCCGTGAGGAGGCGCTCGGCGGCACCCTGGCCGCTCGCCGTCCCGGCCGCGATCGCCATCGCCTTCCTGCTGCTGCCGCTGGTCGGCCTGGTGGTGCGGGCGCCGTGGCGGACGCTGCCCGGCCTGCTGGCCGACCCGGCCGTCGGGCAGGCGCTGCGGCTGTCGCTGACCACCGCGACCCTGGCCACCGCGGTCTCCCTGGTGCTCGGGGTGCCGCTGGCCTGGGTGCTGGCCCGGGTCCGGTTCCCGGGCCGGTCGGTGCTGCGGGCGCTGGTGACGCTGCCGCTGGTGCTGCCGCCGGTGGTCGGCGGGGTCGCGCTCTTCCTGGCCCTGGGCCGGCGAGGGCTGCTCGGTCAGTACCTGGACCGCTGGTTCGGGCTGACCATCCCGTTCACCCCGGCCGCGGTGGTGATCGCCGAGACCTTCGTGGCCATGCCGTTCCTGGTCGTCGCGGTGGAGGGGGCGCTGCGGGCGGCCGACCCGCGGTTCGAGGAGGCGTCGGCGACGCTGGGGGCGTCCCGGTGGACCACCTTCCGCCGGGTCACGCTGCCCATGATCGGCCCGTCCGTGCTGGCCGGGGCGGTGCTGTGCTGGGCCCGGGCGCTGGGTGAGTTCGGCGCCACGATCACCTTCGCCGGCAACTTCCCGGGCCGGACCCAGACCACGCCGATCGCGGTGTACCTGCTGCTGGAGACCGACCCGGACGCGGCCATCGCGCTGTCCCTGGTGCTGCTGACGGTCTCGGTGGTCGTCCTGGTCTCGCTCCGCGACCGCGTGCTGCGGGCGGGGACATGACCCTCGACGCTCAGCTGGTGCTCCGGCGGGGCCGGTTCTCTCTGGACGTCGCGTTCGCGGTCGCCGACGGCGAGGTGCTGGGCGTGCTCGGTCCCAACGGCGCCGGCAAGACCAGCGCGCTGCGGGCCCTGGCCGGGCTGGAGCCGGTCACCGGCGGGCACGTCACCCTGGGCGGCGAGGACCTGACCCGGCTGCGCCCCGAGGACCGGTACGTCGGCGTGGTCTTCCAGGACTACCTGCTCTTCCCGCACCTGACCGCGCTGGACAACGTCGCGTACGGGCTGCGGGCGGGCGGGATGGGCAAGGCCGCCGCTCGCCGGGAGGCGGCGGGCTGGCTGGAGCAGGTCGGGCTGGCCGACCACGCCGGGCACCGGCCCCGGCAGCTGTCCGGCGGGCAGGCCCAGCGGGTGGCCCTGGCCCGGGCGCTGGCGGCCCGGCCCCGGCTGCTGCTGCTGGACGAGCCGCTGGCCGCGCTGGACGCCGGCACCCGGCTGGTGCTGCGGACCGACCTGCGCCGGCACCTGACCTCGTACGGGGGGCCGACGGTGCTGGTCACCCACGACGCGGTCGAGGCCATGGTGCTGACCGACCACCTGGTGGTGCTGGAGGGCGGGCGGATCGTCCAGAGTGGACGGCCGGCGGACGTGGCCCGGCGGCCCCGCACCGAGTACGTGGCCCGGTTGCTGGGGCTCAACCTCTACCGGGGCACCGCCCGCGGGACCACGGTGAGCCTGCCCGCAGGGGAGCTCACCCTGGCGACGCCGGCCGCCGGCGAGGTGCACGTGGCCCTGCGGCCGTCGGCGGTCGCGCTGCACCGGACCCGGCCCGAGCACGGCAGCCCCCGCAACGTCTGGGCCGGCCGGGTGGCCGGGGTCGAGGCCGTCGGGGACCGGGTCCGGGTCGCGGTCGGCGGCCGGCCGGACGTGCTGGCCGACGTGACCCCGGACGCGGTGGCGGAGCTCGACCTGGCCGCCGGGGCCGAGATCTGGGTGTCGGTGAAGGCGACCGAGCTGACCGTCTATCCGGTGTAGACACTCGTTCGCCTGGAGTTGGCGCTCCCGTCGGCCACGTGACCTTGGATGAGCCGCGATGAGCCCCCAGCTGCGCACCGGGACCGACCCGGCCGCGTACGGGGACGCGTCCGCCGAGTACGCCCGGTTCTTCGGCCTCGGTGTCGACGGCCTGTTCAGCGACAACGGCGACACCGCCGTCGAGGCCCGCGACGCCCACCTCCGGGCCCCGGCGCCCGCGGCGGGGTGAGCGCCCCCAGGTAAAGTGTTCTTGGGAATCGGGGCCGGGAGGTGGGCGTGCGGCGGTGGGGCCTGCCGGCCGTGCTCGCGTTCCTGCTCGCGTTGGGCGCGGCCTGGGGCGCCCCGCGGCCGGCCACGGCCGCCACCGGGGCCGGTCCGGCGCCGGTGCTGGCCGCCCTGCCGGCCGGGATCACCCAGCTCGCCGTCCCGCCCCGGGCCGACCCGCGCGCGGGCGAACCCGCCGCCGTCCCGCCGCCGGCCCCGCCGGCCGTCCCCGCCGCCGCCCCGGCCGCCGCGCCGGCCCGCG
>DATDKW010000458.1:0-12303 GCA_036519715.1 Mycobacteriales bacterium
CACTGTCAGCTTGGGAAGCTGATGTTCTGCCATTGAACTACACCCGCGTACTGCTCGGGTGATGCTACCAGCGCTGCCCGGGGGGCGGGGGTCAGGCCAGGGCGCGCTGGACACCTCCGTCGCCAGCGCGGCAGGGGATGCGGTCGTCGTTGCTGACAGGCTCAGGGACCGGCCGGTCGCGGGGTCGGTGACCAGGAGTGCGGCGTAGCCGGGGATCTCGCCCAGGTTGCCCAGTCCGGTCTGCTTCGGGCCGGCGGCGGTCAGGTCGGCCAGCCCCAGGCCGTAGCCGGACGGGCCGAACGCGGTCATCTCGCGCCACGGGGCCCGCGGGACCGCGGTCCCGTCGAGCAGCGCCGCGCCGAAGCGGGCCAGGTCGGTCGGGGTCGCCGTCATGGCGCCGGCCCCGCCGGCGGTGGTCTCCAGCGCTCGGTACGAGCCGAGCTGCGACATGGCCACCACCTGTGGTGCCGCGCGGCGGGCGAGGTGGCTCATGCGGGCCGGCGTGTCGGGCGCCGTCCGGGCGCCGCGTCGCCGATTGAGGACCGCAGTCGGTCGAACGATGACAGTCGTACGCTGCCGGTGTGCCGCATCCGAGGATGTACGAGGAGGACGATCCGGGGCTGGTCGGGGTCCGGCGGGTGTGTCTGGCGCTGCCGGAGGCGGTGGAGGTCGAGGCATGGGGGCGGCCGAGCTTCCGGGCCGGGGCCACCGGGCGGATGTTCGCGATGTTCCAGGGCAACGACGAGCACCCGTTCGGCATCGTGGTCAAGGCGGAGCCCGGTGAGCGGGAGGCTCTGGCCCACCACCCGCGCTGCTGGGTGCCCTGGTATTGGGGCTCACGCGGGTGGATCGGGCTCGACCTGGTCGACCCGCCGCCGGACTGGGACGAGGTCGCCGAGCTCGTCGTCGCGTCGTACCGGCAGGTCGCCCTGAAGCGACAGCTCCGGGCGCTGGGCGAGGCCTGAGCGCCTCAGGCGCGCAGGAATGCCTCGACCTCCATCGCCCAGCGGGAGGGCGTGCGGCCGTCCTCGGTCAGCAGGGCCCAGCCGTGGTCGGCGGCGCCGGCGGCGACGGTGCGGGTGACCAGGCCGGCGGGCGCACGGGCCAGCAGCACGGTGTCCGCGGCATGGTCGACGCCGAGGTCCCCTTCCGCGGTCAGGTAGAGCAGGGGAGCGCGCAGCCGGGTGACCGCGGTCCGCGCGGACACCGGTGGGGCGGCCTGGACGACGGTGTCGGTCAGCTCGCCGGACACGTCGACGACCGCCGAGGCGGCGATCGCGGAGTCGGCGCCGGCGACGACGGACAGGGTGCCGCCCATCGAGACGCCGGCCACGGCGACGGTGCGGGCGCCGGACCGCCGCAGCCAGGCGGCCGCCGCCCGGATGTCGGCGAGCCGCTCGCCGATGCGGGCGATGTCGCCAGGGCAGCTCGACTCGCCGAAGCAGCGCAGGTCGACCATGAGCACCCGGTAACCCCGGTCGGCCAGCCACGGCCCGGCGAAGGACCACCAGCCGCAGGAGTCGCCGTCGGACTGGTGCAGCAGCAGCACGCCCCGCGGGCCGCCGCCGATGCTCGCGGCGGCGAGGGTGACCCCGTCGGTGCTCCGGATCCGGTGCAGGGCGGAGGGCCGGTCCGGAGCGCCGCAGCGGCGGGCCAGGCCGACGGACCGGATCGGCGCCGGGGAGGACGGGCCGCCGGAGGAGGGCGCGCCGGACGACGGGGTGACGGGGGATGGGGCGACCGAGGGCGAGGCGACCGAGGGCGAGGCGACCGGGGGCGCCGCCGGGGTCGAGCTGGGCGTGGCACCTCCGGTCGTGCAGGCTGAGGCGGCCAGCAGCAGCGCGGCGAGGGGCATCCATCGGCGGGGCACGGGAGCATTATGTATGGAGAGACATAGTGAGGCCAAGGCTCTCCCGACCGTCGCCTACGCCGTCCTGGGTCTGCTCGCCCGCCGGCCCCGCAGTGGGTACGAGGTGGCGGCCGCCCTGCGCGACCCGGGCTCCTTCTTCTGGTCGGCGCCGCACAGCCAGCTCTATCCCACGCTGGCCCAGCTCGAGGCCGAGGGTCTCGTCGAGCACGAGCCCTCGCCGGGCCCGGGCCCGCGCGCCCGCAAGACGTACCGGATCACCGAGCCGGGCCGCGTCGCCCTCGCCGCCTGGGCGGTGACCCCACCGCCCCCGCGCGGGGGCCGGGACGAGTTCGTCCTGCGGGCCTACTCGGCCTGGGTCGCCGAGCCGGGCTCGGTCGCCGCGCTGTTCCGCGCCGAGGCCGCCCGGCACCGGGCCCAGCTGGACCGGTACGAGGGGTTTCGCCGGGAGCTGCTCGACCGGTACGGCGGGGGCACGGCCGACCCCCGGCAGCCGGAGTTCGGCAACTGGCTCGCCGTCCACAACGGGATCGGCTACGAGCGGGCGTACGTGCAGTGGTGTGAGTGGGTCCTCGGCCTCCTCGGCGCGGCGCCAGGGCCGTGACCTGGGCGGACGCATGACCTCCAACTCTGGCCCGGCGGCGCCGGCCGCGGTCTGCTGGGGACGCCCCGGCGAGGGGCGGCTCGTTCATGGCCGACATGCTGGCGCCCGATGTCGCCCGCGACGTCCTCACCGAGGCCGAGGTCGCGGCGACGGGCTCCCGCAAGGACGGGACGGGGGCTCGGCCACCTGCGACGCAACCGGCTGGTGCTGGACGCCGCCTTCGACCTCGCCCACGAGCTGGGCAAGTCCCGGGGAGCCACGACCGAGCGGGTGGCGTTCGCCCGCAGGGAGGTGCTCAGCCTGCGACAGCGGGGGAAGTGCGGGAGTCCGGGTCGTAGGCTGCGCGGATGCTGCTCTCCGACCGGGACATCAAGGCGCAGGTGGAGGCCGGGAGGCTGCGGCTGGAGCCGTACGAGCCGAGCCTGTTGCAGCCGTCCAGCATCGACGTGCGGCTGGACCGGTGGTTCCGGGTGTTCAACAACCAGCAGTACACCCACATCGACCCGGCGCAGCAGCAGGACGACCTGACCACGCTGATGGAGCCCAAGGGCAGCGACCCGTTCGTGCTGCACCCGGGGGAGTTCGTGCTCGGGTCCACGCTCGAGGTGGTCACGCTGCCGGACGATCTGGCCGGCCGGCTCGAGGGCAAGTCGAGCCTGGGCCGGCTGGGGCTGCTGACCCACTCCACCGCCGGGTTCATCGACCCCGGCTTCTCCGGGCACATCACCCTGGAGCTGTCCAACGTCGCGACGCTGCCGATCATCCTGCACCCGGGGATGAAGATCGGGCAGCTCTGCCTGTTCGCGCTGTCCAGCCCGGCCGAGCAGCCGTACGGGTCCAGCGCGTACGGCTCGCGCTACCAGAACCAGCGCGGGCCGACCCCGTCCCGGTCCTGGGTCAACTTCCAGCGCTGGCCCACGTAGGCGCACAGCGAAGGGCCCGGCCGCCGAAGCGACCGGGCCCCTGCCGAGAGCCGAGCGACTAGATCACGCGCACGGCTTGCGCGTCACGCGTCTTGGCGTTGTCGTACAGGAACAGCAGACCGGTCGACGTGGTCTCGCCCGCCGAGGCGTTGCGGGACACCGTCAGGCTGGTCGTGCCGCCGGCCGGGACCGAGACCGCGTTGGCCCCACCCTGCAGCGAGTACTTCCTCGAACCGACGGTCCAGGTCTGACCGACGATCTCGTCGGTGAGGAGGCCGGAGAAGTAGTTGTCCACCGCCAGCACGTCGAAGTCGAACGTGGACCCCCGGGTCAGGCCCAGTGCCGACAGCGGCACGGAGAGGACCTGGGTCGAGGAGTCGTAGTTCGCGTCGGTGAAGAAGAACGCCGACGTCGCCTTGGTGGCGATGTTGTACACCTGCACCACGCTCTGGCCGGAGAGCCCGAACCCGTTGGCCTCCTGCTGGAACACCGCGAAGTCGGCGGTGCCGTCGCGGTTGGTGTCGATGTCGATCTCGTAGCCCGCCGGGTAGAGCGGGACGGTCTGCCGCTGCCAGCCGGCCACCGCGAACTGGATGATCCCGGTCGCGACGTCGTCCCGGACCCCGGCCGCCTGCAGGTCGATCACGGCCACGTTGGAGCCGGCCGAGCCCGGGGTGCCCGGGGCCGGCTTCGGGAGCTTCGGGCTGGTGCCGGTCAGGCTGTAGACCTGGGCCGCGCCGTCGAGCACCGTGGAGGCGTTCTTCAGCGTCACCTTGGCGCCGGCCTTGACCGTGCCCGCGGTGGACACGTCGGCCGAGCGCTCCGGCAGCACGGTCCAGCCCAGGTGCAGCTTCTCCGCCCCCGACACGGCCTGGACCAGGCCGTCGAACTCCGGGGCGTCGAGCTCGGAGCCGGCACCGGTGAAACCGGCCGAGTGCGTGAACGGCCACTCCGCCAGCTTCCGCGGGTCGATGGTGATGGTCACCGAGAACGCGGTGACGCCCTTGGCCGCCACCGTGACCGACGCCGGCACCGAGGCCGTGACCGGGCCGTTGGCCTCGGCCGGGTCCCGGAACGTGGTCGAGAGGTCGTACCGCTTGGCCGTCGTGCCGGTGTTGCGGATCGACAGCGGCGCGGTGAACGTCCTGGTCTCGGTCAGGTGGGGCAGGCCGAGGCCGATGTTGCCGGCCGCGGCGTCCTTGTTGAGCAGCACGCCGGCCGCGGCCGCCGCCGGGGCGATCCGGACCTCGCCGGCACCGATCCGGGAGACCGGCGTCGGGTAGAGGTTGGCCTCCGCGTCCGGGGTCCGGTTGGCCGTGCTGGCCCCGTTGAGCAGCCGGGACTTCACGATCGCCGGGGTGGTCAGCGGGAACTTGTCCAGCAGCAGCGCCGCGGCGCCGCCGACGACCGGGGTCGCACCGGAGGTGCCGCCGAAGCTGGTCACCTCGCTGCCGGTGCCGACCTCCGCGGACAGCCAGGCGCCGGGGGCGCCGATGTCCGGCTTGGCCCGCAGACCCGAGATGGCCACGCCGCGGGCGGAGGTGCCGACCGTGGTGTTGGTCAGCGGCGTCGTGTCGGCCGGGTCGATGGTGACCGTCACCGCGCCGGCCGCGACCGCGGCCGCGAGGGCCCGGCCGTTCGCCTGCGAGATCGTGTACGTCGGGATGGTCACCGGGTCGCCGCCGCCGAACGAGAAGTCCGGCGGGTCACCGGGGGTGTTGTTGTAGATGATCACCGCGACCGCACCGGCGGCCTGCGCGTTCTGCGCCTTCGCCGACGCGTTGCAGGTGCCCCGGGCGATCAGCGCGACCGCGCCGGCCGGGAAGGCGGCGAAGTCCGTCGGCTCGCACCCGATCGGGCTGCTCGGCACCGCCAGCGGGGCGGTGATCGTCGCGGTCGGCGCCGGGGACCACGGCTGCAGCTTGGAGTTGCGGACCGTGATGCCCTTGTCGGTGGCGATCGTCTGCAGCTGGTCGTCCGGCAGCGCGGTCTGGGCCACGCTGATGGCCCGGGCGGCCGTGGACGGCGAGCTGACGATGAACGGCCGGTTGGCGTCGTTGCCCGCGGCCACGACCGCGACGATGCCGGCCCGGACCGCGGTGTCGACGGCGACGGTGGAGTCGTCCTGCTCCTGGCCGTAGCCGCTGCCCAGCGACAGGTTGATGATGTCCAGGGCGTCGGAGATGTCGCCGTCGCCGTTGGGGTCCATCGCCCAGTCGATCGCCTCGAGGATGCCGACCCCGGAGCACGCGGTCGAGACCGAGGAGCAGACCTTCAGCGCGTACAGGTCGACGCCCGGGGCGATGCCCTTGTGGGAGCCGTCGGCGCTGCGGCCGCCGAGGATGTCCGACACGTGGGTGCCGTGACCCTCGAAGTCGATCGGGTTGGGGTCGGGCTCGAGCTCGGTGTTGGGCCAGTTCTCACCGACGAAGTCGGTGCCGCCCTTGACCTTGGGCGCGTTCGGGCCGAACAGCGTGGCGCAGATCCCGGTCGGCGCGGCGGTGTTGCCGGCCTCGCAGGTCTCGTACGCGGCCGTGGTGCCCGGGCCGCCCAGGTTCTTGTGCGTGTAGTCGATGCCGGAGTCGAGAATGCCGACCTTCACGCCGGTGCCGTCGAAGCCCTGCGCCCGGACCTGCGTGGCCTGCACGTAGTCCGCGGCCTGGGCGAGGCTCCCGGAGTCGCTCGGGTCCTCCTGCGTCTGGTAGCGCGCGACCGGCTTCACCGACACGACGCCGGCGATCTTGGTCAGGGCGGCCAGCTTGCCGGCCGGGATCGACATCGCGACCACGTTGGCGGCCTTGCCGGCCCGGCCGAGCGTCTTCGCGCCCAGGCCCTTGGCCTGGCGGATCACCTGGTCCTGCTGCGACCGCACGGCCGAGCTCTGCGACTGCTGCGCGGCCTTGCCGGGCAGGCCGCCGGTCTTCAGCGAGCCTTCGGCGACGGTGGCGCCGACGGGCTTCCGGGACAGCGCGACCGACACCGTGACGGTGCCCTTCGCGTTCTTCAGCGCGGGCGCGAGCACGCCGGCGGTGTCGACCTTCTGCAGCGACGCGGGGACGGGCTTGGGCTGGGCGCCGCTGGACGACCCAGGCGCGGCGGCGGCGCTGCCGGCGGTCGCGAGGACCAGGCCGGGAAGGGCCGCGGCACCGAAGGCGAGGCCGAGCAGCCTTGCCTTCTTCGTGCGTGAGGGCATGAACGCTCCTTGACGGGGACATGGGAGTGGGCGACACCCTCGCATTTGCCTTGCATCGGCGCAAGACCGTCAACCCGACCGTGAGCTGCTAGGACACGTCCAGCAACGCAACGGCTACGCGCTCCCAGCCGGTCGCGGTCCGGCGGAACAGGGCGACCTCGTGGCTGCCCTTCGTGGACGGGCCGTCGGTGACCGTCTGGGCCGAGCGGCAGCCGGTCAGGCCGGTCGGCCCGGACAGCACCCGGCCGGAGTCCACGGTGACCGGGCCGGTCGGCGGGCCGGTCACGGTGCCCGCGTCCAGCGTCACCACGTACGGGCCGATGACCGGGCCGGCGGCCTGCCAGGCGAAGTCGGTGCCGACCTTGATCCGGGACGGGCCGGCCTCCAGCGCGGGGACGTCGCAGTTGACCTTGACCAGGCCGGTGCCGCCGTCGCGCAGCAGCATCGGCAGCGCACCGAGCACCACGAAGGCGATGAACACCGCGGCCGTGCCGATGGTCAGCTTGCTGCGCCGGCGCCGCGGCTCGTGCGCCCAGGCCTGGCCCTGCTCGTCGCCGACGTCGCGGGCGAACCGCGCCCGCTGCCGGCGGGCGGCCGCGTCCTTGCCGGGATCGTGACGCCCGGTGCTGTCCGGGGGCAGCAGGGCCATGTCGTCAGTCTGCCACTGTCTCCTTGGCCGGCGTGGCCAGGGACCGGCGCAGGATCTGGGCCACGTCGAGGACCTCGACGTCCTCCCGGGCCGTGCCCTCCTGCTTCTTGGCCGTGACGGCGTCGGACAGCATGACCATGCAGTACGGGCAGGCGGTGGAGACGACGTCGGGGTCCAGGGACAGGGCCTCGTCGATGCGCTCGACGTTGATCCGCTTGCCGATCTTCTCCTCCATCCACATCCGGGCCCCGCCGGCGCCGCAGCAGAAGCCGCGTTCCTTGCAGCGGTGCATCTCCTGCTGGCGCAGGCCGGGGACGGAGGACAGGACCTCGCGTGGCGGCGTGTAGACCTTGTTGTGCCGGCCCAGGTAGCAGGGGTCGTGGTAGGTCACGAGCTGGTCCAGCGGCTTGACCGGGGTGAGCCGGCCCTCCTCGACCAGCCGGCCCAGCAGCTGGGTGTGGTGGACGACCTCGTAGTTGCCGCCGTTCTGCGGATACTCGTTGGCCAGCGTGTTGAAGCAGTGCGGGCAGGTGGCGACGATCTTCTTGGCGCCGATGGAGTTGAGCGTCTCCACGTTCTGCATGGCCTGCATCTGGAACAGGAACTCGTTGCCGAGCCGGCGGGCCGGGTCGCCGGTGCAGGTCTCGCCGGCGCCGAGGATGGCGAACTCCACCCCGGCCACGTTGAGCAGCTCGGCGAAGGCGCGGGTGACCTTCTTGGACCGGTCCTCCAGGGCGCCGGCGCAGCCGACCCAGAACAGGTATTCGACCTCGTCCGGGATCGGCTCGCCGGCCTCGACCCGGCGTACCTCGAAGTCCAGGCCGTCGGTCCACTCCTCGCGGGCGCGGTCGCTCAGGCCCCACGGGTTGCCCTTGTTCTCGATGTTGCGCAGCATCACGCCGGCCTCGGACGGGAACGAGGACTCGACCAGGACCTGGTAGCGGCGCATGTCCACGATGTGGTCGACGTGCTCGATGTCGACCGGGCACTGCTCGACGCAGGCGCCGCAGGTGGTGCAGGACCACAGCACGTCCGGGTCGATGACACCGAGCTCCTCGGCCGTGCCGACCAAGGGCCGCTCAGCCTGCGGTGCACCCGGAGTGGGCAGCCGGCCGAACCCGGACTCGGGGACATGCCCGTGGGCGTAGTCCTTCCCGGCCCGGTCGCCGCTCTCCGGGCCGCCTTCCTCGATGCCGGTCACGGCCTTGCCGCCGCCGCCGCCGCCGTCCGGGGCGCCGGCCGCGGTCGCGCCGGCGGTCGCGCCGTCGCCACCCTGGGCCAGCAGGTACGGCGCCTTGGCGAACAGGTGGTCGCGCAGGTCCATGATCACGAGCTTGGGCGACAGCGGCTTGCCGGTGTTCCAGGCCGGGCACTGCGACTGGCAGCGGCCGCACTCGGTGCAGGTCGCGAAGTCGAGCATGCCCTTCCAGGTGAAGTCCTCGATCTTCCCCCGGCCGAACGCCTGGTCCTCGTCCAGGTTCTCGGCGTCTTCGAAGTCGACCGGCTTGCCGGCCGCGTCGGTGACCGGCAGCAGGGGGCCCAGCCCGTCCGGCACCCGCTTGGCCCCGACGTTGATCGGCGCCAGCGCGATGTGCAGGTGCTTGGAGTAGACGACGATGACCAGGAACCCCAGGATCACCGCGACGTTGCCGAGCAGGAACACCGTCTCGATGACCTCGTTGGCGCCCTCGCCCAGCGGGTGCAGCGCCTTGGCCACGGCCCAGGACGCGAACGCCCACTTCGACTGCCCGAACGGGAAGACGCCGGTGTTGACCTGCGCCCCGCGGTAGAGCAGGAGCGTGATGATGACCAGGCTGATCATCCCGAGGATCACCCACGCGGCCCGGGTGTGGGAGCCGTAGAACCGGGACGCCCTCTCCTTGCGGGCCGGCGCGTTGCGCACCCGCAGGATCGCGAACGTGACGATCCCGGCCAGCACCGCGACCGCAAAGAAGTCCTCCAGGAAGCCGACCAGCCGCCACCGCCCGATCAGCGGGATGTGGAAGTCCCGGTCGAACAGCCCGCCCCAGGCCTCGAGAATCGTCAGGCCCAGGACGATGAAGCCCCAGAAGGTCAGAAAGTGCGCCACGCCCGGCACCGACCACTTCAGCAGCTTGCGCTGCCCGAAGACCTCGGCCACCTCGGCCCGCAGCCGGGCCGGCGCACGGTCCAGCCGGCCCGGCGCGGGCTGACCGACCCGGATCAGCCGGGACAACCACCACACCCGCCGACCGGCCACCGCGAACGCGGCCACCGTCAGCAGCAGCCCGATCACCAGGCGAACGACCACGGGACCCTCCTCCGAACCAGGGGTCCAACTTTACCGGCGAGTAACTTCGGCCGCGCGTCGGACCTCGGTTCGGAGCCTCCCACGCCGCAACGGTCGCCGGCGTACGGCCCGTCACACTCAGAGCACCGCGTCCGCCAGCCGGTCGATCTGGTCCAGGCCCGGTACGGCCGGGTCGAACATGAGGTCGGTGAACCCGGCGGCGGCGAAGTCGTCCGCACGCTGCTTGGCCTCGGCCGGCGTCGTCACCGCGCCGGCGACGACGAACTCGGCCCGGTCGCCCAGAAAGCCGTAGTAGCCGCGCAGCGACTCGCCCAGGGTGGCGTCGTCGCCGAAGCCGAAGTAGGTCAGCGCGGCCAGCCGGGGCTCGCCCACGCGGCCGGCATCCCGCCAGGCCGCCCGGACCTTCTCGGCCGCCTCCGCCGCCAGCTGCGGCGGGGCCCCGCCGATGGTCCAGCCGTCGCCCCAGGTCACCGTGCGCCGGACCGCGGCCGGGCCGTTGCCGCCGACCAGGATCGGCACCTTGCCGCCGGGCACGGCCGGGGTCACCGCGAACTCGCCGCCCGCGACCGGCTCCCCGGCCCAGGCCTGGTGCAGCAGCTCCAGCGTCTCGTCCATCAGCCGGCCGCGCTGCTCGAACGGGCGGTCGACAGCGGCGAAGTCGTCCGGACGGCCGCCGACCCCGAGGCCGAGGGTGAGCCGGCCGCCGGACAGCGCCTGCAGGCTGCCGGTGGCCTTGGCCAGCCACACCGGCGGGTACGCCGGGGCCAGCAGGATGTCGGGGAAGAGCGCGATCCGGCTGGTCGCGCCGGCCGCGGCGGCCAGCGCGACCAGCGAGTCGTAGTTCGGGTAGACGAGGCGGTCGATGGTGGCGAGGGCCGAGAAGCCACGGTCCTCGGCCCGGCGGGCCCAGTCGACCACCGCCGGTCCGTCGACCGGCAGCGTCGTGGGCAGTCCGATCCCGATGTCCATGCCCGGGCAACCCAGGTCGGCCCGGTCCTACTCCCGGGAGAACGGCAGCTCGCGGGTGAGCCACTCGACCAGGGCCCGGGGGTTGCGGGCCTGGATCATGACCCGGCCGGGCCCGGCGAAGTCGAAGACGAAGCCCTCGCCGGACTTCAGCGACTGGACGGAGCGGCCCTCCACGGCCCGGCGCAGCCGGGACTGCACGCCCGCGTCGTACGCCACGACGTGCCCGGAGTCGACCGTGATCGCCTCGCCGGGGGCGAGCTCCAGCGTGTCGACCGCGCCGTACGCGCCCAGCACGACCTCGCCGGCGCCGGTGGCCTGGATGACGAAGCCGCCCTCGCCGCCGAACAGGTTCTGCGACCCGCCCCAGCGGGTCTGGATCTCGACCCCGTGCGCGTTGGCGATCCAGCTGCCGCGGGTGAGGAAGAACGGCCGGTCCGGCGTCACCGTCACCACCACGATGTCGCCGGGCAGGTTGGCCGCGACGTCGACCCAGCCGCCGCCCTGCGGAGCCGTGTACGTGGTGACGAACAGCGACTCACCCCCGAGCGCGGCCCGCTTCAGCCCCTGGAACAGGCCGCCCTGCATGGACGCCTCCAGCTGGACGCCCCACGAGGTGGCGAGCATGGCGCCGGACTCGACCCGCAGCGGCTCGCCCGGCGCGAGCAGGCAGCGGGCGACGGCGAACGACGGCTGATGCCGGACCTGGACCTGCACGGTTCCTCCCTCGTCGCGGGAACAGGCCGTCATCCTCGCGCACGGCCGGGGTCCGAGGGGGAACGAGCGGCCGCGGCGCCGCCACCCGGAGGTGGGACGCCGCGGCCGGGTGGAGCGTCAGCTGGTCGGGCTCGCGCTCGGGGTCGGCGGCGCGGGCGGGGTGGCCGACCCGGACGGCGGCGTGGGGACGCCGGACGGCGGGGTGGGCGCGCCGGACGGCGGGGTGCCGTCGCGGTCGTGGTGCCGGCCGGGCCACCCGCCGGGACCACCGGGGAAGCCGCGGCCCGGTCCGGGCCGGTCCGGCATCTTGGCGATCTTCGTCGCCTTGAGCGACGTCTTGTCCGAGTCCACCGTGCCCTCGGCCACGATCCTGGTCCCGGCGGCCGGGGTCGCGGTCAGCCCGTCCGAGTACGTCGTGGCGGACGAGGTGTGGATGGTCCGCTGGAAGCCCTCGAAGTCGGTGATCGTGATGGTGCCGTCCGACGCCGACACGACGGTGCCGGCCAGGTGCGGGCTGTGCACGCGCGGCCCGCGGTCCGTCGTGCCCGGGGCGCCCGACGAGGGCGACGCGGACGGGGTCGGCGTATTGGACGTGGCCGCCTGGGCCACCGCGACCCCGCCGACGGCGAGGGCGGCGGCGGCGATGCCGGCCACCGCCAGGCGCCGGCCGGTACGGGACGCGGGGGGCGCCGGCGGCCCGCCGGAGATCCACTCAGGTTCTGGGTTCACGGGAGCCACGCTGCACCTCATACCTGAAGACGGGCTGAACTTCAGCAACTGCACAGGTACGGGACCGAGACTGCGGCCCATGACCTCCGCCCGCGTCCTGGTCGTGGAGGACGAGCCGGTGCTCCGGGAGAGCCTGGCCACCGGGCTGGAGGCGGCCGGCTTCGTCGTGCTCGCCGCCCCCGACGGCCGCGACCTGGACGCCGCGGTGGCCCGGTTCCGCCCGGACGCCGCCGTCCTGGACATCTCGCTGCCCGGCCCGGACGGGCTGGCGCTGGCCCGGCGGCTGCGCGAGCTGGGCCAGGCCGCGGTCGTGTTCGTCACCGCCCGGGACGCCGTACCGGACCGGCTGGCCGGCTTCGACGCGG
>DATDKW010000459.1:0-2956 GCA_036519715.1 Mycobacteriales bacterium
GAAGGTCGATACGTCGACGAGTTTCTGATCGACGGCGCGTACGTCGATGACATCAGCATGGGCAAGTGCCTGACGCCGCGCCCCGACCGCGCGGGTACCCGCCGGCGGTCGGGGCAGGCGTGCGCCCCGATCCGGCGCCGCGGTCGTGCGGGCGCGTCGGCTCTCTTGACCGCCAACGTGCTGCTTTACTATGGTACTAGTAAAGCAGCAAGGGGCTACCGTGTTCGTCTTCCGGCTCGACACCCACTCCGGCGTGCCGCCGTACCTGCAACTCGTCCAGCAGGTCCGCCAGGCGGTGCTGCTGGGCTTTCTCCAACCCGGTGACCGCCTCCCGCTCATCCGCGAGGTGGTCGAGGACCTGGCGATCAATCCGAACACCGTCGCCAAGGCGTACCGGCAGATGGAGCAGGAGAACCTGGTCACCGGCCGGCCCGGCCAGGGCACGTTCGTCAATGAACAGCAGTCGGCCGCGATGTCGGCATCGACGTACACGTCGCTGCGCCGCGGCCTGGCGACCTGGCTGCGCCGCGCCTACGCGGCCGGCCTCGACGAGCAGGCGGTCAACGCGCTTTTTACTTCCGTCCACCAGCAGACGAGGAATGAGGACGTGGCGTGACAGCGACCGAGTTCGCGCTGCGCACCGACGGTGTGGGCAAGCGGTACCGGAGGGGCTGGGCGCTGCGCGACTGCACCCTGGCCCTGCCGGCGGGCGGCGTGATCGCCCTGGTCGGGCCGAACGGCGCGGGCAAGACCACGCTGCTGCGCCTGGTCGTCGGGTTGCTGGCACCGAGCACCGGCACGGTGGAGGTCCTCGGCCACGACGTCACCGCCAGCACCCCGCAAACTCTGTCCCGGGTCGGGTTCCTGGCCCAGGACCACCCGCTGTACAAGCGCTTCACCGTCGCCGAGATGCTCCGCTTCGGCCGGGCCTGCAACCTGCGGTTCGACCAGGGGCTGGCCGAGCGCCGGCTGGCGAAGCTGGGCATCCCGCTCGACCGCAGGGCCGGTACGCTCTCCGGCGGGCAGCAGGCCCAGGTCGCGTTGGCTCTGGCCCTGGCGAAGCGGCCGGACCTGCTTGTCCTCGACGAGCCGGTGGCCAGCCTCGACCCGCTGGCCCGGCACGAGTTCCTGCAGGTCCTCATGGGCGCGGTGGCCGAAGGCGGGGTGACCGTCCTGTTCTCCTCCCACGTCGTGCACGAGCTGGAGCGCGTCTGCGACCACCTGGTCGTGCTTAACCACGGCCGGGTCACGCTCACCGGCGACATCGACACCCTCCTCGCCGAGCATCGGCTGCTCGTCGGCCCGCGCACGGCCACCGACCTCGACCGGGCCGGCGCCGTCGTGGAGGCCGTCCACAGCGACCGGCACACGACCCTGCTGGTACGCGACGGCGCGATCCCGGCCGCGCCTGGGTGGCAGGCCCAGCCGGTCGCGCTGGAGGACCTGGTGCTGGCGTACCTGCGCCGGCCGTCCGAGCCGAGCGCCGCGGTCACGTCGGGGGTGGCGGCATGACGTGGTTGATCTGGCGCCAGCACCGGACCGAGGTCTGCGTCCTGGGTCTGCTTGTCGGCATGTTCGGCATTGCCCTGCTCGTGCTCGGGACGCAGGCCCACGACCTGTTCCCCGGCGGTCCCGCCCGGTGTGCGGGAGAGGCCGGTATCAACGAGGCCTGCGCGGCCTCCTTCCGCCGGCTCGACGAGGAGTACGGGTACGTCGAGAACCTCCTGGCGGGCTTCTATCTGGTCCCCGTCGTCATCGGTGCGTTCCTCGGTGCGCCGCTGCTCGCGCGCGAACTGGAGGACGGCACCTGGCAGCTCGCCTGGACGCAGGCCGTGCCGCGGATGCGCTGGCTGGCGGCCAAGCTCGCGGCACTGGCCGGCGTCACCGTCACGCTCACCGGGATGTTCACCGCGGTGCTCACCTGGTTCCGTCAGCCATTCGACGCGTGGGAGGGGCGGTTCCAGTACGACGCCTTCGACCTGGAGGGACTTGTTCCGGCGGCGTACGCGCTGTTCGCGTTCGGCGTCGCCACCGCCGCCGGGGCGATCCTGCGGCGCAGCCTGCCCGCGTTCGGCGTCGCGTTCGGGGCGTTCCTCGCCGCCCGGATGTCGGTGGCGCTGTTGGCCCGTCCCGCGTACGCCACGCCGCTCACCACCATGGAGCCGGTCCCCGTCGGCGGCTCGAAGGACCAGGCGGGGCACCGGCCCGTGCCCAGCTTCGCTGACTGGATGATCGAACACGGCTACGCAGACGCCACCGGGCGCAGGCTGAGCTGGACCGAGTACTACGAGCTGGAGGACGCCGCCAACCGGGCCGGCACCAACCTCAACCAGTTCCTGCACGCGCGGGGCATCCAGCAGTTCAAGGTCTACCACCCGGCCGACCGGTTCTGGACGTTCCAGCTCATCGAGGCGGCCCTGTTCGTCGCCGTCGCGGCGGTCCTGATCGGTGTGGTGGTGTGGCGGGTACGGCGCCGTATGATCTAGTGCCCTGACCACAAACATTCACGGTGTTGGTTGACACGCTGTTCGGCTTGTCGGCCGGGCGGCGTGTCGACGTTCACGCTGTGTGGATGGCAGAGCTGGGCTTCCCTTGGGGTGTGGACACCGGGTTATGCCGCGATCGGTAGCGGCGTAGTGGGTTCGAGGGTTCGTTCGTACTCGGCGGGGCTGCGGTAGCCGAGGGCGGAGTGGCGACGGCGGTGGTTGTAGAAGGCGATCCAGCGGAAGATGTCGCGTCGGGCGTCGGCCTCGCTGTTCCAGCGTCGATGGTCGACGGCGAGTTCGCGTTTGAGGGTGGCGAAGAACGCCTCCGCGAGGGCGTTGTCGTACGACGAGCCGACCCGGCCCATCGAGCGGTGTACACGATGCTCGGCGCAGGCGTCGACGAACTCGGTGCTGGTGTACTGCACGCCCCGGTCGGAGTGGAAGACGACGCCGTCGGCCCGGCCGCCGCG
>DATDKW010000460.1:0-7912 GCA_036519715.1 Mycobacteriales bacterium
GATGGTGATCAGTTCGCCCGGCTCGACCTCGCGCACGAACGAGGCGCCGACGATGTCCAGGGCGGCGGTCTCGCTGGCCACGACCCAGCCGCGATCGAGCCGGCCCAGCACCAGCGGCCGGACGCCGTAGCCGTCGCGGGCGGCGTACAGCGTGTGCTCGTCCATGAACACCAGGGAGAACGCGCCGGACAGGGTCGGCAGCACCTTGCGCGCCGCGGCCTCCACCGACAGGTCCGGGTACGCCGCGAGCAGCCCGGTGATCAGGTCCGAGTCGGTGGTCGCGCCGCGTACGTCGGACACCCCGAGCTCGGCGGCCTGCCGGGACAGGTCGGCGGTGTTGACCAGGTTGCCGTTGTGGCCCAGCGCGATGCCGGTGCCGGTCGACGTGGTCCGGAACGTGGGCTGCGCGTTCTCCCAGGTCCCGGAGCCGGTGGTCGAGTAGCGGCAGTGCCCGATGGCGATGTGGCCGCGCAGGCTGTCGAGGGTCGGCTCGTCGAAGACCTGGGCGACCAGCCCGAGGTCCTTGTAGACGACCAGGGCGGCGCCGTCGCTGACCGCGATCCCGGCCGCCTCCTGCCCGCGGTGCTGCAGGGCGTAGAGGCCGTAGTAGGTGAGCTTGGCCACGTCCTCGCCGGGAGCCCAGACGCCGAAGACGCCGCACTCCTCCCGGGGTGACGCTTCCACCGACAGGTCGGTATCCGGCACGGGGGTCACTCTACCGGCCGAGCGGCGGTGGACCCGGGCTTCCCGCGCAGCGGGCTGCCGGCGCAGCAGAGAGGCCGCGACCGGCCGCTTGGGGGGATGCGGCCGGCCGCGGGTTCTCCACGGTACCTCCGAGTAGGGTGTGTCGCACACTCTCCGGGACCAACCGGACGTCGGTCAGAACAGCGGCAGCCATCCGGCCAAGTCGGCCCGTTCGCCGCTGGCCCGGACGGTCCCGCTGGTCACGGCGTCGGCCCAGGACTGCCGGCCGGCGGCCAGCCGGACCCAGGTCAGCGGGTCGGTCTCGACCACGTTCGGTGGCGTGCCCCGGGTGTGTCGCGGGCCCTGCACGCACTGCACGGCCGCGTACGGCGGGATGCGCAGCTCCAGCGACCTGCCCGGCGCCCGGGTGGCGAGGATGTCGGCGCAGGCCTGGGTGACCAGCCGGAGCGCGGTCCGGTCCAGCTCCACCGGCTCCCGGTCCGGCAGCGACCGGGACAGGTCGTCGGCGTGCACGACCATCTCGACGATCCGGGTGACCAGGAAGTCGGCCGGGGCGAGCGGCCCGCGCGGGGCCCGGACGGCCCGGGCCGGGGCCGGGTCGGCGATCGCGGCCGCAGCGGCGGCGCGGCGGTCGTAGAGGTCGGCCAGGATTTCGGCCGGGTCGCGCCCGGCCGCGCCCTGGACGTCCCGTTCCAGGATCTGGGCGGCGGCGCCGGCGTAGCCGGAGACGTACCGGTCGACGGTGATCGGCTTGTCCGGGGTGGGGTCGGCCAGGACGCCCGGGATGACGCCCAGCGCCATGGTCAGGTGGGTGGCCAGCTCGGCCACGGTCCAGCCGGGCAGGGCGGAGGGCCTCCGCCAGGCCGACGGCGGCTGGGTGCCGAGCCACTCCAGGATCAGGTCGGCCTGGGCCAGCACGGCCGCGCCGGCCCGGGCCGGATCGTTGCGGCGGGCCATCTCAGTCGAAGAGGGCCGGGAGCGTGGCCTCGGACGCCCGGCGCAGCTCCTCGAGCGGCACCGTCAGAACGTCGAGCACGGTCAGGTCCGGGTCGCCGGTCACCTCGCCCAGCGTCACGCAGGGCACACCGCTGTCCTCGGCCAGCGCGGTCAGCCGGTCCAGGTCGTCCTCGCCCACGGTGACCAGGGCCCGGGCGGTCGACTCGCTGAACAGGGCCACGAACGGGTCGCCGTCGACGGCGACGGTCGCGCCCAGCCCGCGGCGCAGGCAGGACTCGACCAGGGCCTGGGCCAGGCCGCCGTCGGACAGGTCGTGGGCGCTGCGCAGCAGGCCGCACCGCAGCACCTGGGCCAGCGCCTGCTCCGCGGCCAGGTCGACCGGCGGCGGGGTGCCGCCGAGATGGCCGTGCTCCGCGTACGCCCACTCGGAGCCGCCGAAGTGCTCGCCGGTGGCGCCGAGCAGGACGACCACGTCACCGGGGGCGGCGAAGCCCATCGGGGTCCGCCTGGTCACGTCGTCCAGCAGGCCCAGCACCCCGACCACCGGGGTGGGCAGGATCGGCGTCGACCCGGTCTGGTTGTAGAAGCTCACGTTGCCCCCGGTCACCGGGGTGCCGAGCTGCAGGCAGCCGTCGGCCAGGCCGCGCACGGCCTCGCTGAACTGCCACATCACGCCCGGGTCCTCGGGGCTGCCGAAGTTGAGGCAGTCGGTGACCGCGATCGGCTCGGCCCCGGTCACGGCCACGTTCCGGTACGCCTCGGCCAGGGCCAGCTGCGCCCCCGCGTACGGGTCGAGGCGGGTGTAGCGGCCGTTGCCGTCGGTGGCCACGGCCACGCCGCGCTGGGTGGTCTCGTCGATGCGGACCACGCCGGCGTCCTCGGGCTGGGCCAGCACGGTGTTGCCCTGCACGTACCGGTCGTACTGGTCGGTGATCCAGGCCCGGCTGCACAGGCCGGGGGAGGCGACCATCCGCAGCAGCAGCGCCCGCAGGTCGTTCGGCCGCGGCAGCCGCTCCGGACCGTCGGCGTTGAGACCGTCCTGATCGGACGGTCGCGCGATCGGCCGGGTGTAGACCGGGCCCTCGTGCGCCACGGTGCGCGGGTCCAGCTCGACGATCCGCTCGCCGTGCCAGTCGACCTGGAGCCGGCCGGTCGCGGTGACCTGGCCCAGGACGGTGGCCAGCACCTCCCAGCGGGCGCAGACGGCCAGGAACTCCTCGACCTTGTCCGGGGCGACGACCGCGCACATCCGCTCCTGGGACTCGCTGGCCAGCACCTCCTCCGGGCCCATCGAGGCCTCCCGCAGCGGCACCCGGTCCAGGTCGACGTGCATGCCACCGTCGCCGGAGCTGGCCAGCTCGGTCAGCGCGCAGGCGATCCCGGCCGCGCCGAGGTCGGAGATGCCCACCACCAGGCCGGCCCGGTAGATCTCCAGGCAGCACTCGATCAGCACCTTCTCCGCGAACGGATCGCCGACCTGCACGTTGGGCCGCTTGGCCTCCCGGCCCTCCTCGAACGAGGCCGAGGCCAGCACGGACGCCCCGCCGATGCCGTCCCGCCCGGTCTTCGCGCCGAACAGGACGATCTTGTTGCCGGCTCCGGTCGCGGCCGCGCGCTGGATGTCGCCCGGGCGCAGCAGGCCGACGCAGAGGACGTTGACCAGCGGGTTGCCGAGGTAGCCGGCGTCGAAGACGACCTCGCCGCCGATGTTGGGCAGGCCCAGGCAGTTGCCGTAGCCGCCGACCCCGGCGACCACCCCCGGCAGCACCCGGGCGGTGTCGGGGGCGTCGGCGGGCCCGAACCGCAGCGGGTCCATCACCGCGATCGGCCGGGCCCCCATGGCCAGGATGTCGCGGACGATGCCGCCGACGCCGGTGGCCGCGCCCTGGTGGGGCTCCACATAGGACGGATGGTTGTGCGACTCGACCTTGAACGTGACGGCCCAGCCGTCGCCGGCGTCGACCACGCCGGCGTTCTCGCCGATGCCGGCCAGCATCCGGCTGTGCGCGGGGGTCTTCTCCCCGAACTGTCGCAAGTGGACCTTGCTCGACTTGTACGAGCAGTGCTCGCTCCACATGACCGAGTAGACGGCCAGCTCGGAGGTGGTGGGGCGGCGGCCCAGGAGCTCCCGGATCCGCGCGTACTCGTCCGGGGCCAGGCCGAGGTCCGCGTACGGCTGAGGCTCGGCCGGGGTGTGCCCGGCCCGCCCCACCGTGTCGATCACGCCGTGACCAGGGTGGTGAGGACCGAGGCGAAGAAGCCCAGCCCGTCGGCGCCCGGCCCGGTGAGCGGGTCGACCGCGTGCTCCGGGTGGGGCATGAGGCCGACGACGTTGCCGGCCGCGTTGGCGATGCCGGCGATGGCGCGGGCCGAGCCGTTGGGGTTGGGGCCGAGGTAGCGGGCCACGACCCGGCCCTCGGCCTCCAGCTCGTCGAGCGTGCGCCGGTCGGCGACGAACCCGCCCTCGCCGTTCTTGATCGGGACGACGATCTCGTCGCCGTGGCCGTACGCGGCGGTCCAGGCGGTGGCGGTGGACTCGATCCGCAGCCGCTGGTCCCGGCAGACGAACCGGCGCACATCGTTGCGGATCAGCGCGCCCGGCAGCAGGTGCGACTCGCACAGCACCTGGAAGCCGTTGCAGATGCCGAGCACCGGCAGCCCGCCCCGGGCCTCCCGCGCGATCGTGTCCATCACCGGGGCGAACCGGGCGATGGCGCCGCAGCGCAGGTAGTCCCCGTACGAGAAGCCGCCGGGCAGCACGACCGCGTCCGCACCGTGCAGGTCGGGGTCGGCGTGCCAGAGCGCGACCGGCTCGGCCCCCGCCCTCGCCACCGCCCGCGCCGCGTCGCGGTCGTCGAGGCTGCCCGGGAAGGTCACCACGCCGACCTTGGCTGTCACGGCGGCCATCGTACTGTGCTGCCTGCTCGCTCCCGGCCGGGCGCTGCCGGCGGTGTCGTCCTCCACGCCCTCACCGTGAACGCGCTCGCGGGGCCGGCGGGCGCTCCGTCCGGACACCGCCGCGCCCGGCCCTGCTCGTCGGGTGCGGGAGGATCGGCGGGTGCTGGAGGCGAGGCTGGCGGAGCTGGTCGGGGCCGCGCAGGTGGTGACCGACCCGGACCTGCGGGCCGGGGCCGAGACCGACTGGACCGGGCGCTGGCGCGGGACGGCCCGGGCGGTGGTCCGGCCCGGCACGCCGGCCGAGGTCGCCGCCGTCCTGCGGGCCTGCGCCGACGCGGGCGTGCCGGTGGTGCCGCAGGGCGGGAACACCGGGCTGGTCGGCGGCGGCGTGCCGGCCGGCGTGGCCGGCGCGGTGGTGCTCTCCACCCGGCGGCTGACCGGCCTGGAGCCGGTGCTGGCGGACGGCACCGTGGTCGCCGGGGCCGGCGCGACGCTGGCCGCGGTGCAGGCCCACGCCGGGGCGGCGGGCTGGCAGCTGGGGATGGACTGGGCCGCGCGGGACTCGGCCACCGTCGGCGGCGCCATCGCGACCAACGCCGGCGGCCTGCGGGTGCTGCGCTGGGGGCCGGCCCGGGCCCAGCTGGTCGGGGCCGAGGTCGCGCTGGCCTCGGGCGCGCTGCTGTCCCGGGTCGACGGCCCGGTCAAGGACTCCACCGGCTACGACCTGTCCGGGCTGCTGTGCGGCAGCGAGGGCACGCTCGGGGTGCTGACCCGGCTGCGACTGCGGCTGGTGCCGCCGCTGCCGCCCGGCCGCGTCGTGGCGCTGGTCGGCGTGCCGGGCATCGCCGCCGCGCTCGGCGTGCTGGCCGCGGTCCGGCGGGCCGTACCCGACCTGGCCGCGGCCGAGATCGTGGGCGACAGCGGGATGGCGCTGCTCGACCTGCCCGCGCCGCTGCCCACCCGGCACGCGGCGTACCTGCTGGTGGAGGTGGTGGGGACGGCGGACGAGCTGGCCGAGGCGCTGGCCGGGGCGGACGGGGTCGGCGACGCTGTGCTGGCCGCGGACCCGGCCGACCGGGCCCGGCTGTGGCGCTACCGCGAGGAGGTCTCGCCGGCGGTGACCGCGGCCGGCGTGCCGATCAAGCTGGACGTGTCGCTGCCGGCCGCCCGCCTGGCCGAGGTCTGGGACGCGCTGCCGGCGCTGGTCGGGACCGGCCGGACCGTCCTGTACGGACACCTGGCCGAGGCCAACCTGCACGTCAATCTGCTGGACGTGCCGGACGCGGAGGAGGAGGCGGTGGCCGACCGGGTGCTGCGGCTGGTCGCGTCGGCCGGCGGCTCGATCAGCGCCGAGCACGGGATCGGCCGGGCCAAGACGCCGTGGCTGCACCTGACCCGCTCGCCGGCCGAGCTGGCCGTCATGCGGGCGATCAAGAAAACGCTGGACCCGACCGGCATCCTCAACCCGGGGGTGTTGCTGCCATGACCTACAGCGCGCTGGTGACCGGGATCAGCCGGCGGGCCGGGATCGGGTGGACGGTGGCCCGGCGGCTGGCCGCGGACGGGTGGACGGTGACCGGCACCGGCTGGCCGGCCCACGACGACGAGCAGCCGTGGGGCCGGGGCGAGCCGCTGGACCCGGACTTCACCTGGACGGCGGCCGACCTGGCCGACCCGGAGGTGCCGGCCCGGCTGGTGGCCGACCACGTCGCCGCCCACGGCGGACTGGACGCGCTGGTCGCCGTGCACGCCCGGTCCAGCGACCAGTCCCTGGAGACGGTCACGGCGGCGGAGCTGGACCTGTCGTTCGCGGTGAACACCCGGGCCACGGTGCTGCTGGTGCAGGCGGCGGCGCGGGCCGGCGTCCGGCGGGTGGTCCTGTTCACCACCGGCGTCCACCGCGGCACCATGCCCACCGAGATCCCGTACGCGCTGTCCAAGGCGGCGCTGCAGGGCATCACCGCGTCCCTGGCCGCGGCCCTGGCCCCGGCCGGGACCACCGTGAACTGCGTCAACCCGGGACCGAACGACACCGGCTGGGCCGACCCGGACACCGAGGCCGCGGTGGCGGCGCGGATGCCGATGGGCCGGTGGGGACGGCCCGAGGACGTCACCGAGCTGGTCGCCTGGCTGGTCTCGGACGCGGCCGGCTGGGTCACCGGCCAGACCATCGACTCCGACGGCGGCTGGGGCGTGCGCCCGTAGGGCCGAGCCGGGCTGCCCGATCGGACCGTTCCTCCCGGTGCCCGGTGTCCGCTACAACTAACAGCCTCAGCGCCGCGTCAACCGGTCGACAGCCCACGCCGCCGCCGGCGGCACCGACCGGGGGGAACACCATGACCCCGCACGACACGCGCAACCGGACTCGCGGCATCGACCGCGGCGGCATTACTGCTGGCCGCGCTCGCGTCCGGGACCCCGGCCGCCGCCACCCCGGCGCCCGCAGCCGGCCCGGCGCCCGCGGCCGCCGCCGTCGCCACGTACCGGACGGTGAGCGGCACCGCGCTCTGCCCGCCGGGCGGCGCCGACTGCTTCACCAGTCTCGTGGACGCGAACTCCGTGCCGGCCCGGGTCAGCGCGTCCAGCCCCGTCATCGTGCAGACCGGCCAGTTCCCGAGCGTCGGTCCCGGACTGCCCGTGTCACTGCTCACCGGCAGCGGCGGCGACATCGCCGGCACCGGCGGGCAGCAGGGCTACCACTGGCGGGTGCTCGACCAGAACGGCCAGGTGCTGACGGCCGACACCCGGGTGTTCTTCCACGCCTCGGCGCCCTTCACCGACGCCGGCCGGACGGCCCGGGAGGCGATCGTGTTCACCGACGCCGGCGGCAACGCCCGGGTCACCTTCAACGGCACGCTGGCCGCCACGCCGGTCGCGGTGATCGCCACCGGCCGCTCGCCGTACACCGGGCCGGGCCTGCCGGTGAACCTCGTGACCAGCGGCTACAGCCGGACCGGCTTCACCGTGCGGGCCCTGGACCAGGCCGGCCACCCGATCGTCAGCCGCGGCATCCGGATCCACTACTGGGCCACCAACCAGGGCGCGACCCCGAGCACCCGGGCCGGTCAGGCCACACTCACGCCCGACGCGAACGGCCGGGCCACCATTCCCTGGACGATCTTCGCCAAGGGACTGCCGGCGGTGTCGGTCGTGCTGACCGGGACTTCGCCGCTGACCGGGCCGTCGATGCCGGTGAACCTGCTCGCGGTCACGGCCCGGTCCGACGGCGTCGCGATCCGGGTCCTGGACCAGTCCGGCCGGCCGGTCACCAGCCCGGTCCGCATCGCCTACTACGCCACGAAGGCCGCCGCCTCGGTGAGCTGAGCCGCCGGCCCGCCGTCCGCCCCCCCCG
>DATDKW010000461.1:0-5305 GCA_036519715.1 Mycobacteriales bacterium
CAGCGTGCCCTCCTTCGGGTAGACCGCGACCAGCGGCACCCGGGGCTTGCCGCGCTGCCCCAGCGTGGCCGGGTCACCCGAGGGGTTGCCCTGGTTGTAGTCCCAGACCGACTTCTCCTCGACCGTCACCGCGCTGATGTACGTCAGCCCGCGGCCGGCCGCGGCCGCCTGGTACAGGTTTTCCAGGAAGGTCAGCGTGGTGTCGCCGTAGTGCACGACCGAGCCCTCGATCGCCCTGACGTACGCGAGGACCTTGGGGTCGGCGACGTCCCGGGCCGACAGGTCGCTGGAGCGGCCGGTGGCGGCGAAGTAGGCCCCGATCGTGGCGTTGAGGCCCGAGGTGGAGAACTGCGGGTTGGTCTTGCCCAGCTTGAACTGACCCCATTCGGCGTGCCCCGTGCCGCCCCAGCCCTTGGGGTCGCGGGCCAGCGCCAGCACGTCGGCCCAGCCCAGGTCCTTGCCGGGCCAGCCCAGCGCCTCCGCCATCGGCTTCGGCATGGCGATGACCAGCGGGGTCTGCGCGATCGAGGGGGTGTCGGCCGGCACCAGGTCGCCCTTGTCCTGGGCCGCGGTGCGCTGCTGCAGCAGCACCGACCAGGACCGCGAGGCCGGCGACCAGACGTCCGGGCGGGGCCCGTCGACCTGCTCGTTCCAGCCGCGGGCGAGGGCCTCGGTGGCGCCGCCGGAGGCCTTGGAGGTGACCCGGACGTCGACGCAGGTGCCGTCGACGGTCCGGCCGGACCTGTTGTAGTCGGCGGCGATCCCGGACAGCAGCGCGGCCTTCTCCGAGGACGCGGTGACCTTCAGCGGTGTGCAGTCGGTCCGCGGGCCGGAGCTCGCGGCCGGGGCGCCGGCCGTGCCGCCGTCGTCGTCACCGCCGCCGGTGACGAGGGCCCGGACGACGAGGACCAGCACCAGGCCGACCACGACGGCGAGGACGAGCGGCAGCGCACGGCGCCCACCGGACCTGCCGGCCTGCTGCCCGTACGTCACGATGGTCCCCCCTCTGGTGACCGGCCAACGTGCCGGCGACCCGGCCGGTTCCGGCGAGTCTCGCAGTTCCGTCCGTACCGGCGTGATCTGCCTCCGGCCGGGCTCAGCCCCGCAGCTGGGCCACGAAGCCGCGGGTGGCCAGGCCGGCGGGGACGGCCCGCAGGGCCAGGTCGCGGGCCCGGGCGGCCGGGCCGTGCCGCGCCATCAGCCGCTGCATCCGCCGGAGGGTGACCCGGTGGCCGGCCCGGCCCAGCGCGACGGCCGCGGCCAGGCCGCCCAGCCCGGCCCCGACCACCAGGACGTCCATCGGTCAGCCGGCCCGCTCGGTCGCGGTCGGGTCGGCCGGCAGCCCGCGGGCCAGCGTCTCGGCCGAGGTCCGGATCGACGGCGAGGTCGCCGGCGTAGCCAGGTGGGAGGCGAGCCAGCGCAGCACCAGGTCGTCCCCGGCCAGCCCGTCGGCGCCGAGCCGGGCCCGGACCGCCTCCTCGGCCGCGCGCCAGCCGGCCGCGGTCGGCCGCCGGGCCAGCAGGCCGGCCAGGGCGACCGGCTCGGCCTCGGCGACCCGGCGCAGCGCCGGGTGCTCGGACAGCCGCCGGGCCGCGTGCGCCAGCGCGTCGACCAGCTCCAGCTCCGCGCACTCGGCCGCGACCGCCCGCACCTCGGCCTCGACCAGGGCCGACCACACGTCGTCCTTGGTCCGGAAGTGGTTGTAGAGGGTCGCCTTGGCCACCCCGGCCTGGGCCGCGATGTCGTTCATGGTGGTGCGGCGGGTGCCCTGCACGCCGACCGCACGCCGGGCCCCGTCGAGCAGGCCGGCCCGGGTCCGCGCCATCGCGTTGCCGGCCCGGGACCGGGTGCCGCCGGAGCGCTGCGGCGCCGCTGAGGCGACCGCGGTGGGCACCGTGGAACGGATCAGGTGGTCCAGCGGGTCGCGCGAACGGTCCGGCACTCCCACTTGATGCCACCCCGAGGGCCCGAACGCAAGGAGCCCGCCAGCGTGTCCGCCGGCGGGCTCCTGTATTCGCGTCGTGAGGGTCAGGCCGCGGCCAGGCACCGGCCCTGGTATGCCCCGGCCAGGTCGGTCAGCCCGATCAGGACCTCGAGCTCACCCAGACCGTCGCCGGTCTCCAGCTCGGCCAGGTCCACGTCGTCGAGCTCCAGCTCCTCGCCCGGGTCCGGCAGCGTGGCCACGCTGTCGGTGGCCGGAGCCGGCTCGGACGCCGCCTCCAGCACGTCGGCGAAGCGGGCCTGGTCGAACGCGCCCTCCTCGAAGGCCTCGTCGAACTGCGTCTCGTCGAACTGGGCCTCGTCGAAGGACTCCTCGTCGAGGGTCTCCGCCGGGGCCGGCCCGCCGACGCCGGCCGGCACCGGCCGGCGGGCCGGACGGGCGGGGGCCGGGATGGTGACCCGGCTCGGCATCCGCGCCACCTCGGCGGCCCGCTCCGAGCGGCGCATCGTCTCGGACACCTCCGACAGGAGGTCGGACAGTTTCACGTCGAGTGCGTCGCAGATCGACGCGAGCAGCTCGGAGGAGGCCTCCTTCTGCCCGCGCTCGACCTCGGACAGGTAGCCCAGGCTGACCCGGGCCGCACCCGACACCTCGCGGAGGGTTCTCCGCTGACGCAGCCGGCGGCCGCGCAGCGTGTCCCCGAGAACTCGGCGGAGCAGAGTCATCGGCACGCCCCTCCCGTCGTCGTGTTTCGTGTCGCCACCGTACCTCTACGAACGTGTCGCGGCCTGGCCACGACTGCCTGTACGCCACAAGCGAAACGATGTAATCAGCCTGATGATTCCGCGTTCCCGTCCCGTAATACCGACAGCAGGAGCTCCAGCGCGGCGGTGACGGCGGCGGCCCGGATCGCGGCCCGGTCCCCGGACAGCTTCAGCTCCCGCACGGCCCCCTGGCCAGGCCCGGCCAGGCCGACGTACACGGTGCCGACCGGGCGGCCACCCTGCGGGTCCGGCCCGGCCACGCCGGTGATCCCCAGCCCGTACGTGGCGCCGAGGCGGTCCCGGGCCCCGGCCGCGAGCGCGGCGGCGACGTCCGGGCTGACCGGTCCCTCCGCGGCCAGCAGCGGGACCGGTACGCCGGCCAGGATCGCCTTGAGCTCGGTCGCGTACACGACCAGCCCGCCGCGGACGGCCTTGCTGGCCCCGGCCGGCTCGGTCAGCGCCGCGGTGAGCAGCCCGCCGGTGAGCGACTCGGCCACCGCCACCGTCGCCCCCGCCGCCACCAGGGCGTCCAGCACGGCCGCGGGGGTGGTCACGGGGTCGGCTCCGCGGCCCGGCGCAGGGCCAGCGCCCGGGCCACATAGTCCACGCCCGTCACCACGGTCAGCACCAGCGCCGCGCCCATGACCCAGGCCGCCAATGTGGCCAGCGTGTCGTCCAGCGGCAGCAGGTAGAGCCCGATCGCGACCGACTGCAGGAAGGTCTTGTACTTCCCGCCGCGCGAGGCCGGGATCACCCCGTGCCGGATCACCCAGAACCGCAGCAGCGTGATCCCCAGCTCCCGGGTCAGGATCACCACCGTCACCCACCACGGCAGCAGCCCCAGCGCCGACAGCCCGACCAGCGCCGTCCCGGTCAGGGCCTTGTCGGCGATCGGGTCGGCCAGCTTGCCGACCTCGGTGACCAGGCCGCGCCGGCGGGCCAGGTCCCCGTCCAGCCGGTCGGTGATCGAGGCGACCGTGAAGATCACGAACGCGATCAGCCGCCACCGGGTGTCGGTCCCGTCCTGCTGCACCAGCGCCCAGGCGAACACGGGCACGAGCAGCAGCCGCACCAGCGTCAGCCCGTTCGCGACGTTCGCGACCCGAGCGGTCTGCGGTGGCGTCGCTGCCGGGTCCGGGACCACGGTGCTCACTGTGCCCGGTTTTCCGACCCACCACCAAGCAGGGACCCGATCACCGCGCGGCCGCCGCCACCGGGCGGGCGACCGCGTCGGCGGTCTCCAGGTAGCGCGCGGTCAGGTCGACGCCGGCGCTGCCGGTCACCGTGGCCCGGATCAGGTCGCCGACCTGCACGTCGACCGGCGCCCCGGTGACGACCGTGGCCCCGTCGACCTCGGGCGCCTGGTGCGCGGCCCGGCCCTCGGCGCCCTCGCCGGTCACGGTCTCCACCAGCACCTCGACCGTCTCCCCCAGCCGCTCCTCGGCCCGCTGGGTCATCAGCTCGTCGACCAGCTCGCTCATCCGGGCGACCCGGCGGTCGACCACGGCCGACCGGACCTTGCCGTCGTAGCCGGCCGCCTCGGTGCCGTCCTCGTCGGAGTAGCCGAACACGCCGATCGCGTCCAGCCGGGCCGCGGTGAGGAAGCGGGCCAGCTCGGCCACGTCCTCCTTGGTCTCGCCCGGGAACCCGACGATCACGTTGGAGCGCACCCCGGCCGTCGGGGCCAGCGCCCGGACGTCGTCCAGCAGGGCCAGGAACCGCTCGGTCCCGCCGAAGCGCCGCATCCGGCGCAGCACGGTCTCGCTGGAGTGCTGGAAGGACAGGTCGAAGTACGGGGCGACGCCGGGCGTGGTCGCCAGCGCGGTCACCAGCGACGGCCGGGTCTCGGCCGGCTGCAGGTAGGACAGCCGGACCCGGACGATGCCGGGCACCGCGGCCAGCTCCGGCAGCAGCTGTTCCAGCAGCCGCAGGTCGCCGAGGTCCTTCCCGTACGACGTGGAGTTCTCGCTGACCAGCACCAGCTCGCGGACGCCCTGGCCGGCCAGCCAGTGGGCCTCGGCCAGCAGCTCGGACGCGGGCCGGGACACAAACGCGCCCCGGAACGACGGGATCGCGCAGAAGGCGCAGCGCCGGTCGCAGCCGGAGGCCAGCTTCAGCGGGGCCGAGGGCGAGTTCTCCAGCCGGCGGCGCAGCACCGGCGGCGTCCAGCCCGGGACCGCGGGCTCCAGGGCGGCGGCGCCGTGCCCCGGCACCGCGACGGCGGAGCCCTGCCGCTCCACCGGCGTGATGGGCAGCAGCGTGCGCCGGTCCCGGGGCGTGTGCGGCACCAGCGGGCGGCCGGCGAGCACGTCGTCCAGCCGCTCCCCGATGGCCGAGTACGCATCGAAGCCGAGCACCGCGGCCGCCTCGGGCAGGCTGTCGGCCAGCTCCGAGCCGTACCGCTCGGCCAGGCAGCCGACGGCGACGACCTTCCTGTCCCCGTCGGCGGCGGCCAGCAGCGTGTCGATCGAGTCCTTCTTCGCGCTGGCCACGAACGCGCAGGTGTTGACCAGGACGACGTCCGCGTCGCCGTCGCCGACCTCCCAGCCGCCGGCGGCCAACCGGCCGGCCAGCTCCTCGGAGTCCACCTCGTTGCGGG
>DATDKW010000462.1:0-11486 GCA_036519715.1 Mycobacteriales bacterium
CTGCGCCTCGGCCGCTGACCCCGGCTCCGGCCGGGTACCCTCGCCACCGCCCGCACGACAGCGGGGCGCGTAGCTCAGCGGAAGAGCACCCGCCTTACAAGCGGGGGGTCGCTGGTTCGAACCCAGCCGCGCCCACCACCCGAACCGGCCTAACGAGCGCTGTTCGAGCGAACTTGATCCCGACCAGATCGAACATCGCCTTCACGGCCTTGAGGTTGTCGCCTTTCAGGTACCGGAGTGTGAATCGCTTTAGCACTTTCGGTGCACCCTTCTTGCCCGGCTCTGCCACGCGGCGCTTCCGGTCTTCGCCATCAGCACCTTGGTTGCCTTCGTCGCCGCGTTGGGTCCGGCGCGGAGCCACTGCCCGTCTCCGTCCAGGAGTCCTTCGGCAATTCGCCCGCGAAGTCGTTGGTCATCGCCTCTCACACATCGTTAGCCGGCACTGCCACGACCTGACGAGGCAGACGACAGCGAGGGGAGGACAGCCGATCGGATCGCGTCGGTCGGAAGCTCGTCACGGCCCGCTGCTGCGGCGCATTCCGACCACCTGCGCCTCTGGACCTGCGGTACGGCTGTTGTACGCGGACCAGAAGTAGGAACGGACGGTGCGGCGGCGAGGTCGACCCAAAGGTGCGATTCCTGTTGGTGGAGGCCGTCCCGGGGCGCGGGCCGTGAGAGCATGACGGGGTGCGGAGTGAGCCTTTGGACGATGCGGCTTCCCACCTCGCCGAGTTGGCGGAGGAGGTGGAGTCGACGCACGGGCACCTGCGGTTGACCCGGTCGGGACGCGCCAACCTGGTGCTGCTGACCGAGGACGAGTTCGCGTCGATGCAGGAAACCATCGCGCTGGCAGGCGATCCGGTCGCCCAGCAGGAGATCGCCGAGGCCGATGCGGCGTACGCCGATGGCGATTTCGTGACCGGCGACGAGCTGCGCGCCCGGTTCGGCCTGCCGCCGCGCGTTGCCTGAGTCGTACCGGCTGAAGGTCGCAGGGCCGCGGCGCGCAGCTTGGAGAAGGTGCCGGAGCGGGTGGCCGCCGCAGTGGTCGAGTTCATGACCGGGCGGCTGCTGGAGAATCCGCATCGGATCGGCAAGCCGCTGTTGGGCCGGTTCGCCGGCCTCCACGCGGCCCGGGTGCAGGACTACCGGGTCCGGTACCGCATCAAGGACGACAGCCGCACCGTCGTGGTCATTCACGTCGGCCCTCGTTCGGACACGTACCGACCGCAGTAGCAAGTCGCGCAGTCAGCGACCGCGCAGTTGCGGGACAAGGGTGCGGACGTGGCCGAGGAGACGCAGGACATGGCGGGCGTCGGCCGCTTCGGTTGGGTCCCGGACCCCGAAGGCAACCGCCTCGAGCTCTGGCAGCCGGTCTGACGGGTAGGACGCGGGGATGTGGATCATTGCTGGGTCGGTCACGATCGAGGCGGCGCGGCGGGAGGCGTACGTCACCGCTCATCAGGATCTGGTGCGGCGGGGGCGGGAGGCGGACGGGTGCCTCGACCTGGCCATCAGCGAGGATCCACTGGACCCGAACCGGATCAACGTCTACGAGCGGTGGGAGTCCTGGGACGCCATCGAGGCCTGGCGGGCGGTGGCGAACGCGCCCGACACCGGGACGGCGGTCGACGGCTCGCGGATCAAGGCGTACGAGGTCGGGAGCGAGCGCGAGCCGTTCTGAGTTTCGGTTGCCGGGCGGCGGGGGAGCACGGGGGCATGGCGAGCAGGCGGTGGATGGCGGGGATCTGGGTGAGCATCGCGCTCGGGGTGGCCGGCGGGGTCGCCGGAGTGCTCGCGGCGCGCGGGAAGCCGCCGGCTCAGGCGCGCTGATCGCGGGGACACCAGTAGGTGGTCCGGCCGCCGATCGTGGCGTGGACCATGGGTACGCCGTCGCGCGGGCAGAGCCCGCCGGGCTTGCGGAACGTCATGATCTTCAGGGTGTGCACGCCGCCGGCCGCGGTCGCGGCGGCGACGGCGCTGCGGGTGGCGCGTTGGAGCCGGTCGACCTCCGGCTGGGTCAGGTCGCGGACCGGTCGGCCCGGGTAGACCTTCGACTGCCAGAGGATCTGATCGGCGAGCAGGTTGCCTACGCCGGCGATCGCGTGCTGGTCGAGCAGGCGCGCCTTTACCGGCGCGGTGCCGGCCGAGAACGCCGCCCGGAACTGGCCCCGCGTGATCGTGGCCGCGTCCGGGCCGAGCACGTCGACGGGCGGGTCGAGGCGCACCCGGCCGAGCCGGCGCGGGTCGACCAGCAGCAGGGCGCCGCCGTCGGCGAAGGACAGCGCGAACCGGGTGTAGCGGTGGTCGCCGGTGGCCCGGCCGCGGTCCCAGTAGTCGCCGCCGTCCAGCTCGGTGCCGTCCGGGGTGGCGATGACGATCTTGCCGGACATGCCGAGGTGGATGCCGAGCACGGGACCGCCGTCGCCGGTCTCGCACCACATGCTCTTGCCCCGCCGGTGCGCCTCGGTCAGCTCCCGGCCGAGCAGCGCGGACCGGATCTCGCCCGGCGGGTGCGGGCGGCACACCCAGCTGTCCGAGTCGTCGACGTCGACGATGCGCCGCTTGAGTCCACCGCGCTCGATGACGGTGCGAGCTGACTCGACTTCCGGCAACTCAGGCATGACTGCCGCATCCTGCCATCCCTCCTCCCGATCAGCACCCGGACGGTCGGCTCTGACGCGAATCCAGACAACCGGTGTGTCGCGCCCAAGGAGTCGTCGCAGGGATGAACTACAGGCTTCATGGCGTGGTCATGGAGGGACGGGGTGGATGGCGCGGCGAAGCCAGGTCTGGATTGGACGCGTGTACGTCGCCGACTCGGTGGACACCAAGCTGCGCAACCGCCGCGGAGTGACCGGAGAGCAGGTGCGCGCGGCCTGTGAGTGGCCGGCCATGCCGGTCCGAGCCGCCTGGCACGACCATCCCGACCACGGGCGGCGCCTGATACTCCTCGTGCGGGACGAGCAGGGCCGGTCGCTGAAGGTTGTCCTGCAGCCGATCGATCCCGAGGATGGCACGTGCAGCCTCCGTACTGCTGTTCTGGCGACGGGACGGGGCGCATGACGGACGACGTGGAGAGAGACGATCTCGTCGAACTGGACCTCGGCGAGGCCGAGATCGACGCGATGATGACCGCCGGCGAGCCGGTGGACGTGGTCGGTCCGCCCGATGTCGACCGCCGGTCGCGGTTCGCGCTCTACGTGGACGACTCGCGCCGCTACGGCTGGCGGCTGTCCTCCTTCGACGGTGAGGTCCTCGCCACCAGCGCCGTCTTCCCGACCAAGGCTGCCGCGCTCCGGGCGGTCGAAGCCGTCCGGCGGGCCAGCATCGGGGCTGCTCTCATCGACCGCACGGCCGGCTGAGCTCATCCTCCGCCCGGGAGCCAGTGGGTCGGGTGGTGGAGGCCGGTGGGGAGGACGGTGGTGGCGTCGCCGTGGGCGCTGCCGATCTGGGTGCGGGTCAGGTAGAGGGCGTCGGTCAGGTCGGCGCCGGTGAGGTCCGCGCCGCGCAGGTCGGCGCCGAGGAAGTCGGCCGTGCGCAGGTCGGCGCCGCGCAGGGATGCCCCCAGCAGGTACGCGGTGGACAGGTCGGCCCGGCGTAGATCGCTGCCCGCGAGATCCCGCCCGACCAGGTCCGCCCCGCGGTGGTCCGGCCCCCGGCCCCGAACGAGGGTGCTGGCGCGGCGGAGGAGGGGGGCGACGGCGGCGCGGTGGGCGGCGGGATCCGCCGAGTCGAGGGCGTCGGCCGAGTTCAGGTCCGTGATGAGCGACCGCCGGCGGGCCAGGTCGGCGTGCACCGGAGCGGCCGCGGGCCGGCCGAGGGCGTCGGCGACGTACCAGAGCAGTTCGTGCAGCTGGTGCAGCACCTCGTACCCGCGCAGCGTCCGCGGCGACCGGGCCGGACCGAGCAGCGACACCGTCCGCTGCCCGGCGCCGAAGCAGTCGTACGCGACACAGCCCGGGAAGCCCCGCTCCCGCAGCGAGGAGTGGATCTCGCAGCGGGAGTCGGAGCGCAGGTGCACGCACGGGCGCCCGGCCGGCTTGGTCAGGGCGAAGTCCGCCGACGCCGACAGCGCCGGCGCCACGCAGCACAACCCGACGCAGGCCGCGCAGTCCGCGACCAGGTTCACGGGATCGCCGGCTCGTCCGCCGGCCAGGCCGGCAGCCCGTCGATGCTGGCCGCGTTCCGCTCCACCCGGTACGCGGCCAGCTTCTCGGGCCCCTTCTTCGCATGGTTCAGGTCCAGGACGTCCCGTTCCGAGTCCAGGCTCATCCGCGGCACCGCGTAGCCGCAGCTGTCCGCGACCCGGGACACCGCCACCCGGATCACCGACCGGATCCCCGGATGGGCCGGGAAGCCGGCCACCAGGGGCGCGAACTCGGCCGAGGACGGCAGCACGGCCGACCCCGACCCGTACAGCCGGACGATGTTCGGCGGGCCGTCGAAGGCGCAGAACAGCAGCGTGACCCGGCCGTTCTCACGCAGGTGGGCCAGCGTCTCGGCGCCGCTGCCGGTCAGGTCGAGGTAGGCCACCGCGTCCCGGTCCAGCACCCGGAACGTGCCCAGCGTGCCTTTCGGGGACACGTTGACGTGCCCGTCCGGGGCCAGTGGCGCGGTCGCCACGAAGAAGACCGGCTGCCGCTCCAGCCAGCGGGCCAGCTTGTCGTCGATACCGTCGAAGACCTTCGCCACGGGCACGACGGTATGCCTGCGCCCGTCCGTACGCCTTCGCTATTCTTCTTCCCGCAACGGGGCGCCGGGCCCGGGCCGAGCCACCCGCTTCCCCGCCGCGGACCCGCGGTCCAGGCCGGGCAGTGCAGCGGGGCTCGGCGCCCCCGTTTCGCCGCCCGACGGTGTGTCCCAGCCGGACTGCTGCGCCCGGGCCTCGTAGAGCAGCACCGACGCCGACACCGACACGTTGAGCGAGTCGGCCGCGCCCAGCATCGGCACCGCGACGCGCGAGAAGCCGTGCGCGTACCAGTCCGCGGAGATCCCGTACCGCTCGGATCCGACCACCAGCGCCACCCGCCCGGAGTAGTCGGCCCGGCGGTAGTGCACGGCCTCGTCGGTGTCGGCCAGCAGGACCCGGAAGCGCCGCGCCCGCAGCCAGCCCACCGCCGCGCCCACCTGCTCGAACTCCACCGACGGCACCGTCAGCACCGTCCCCTGCGAGCCCCGGAACACCTTCGGGTGGGTGAGCCGGGTCCGCCGGTTGGTCAGCACCAGGGCGTCCGCGCCGACCGCGTCCAGGGTCCGGATCAGCGTGCCGAGGTTGCCGGGGATCTCCACCGCGTCCGCGACCAGCACCAGCGCCGACGGGCCGAGGTCGAGCAGGTCCGGCTCGTACCAGGGCAGCTGGGCGACCGAGAGCAGCCCGTCCGGCTGGCCCCGCTCGCCGATCCGCTCCAGCGTCTTGGCCGAGACCTGGTACGCGTGCTCGGCCCGATCCGCGAGCTGCGCGGACCGCAACCGGGCGTCGTCGGAGTACGCCAGCTCCGGGCACCACAGGAACGTCCGCACCGGCACCCCGGCCGACAGCACCAGTCGCTGCGCCCACAGCCCCTCGGCCACGATCAGCCGTTCCCGGTTGGACGCGGTGTTGTTCTGGATGTCGAGCACCTGCTTCACCCGCGGGTGCGACAGGCCGATCTGCTGGAGCTCCACCGGAGGAGTGTGCCGGAGGCCGTTCCGGCGCGGGCCAGTGGTGTTGCGCACCTCGTACGGATCTGACTGCATTCCGTGATCGATAGGGACGTCCCGGGCGTTCGATCCGGGGTGCGGAGGGCCCACTGTCCGTAGATGGTCCCTTCGGGCCATGGTCTCCCCTGACGGGGGCGGCGAGAGTTGTCACCGTGGAGCTGACCGCGGTGGCGCTCGGCGCGGCCATGCTGGTCGCGGCGGTCGTCGTGCTGGTCGCGGCCCGCCGGTTCGCCGAGCGCGGCTACGACAAGCAGGAGCGCTACCGCAGCCAGCTCTTCGACGCCGAGCTGTCCGCGCTGACCCGGCTGCAGGAGGCCAACCGGATCCGGGAGGACCTGGTCGCCTCGGTCTCGCACGAGTTCCGCACGCCGCTGACCGCGATCCGGGGCAGCGCCGCGACCCTGGCCTCGCGCGGGGACAAGATCCCGCCGGAGTCCCGGGAGACGCTGCTGCGCGGGATCGTCGAGCACGCCGACCGGCTGGGCAAGCTGCTGGAGGACATGCTGCTGGCGGCCTCGGCCCGGTCGACCCCGGAGGCCCGCACGGTCGCGGACGTGACCGCGGCGCTGGGCGACTTCCGGCTCGGGCAGGCCCGGCCGCCGGTGGTGCTGCAGATCGAGCCCGACCTGGCCGCGTACGTCGACGCGGCCTCGCTGGACCAGGTCGTCCGGGCCATGGCCGACCACGTCCGGGCCGACGCCCGCCGGGACCGCCCGGTCACCCTGCGCGCGGGCCGGCAGGGCACCGAGATCGTGGTCGACCTGCTCTACAGCAGCACCCGCAGCGAGGCCGGGCTGCGCGAGCTGCTGGAGCCGTTCGGGTCCCGGGAGTCGGCCGAGGCCGGCCGCCCCGCCACCCTCGCCCTCTACGTGGTGCGCCGGCTGGTCGAGGCCCACGGCGGCCGCGCCCTGGCCGGCCGGGACGGCGACCGGCTGCGGGTCCGGATCGCACTGCGAGCGATGCGGCCGACCGCCGACGTCAGGGTCGGAACCACGGTCTGACGCGGGTCCGCCCACGGCTAAGGTTGCGTTCGTGAAGGCGGATCCCACAGTCCAGCAGCGGCTGCTCGCACTGCAGGCGCACGACGCCGCGCTGGCCCGGCTGGAGCACCGGCGCCGGACCCTGCCCGAGCTCACGGTGATCGCCGAGGCGGACACCCGGCTGACGGCGCTGCGGGGCGACGTGGTGCGGGCCGAGACCGAGGTCGGCGATCTCGACCGGGAGCTGCGGCGGCTCGAGGACGACGTCGACCAGGTGCGGCGCCGGTCCGAGCGCGACCAGCAGCGGATGCAGGCGGGCTCGGTCCCGGCCAAGGAGCTGGAGAGCCTGCAGCACGAGGTCGAGTCGCTGGCCCGCCGGCAGTCCGACCTGGAGGACACCGAGCTCGAGGTGATGGAGCGGCGCGAGGACGCGGAGACCCGGGCCGCCGGCGTCCGGGCCGAGGTCGCCACGGTGACCGAGTCGAAGGCGGCGGCCGAGAAGGCCCGCGACGCGGCCTACGAGCAGATCGACGCCGACGCGGCCGCCGACACCCGGGCGCGGGCCGCGATCGCGGCCGAGATGCCCGCCGACCTGCTCGCCCTGTACGAGAAGGTGCGCGCGGTCTCGGGCGGGGTCGGCGCGGCCGAGCTTCGTGCGCGCCGTTGCGAAGGGTGCCGGCTGGAGCTGGCCGGGGGCGAGCTGCGGGCCGCCCGGGCGGCGGCGCCGGACGAGGTGCTCCGCTGCGAGAACTGCCGCCGGATCCTGGTCCGCACGGCCGAGTCCGGACTGTGAGCCGCCGGCTCGCCGGGGTGGCGCGGCTCCTGGGGACGGCCCGGTGAGCCGCCGGCTGATCATGGAGGCCGACGGCGGGTCCCGGGGCAACCCGGGCCCGGCGGGCTACGGCGCGGTGGTGCGGGACGCCGACACCGGCGAGGTGCTGGCCGAGCGGGCCGCCTCCCTGGGGCGGGCCACCAACAACGTGGCCGAATACCAGGGCCTGTTGGCCGGCCTGCGCGCCGCGGCCGAGCTCGACCCGGCCTCGGTCGACGTACGGATGGACTCCAAGCTGGTCGTGGAGCAGATGTCCGGGCGCTGGCGGGTCAAGCACCCCGACCTGCAGCCACTGCACGCCGAGGGGCGCCGGCTGGCCGCCGCGCTGCCGGCGGTGACGTTCGGGTGGATCCCGCGCGAGCGCAACTCGTACGCGGACCGGCTGGCCAACGAGGCCATGGACGCGGCCGCGGCCGGCCGGGAGTGGAGCACCACCCTGGACCCGGTCGGGCCGCCGGACCCGACCCCGGCCCTGGCTGACGCCGACGACGGCTGGGTGGCCGAGGACGACCGGCCGACCCGGCTCATCCTGGTCCGGCACGGCAGCACCGAGCTGTCCGGGCAGCGCTACAGCGGCCGGGGCGACCCGGCCCTCAACGAGGTCGGCCGGGCCCAGGCCCGCGCGCTGGCCGCCCGGCTGGCGCCGCTCAAGGCGGAGGAGCCGGCCGTCGTCAGCTCACCCCTGCAGCGGGCCGTCGCCACCGCCACCCTGATCGCCGAGGCGCTCGGCACCACCGTCGAGACCGACGACGGCCTGGTGGAGCTGGACTTCGGCCAGTGGGAGGGGCGGACGTTCGCCGAGGTCAAGCGAGGCTGGCGAGCCGAGCGGGCCGCCTTCCGGACCGACCCGTCGGCGCCCGCGCCCGGCGGGGAGAGCGTCGACCAGGTCAACCGCCGGGTCCGGCGGGCCCGGGACCGCATCATCGCCGCGCACCCGGGCGGGACGGTGGTCGTGGTCTCCCACGTCACCCCGATCAAGGTCCTGCTCTGCGCCGCCCTGGCCGCGCCGGCCCCGTCCGTGTTCCGGCTGCACCTCAACACCGCCAGCGTGTCCACAGTGGACTGGTATCCCGACCGCGTCCCGCTGGTGCGCCTGGTCAACGACACCAGCCATCTCTAGGGCGTGCCCTCGCTGCCACCGGGAAGCTGACTACTGGGATCTCAGCACGTCGATCTCGCCGCCTGGTGCGGTGGGGTCGAAGCCGTGTTCGCTGAGCCAACGGATCGCCCCCAGGCTCCGCAACGACCACCACCCGCGGATCACGTCGAGGTCCACGTCGCCGCCGTAGCCGGCGATGACGTCGTCCAGGTGCTCCCGATGCCCGAGGGTGAGAGTGGCGAGGTCGTAGTGGGCGTCGCCCCGGCCGGCCTCGGACCAGTCGATGACGCCCGTGACGTCGTCGCCGTCCGTGAATACGTGCGCGACCTGCAGATCGCCATGGATGAACACCGGTGCCCACGGCCGAAGGGCAGTGCCGGCGATGGCACGGTTGCGGGAGACCAGCTCAGCGGGCAGGACACCGGTGGACACGAGCCATTCGCACTCGGCGTCGAGTCTCGCTGTCAACTCGCCCTGACTCCGGCTCGGCCACGGCGGCGGAGGCGTGTCGTGCAGGCGACGTATCGCGGAACCGGTCGCGGCCCAGGCCCTCGACGACGCCCGGGACGGCTGTCCGAGACGGCCCAGAGCCGTTCCCGGGACGGCGGCGAGCGCGAGTACGGGCGGCTTCCGCCACAGCACGCGCGGCGTGGGAACCGGCGCCGTGGCCATGGCCTTGACCTCGACGTCGGTGCGCGTTGCATCGGAGTCGACCTTCAGGAAGACGTCGCCGACGCGCAGGGTCGCGCGTTCGCGATGGGCAACGACGATCTCGACCTGCGGCACGTCGACCATTGTGGTCCGGTAGCTGTCGACGTCACGGCTCTCACGTCGAGCCGGATCTCACGACGCGTCTACCTCAAGGCCCGGACGAACAGGAGGATTGCGACCGCGATCCCGAACACGACGACGATCCTGCGCAGCAGCTTGTCGTCCAGCCGGCGGGCGATCCGGCCGCCGGCGAAGCCGCCGATCAGGGAGGCCGGGGCGATGATCGTGACCGCGACCCAGTCGACCGGGCCGAAGACGCCGAACGCGATGACGGTGACGCTGGCGACGATCAACTGGAGCACGGACTTCAGCCCGTTGAGCTTGCGCAGGCTCTCCGGCACGGTCAGCGCGAGCGTGCCGAGCAGGATGACGCCGAGCGCGCCGCCGAAGTAGCCGCCGTACACGGAGGCGAGGCCGATCGCCGGGTAGAGCACCTTGGCGTTGGGGGCCTGGCCCGCGCGTATCGGTCCGACCAACCTCGACACCCGGGGCTGCACCGCGAGCAGCAGGCTGGCCAGCAGCACCAGGAACGGCACCACGATGTCGAACGCGCCCTCGGGCGTGGACAGCAGCAGCACGCAGCCGATCACGGAACCGACCGCGGCGACGATCCCGAGCCGGGTCAGCCGGGCCCGCTCGCCGCGGACCTCGTCGCGGAAGCCGGCGACGCCGCCGACGTACCCGGGCCAGAGCGCGACGGAGTTGGTCACGTTGGCGGCCAGGGTGCCGTAGCCGGCCGCGACCAGCGCCGGGAACAGCAGCAGCGAGCCGCCGCCGGCGATCGCGTTGACCCCGCCGGCGACCAGGCCGGCTCCGGCGGTGAGAAACGCGTCGGCTGTCTGCACTCCGGTATTCTGATCACACGGCGGACGAGCCGGGCGGGCGGCCGCGTCAGGGTGCGCTTGCGTACTCCTGCCGAGGAACGTCCGGGCTCCACAGGGCAGGGTGGTTGGCAACACCAACCCGGGGTGACCCGCGGGACAGTGCCACAGAAAACAGACCGCCTCCCGGCAACGGGAGGTAAGGGTGAAACGGTGGTGTAAGAGACCACCAGCGCCCGGGGTGACCCGGGCGGCTCGGTAAACCCCACCCGGAGCAAGGTCAAGAAGGAGCGGGCGACCGCTCTGCGCAGGCGTTCGAGGGCGGCCCGCCCGAGCCTGCGGGTAGACCGCTGGAACCTGCCGGCGACGGCAGGTGTAGATGGATGGCCGCCGGACGGGGCAGTGCCGCAAGGCGCCCCGCCCACAGAACCCGGCGTACAGCCCGACTCGTCCGCCCCACCCACTCGACCTGCGCATATACGGTCATAGGGCATCCTCTGTCCGCACGCTGTCCGCAGCAGGACCAGCGCCGAGCACCTCATCCACCGCCAGGCGGGTCCGATCCTCGGAGTCCGGCCAGCGGTGCGAATAGGTGTCCAGCGTCTCGACGGCCGAGGCGTGCCCGAGCCGGGCCTGCACGACCTTGACGCTCTCGTTGTGCCGGATCAGCAGCGACGCGCAGTAGTGCCGCAGGTCGTGGAACGTGACTGAGTCCGGAAGGCCGGACCCTGGCCCGCGCCGGCTGCCACACCGACGCCGAAAAGCTAGTCCGCCGCCTGTCTTCGTCAACAGCAACTGAGGCTACATGCAGAAACTTCTGGCGGATCAGGTCAGCCTATCGCTCGCAAAAGCCGAGTTCTAGTCCAAGCAACACCGGCCGGCCGGTCGGTGGTCCGGGTGGCGGTGACCCGGGTCGCGGACAGCTGCGGGTACGCGGTGCCGCGGATGAGCCTGGACGCCGAGCGGGATGTGCTGGACCTGGACAACGCGAAGAAGGGCTCGAGAAGCTGGCCCGCTACCGGGTCGGGCGCAACGCGGTGTCCATCGACGGCGCGGCAGCGGCACCGGCGGGCCGGCGCCGCCGGCTGATCCGACGGCCCACGGCGATGCCCGAAGTCTCGATGAACCGGTAGGTCAGCTCGCTGACCAGCACCGTGCCGGCTGTCCAGAGCACCGCGTCGAGCCACGGCGGCGCCCCTGTCGGATCGAGGGCGGCGAGGACCAGTGCCTGCATGAGGTAGACGGAGTAGCTGATGGTGCCCCACCGGCGGAGCCACGCCGGG
>DATDKW010000463.1:0-17851 GCA_036519715.1 Mycobacteriales bacterium
CGGCAACGGCGCCGCGAGCGGCGGTCTGGTTGTGCGCACCGACCAGGCCTGGTTCGCCGCCCGCCCCACCGGCACCGAGGACGTCTACAAGGTCTACGCCGAGTCGTTCCAGGGCCCGGCCCACCTGGCCCAGGTCCAGGAGGAGGCCCGCGCCGTCGTCAACGCCGCCCTGGGCTAGCTAGGGCGTGCCTCTTGATCGGCGGTGGATGCGGGCGTCGCCCGCGCCGCCAGTCGGTTGAGAGACACGCCCTAGGAGACCCCTGAAGAAGTCGTATTGAACGGGGCTGAGTCTGGGGGGTGCGGGCTGTCGGTCGATTTAGTCGGTTCGGGTTCGGTGGTGGGGTCGGGGCGGGGTGCTGGGGTGCTGGGGTGCTGGTTTAGGCCAGGGCCCAGGTTGCCTGGTCGCGGTGCAGCCCGAGGGTGATCAGGCGGCGGAGGTTGAGTGCGGCGGCGCGGGTGTGTAGCCAGGTGTTGTTCTTGATGGTGCCGCGGTAGCGCAGGCGGCGGTTGCCTCGGGTCAGCCAGGCGAGGGAGCGTTCGACCATCGGCCGGTGCTGGCGGTAGAGGGCTTGGAAGGCGGGGTCGGTGGCGTGGCGGCGGTGGGCGCGGGTGAGCGCGTCGTGGTCGCGGAGTTTCAGGCTGCGTCCGGTGCGGCTGGTGGTGCAGCGGGCGCGCAGCGGGCAGCCGCGGCAGGTGGCGCCGAACACGACTTGGCGGCTGCGGGTGATCGGGCGGGTGTGTCCGGCCGGGCAGGTCGCGGCCCCGGCGGGCTCATCGACGGTGAAGTCATCGATGGTGAACCCGCCGGGGACCGGCGGGCGGATCGGCCACGGCTTGATGATCGCCTCGTGCCCGGCGGCGGTCAGCGCGGCGAGCAGATCGCCGGTGCCGTAGGCGGAGTCGGCCAGCACCTGCAGCCCGGCCGGCTCCTCGGCCAGCAGCCGGACGCCGATCGTGGCCTCGGAGGCGTCCGCGCCGGCGGCCACGGTGAGCTGGCAGCCGGTGATGATACCGGTGTCGGGTTCGACGGCGAGGTGGGCTTTGAAGCCGTCCTGGCGGCGGGAGACGGTCTTGTGCGCGTGCCGGGAGTCCGGGTCATGCACGGAGATGACCCGGTCTTCGGCGACCCGCCGGGCGATCCGCCACCGCCCGTCGGTGCCGTCGGACCCGTCGACCGGTTCGACGTCTTGGCCGGCGACCAGCGCCAGCAGCGCCACCGCCTCGGCCGCGGTCGGGCCGAGTTCGGCGTCCGGGAGGTGCCCGAGCAGCAGGTGCGCGTCGGTGATGAGGGCGTCCACCACGGCGGCGCGGGCCTGCTCGTCGTCCCAGGCGATCGCCGGCTTGCCCGGCTGGTCATAGTCATGGGCGGTGCACCGCTCGGAGACCACCGCGGCCGCACCCGGCACGTCCCGGCGGACCCGGCGGATCGCCGCGATCACCTGGGTCACCGTGTCCTGAGTGGCCACCGCGTCATCCAGCACAGTGGAATCCAGCGCCCGGCGGGTCCTGCCAGTCAGCGCACCGGTCTGCGCGATGACCTCCCGCACCGCGTCGAAGATCCGGTTCGGCCGATCGGAAGCGGCCAGCCGCCGCCGCCAGTACGTCAACGTGGTCGGATGGAACGCGACCGCCGTGACCGGCAGCCCGCACGCCGCCTTCCACCGCAAGTCGAAGGTGACCGCGTCCACCGTCTCCGCGTCCGAGAGCCCCTGCAGCGCCTGCAACGTAATCACCGCAGCCATCACATCGGCCGGCACACTCGGCCGGCCCCGCCCGGACGGGAACAGGTCGGCGAACCTGTCGTCCGCGAACAGCTCCCGCCGATGCTCGGCCAGGAACGCGAACACGCTGCCCGGCTTCAACAGATGCCCGGCCACCGACTCCACATCCAGCAGATCCCGCTGAATCTCAGACCGCCCCTGCACCCGAAGATCATCCCGAAACAGAAAGATCAACAGTTCAAGCCGCGCGGATTGTTCAGCGGTCTCCTAGTTGTCCCGGCCCGGCGGCGCTGGCTCCGGGCGGGCCTGGGACCCGCGGTCCCTGTCCGGGCCCGGCGGCTTCGGCTTCCGGGGCGGCCTGGGACCCGCGGCCACCTGTCCCGGCCCGGTGGCGCCGGCTCCGGCGCGGCCTGGGACCCCGGCTAGTTGTCCCCGCCCGGTGGCTCCGGCTCCGGCGCCGCCGCGACCTGGCGGAGCAGCGCGACGTCGTGGTGGTCGACATCCCGCCACCGGAACCCCTGCCGGAACGCCAGCTGCTGCGCCGCGGTCAGGCAGATGACCGGCTGCCCATCGACGTACCCGGTCGTCGTGCACCCAGCCGGATAGAAGAACACCGCGCCGTCGAGCCCGACCTGCGTCCCGCTTCCGTCCTCCGCGAACGTCACTGGATGCAGGTCGACCCGCCGCCCGTCGGCGTGCGCGACCTCGATGCGCACCGGCAGCCAGTCCTCGGTCGCGACGAATCCGAGGCCCTCCAGTAACGCCAGCACCGCGGGCAGCGCCGGCGCGTCCACGACGACGTCGAGGTCCCCGTGCGGCCGGGTCTGCCGGCCGACCAGCGCGTCAACGCCCCAGCCGCCGCCGACCCAGACCACCGGCGTCACGCCGTACAGCCGGTGGACGAGATCGAGGAGCTGATTGGCCCGCATGGGCGGAGGGTACGGACACCGCCGTGGCGTGCCGGATCAGTGAGTTGGTCGTGGACTGTGCGGACCCGGAGGCGCTGGCCGCCTTCTGGTGCGAGGTGCTCGGATACGAGGTGCTGCTCCGGGAGGAGCCGGGCAGCGTCGAGATCGGCCCGGCGTCCGGGTTCGGCGGTCCGCAGCCGACGCTGGTATTCAGCCGGTCCGACGAGCCCAAGCAGGGCAAGCTGCGGCTGCACGTCGACGTGAGCCCGACCGACCGGGACCAGGACGCCGAGCTGGCCCGGCTGCTCGCCGCCGGGGCCAAGCCGGCCGACGTGGGTCAGGCCGGGGACGAATCCTGGCACGTGCTCGCCGACCCCGAGGACAACGAGTTCTGCCTGCTCCGCCGCCGCCTCGCCCCGGCGCCAGGCTAGGAGTCACCAGGCCGCCTCGGTGCGGGGCCAGCAGTCACCCGGCCGCCCGGTGCGGGGCCAGCAGTCGCCCGGCCGCCCGGTGCCGGGCCAGAAGTCACCCGGCCGCCCCGCTGCCGGGCCAGCAGTCACCCGAGCGCCCGGTGCCGAACCAGGAGTCAGACCAGCGCGCCGGAGAAGAAGTACGTCGACATCCACACCGCCACCGGGTACGCGCCGAGCAGCAGCACCGCCGTGTAACGGGCTGGGACCCGGCGCAGCAGGATGACGCCGACGACGACGAACGCCTCCGGGCGCCACACGCTGATCCGGGCGCCGGCGGAGTACGCGGAGACCCAGGCCGCCGCGGCCGCCGCCGCGACGGTCAGGTCGAGCGCCAGCCCGTTGTCCCGGAACCGTGGCCCGGGCCCGGCGCCCGGCCGCGACCAGGCGCCCCACCGCGGCCGGTGGGCCGCGTCGGCGGCGATCACGAGGAACCCGGCCAGCACCGCCATGACCAGCACGGTGGTGTACGCGGCCTGCGCCGCGGTGGCGTGCCGGACCCCGGGCAGGCCCGGGGTCCACAGCGGCTGCAGGTACTGGACGAGCGCGGCCAGCGGGTTGTGCGTGCCGGTGGCGTACTTGCTCTGCGCGATGAAGTAGCCGTTCCAGATGCCGACCGAGAGCTGAGCCGTGAGCAGCACGGCTCCGAAGCCCGCGGCGACGCCGGTCGCGCCCGCCAGCACCGCGGGCCGCCGGACCCGCTGCACGCAGAGCAGCCCCACCAGCAGCGCCGGGGCGAGCACGATCGCGCTCATGTAGCCGCTGCCGGCCGCCACGCCCGCGACCAGGGCGCCGAGCGGGGCCCACCGCCACGGGCTGCGGAACGCGAAGTACAGGCAGCAGGTCATCCCCGCCAGGGTGAACGACATCGGGAAGATCGCGGCGAAGTAGATCGCCCCGGGCGCCGCGGCGAGCAGGCCGAGGCAGACCCAGCGGGCGGGCGTGGTGACCGCGTCCGCCAGCAGCCGCCACGCCACGGCGAGGAACACGAACCAGCACAGCCAGGACAGCAGCAGGGCCGACGCATCGAGCGGCAGGCGGGTCAGCTCCGACAGGCCGCGGATCAGCGCGGAGTAGCCGGGGAACCACTGCACGGTCCCGCACAGGTAGTTGCCCGGCGGCAGGTGCGGCGGCAGCGAGTTCGTGCCGCAGTGCCACCGCGCCGTGTAGCCGTCGCGGGCGATCATGACGTAGAAGCCGGAGTCCCACCGGCTCCAGGTGTGCGGCCGGAACACCGCCTCGCCGTGGAGCGCGGCGCGGACGGCGAACGAAATCCACATGACCGCGACGGCCAGCGCGGGCGGACCCAGGGCGGCCGCCGCGGCGTGCGATCGTGCGGCCGCCGCAGTCCGGTCGGCTGGTCTGTCGATGACTGCGTGCACCGGACCGTCCCACGCTGGCGGAGTCGTTGCTGGCGGCGGACATCCTAGGCGGATCGGGCAGGGGTTCCCTGCGGCGGCGTCAGCGACTCGACGTCCGGTAGGCCGCGCCGAGGGTGACCGCGCCGGCCACCCCGGTGGCCAGCAGCAGTGGCAGCGTCAGCATCGGCGGCCACGGCGACCAGGCCAGGATCCGCCGCCCGGCGGCGGCCAGCCGGCCCGGTACGGAACCCGTCGCCGGCAGCCAGCAGACCCGCAGCGTCAGCCGGAGCCCGAGCAGCTGGGCCAGGGCGGCGGCGGTGAGCACGGCCGCGGGGGTCCGGCGGCCCAGCAGCCGGCCGGCGCCGCTGACGGCGAGCACCGCGATCCCGGGCAGCGCCCGTACAGGTAGCGGCCCTGCATGCCGGAGGTCCGCAGCACCTTCTCCCAGGCGTCCCAGGATCTCCGTGTGGTGACTGCGGTCGCCTACAGAAAGTGTTGGGGCGATTTACCAGGCGTGAATAACCACACGGTGGGTAAAAGGTTCGCGACACTGTGCACATATCAGTACGCAGGCCCGCCCGGCTCGGGCGAGTCGCGACCGCGTCGGGTGCCGACCCGGCTCAGCGACCGGCCGGACCACGCCGGCCGGGCGGCTCAGCTGTCCTGGACCGCGACCGGGACGGGACGCGGGTCCGGGGCGGTGTCCGCCGCCCGGCGCCGGCTGGCCGAGCGGGCGCCGACCGCCGCGGTGCCGGCCAGCCCGAGGTCGCAGGCCGTCGTGACGGCCCGGGACACGACCGCGGCCGCGATCGCCGAGTTGGTCGGCACGACCGCGGACAGCGCCAGCACGATGGTGACGTCCCGCGCGCCCGCGCCCGCCGGCAGCATGAACGCGATCATCCCGGCCGCCCAGGCCAGCGGATACCCGCCGATCGACGCGACGACCAGAGACGCCGCCCCGCCGGAGGGGAAGGCGCCGGCCAGCACGGCGACGTGCACGCCGTAGCTGAGCCAGCCGAGCGTGCTCCAGGCCACCGCGGCGCCCATCGCCCGCCCGGGCATGGCTGCCGGCAGCGCGGAGCCGAGGTCGACCACGGGCAATCGGCGCAGGCAGCCGAGGAGCACCCGGGACACCAGCAGCGGGCTCAGCAGCGGCACCAGCGCGAGCAGCCACCACAGCGCGGGGTGCCGGTGGCCGGTGACGAACGGGACGGTCAGCCCAGCGACGATCAGGCCGGTGGTCAGGCTGAGGACCACGGCGATGAACAGCGCGCCCGCGGACCGGCGGCGGGGGATCTGGTGATCGCGGCCCAGCTCCATCTGTGCCAGCACGGGCCAGACCGAGCCGGGCACGTACTTGCCGAGCTGGCCGACGAAGTAGATCCGGGCGGCGTCCTTGCGGGCCAGCGGGGAGCCCAGGCCGGCGAGCACCGCCCGCCACGACAGCATCCCACAGACAAGGCCGCCCAGCATGGCCGGCACGCAGACCAGCACCCGCACCCAGCCGATCCGGTGCACGTCCACGACGACCTGGTCCCACCGGGTCGCCACCGCGTAGACCGACAGCCCGACGGCCAGGACCAGGAAGGCGAGCCGCAGCACGCGCATCAGCCCCGGACTGACGAGAGGCTTCGCCCCGGACCGGTCAGCGATCGGGCGAAGCAGACGCATCGGTGGATGATACGCGGAACCCGCACGGCGTCCGGAAGCGCACCGTTCCCCCGCCCGATGGTGACAGGTGCCCGGACCGGGCCGAGTGGGCGGTTCGCCACTGCGTGGGACACTTCCGCGGTGGCGATCCCGGCCGAGGCGCCGGCGGGGACCCGGTCCGGGGGTGGGAGGGGTGGCGTGACGGCGACAGGCGTGGCGGTCGAGCCGGTGCCCCCGACGCCGGCGGCGCCGGTCCGCACCCCGTGGTGGCGCCGGTTCACCGCGGCGACCGTGCCACCGCTGGTCGCGCTGGTCGCCGGCTGGCTGCTGCTGGCCTACCGCACCGGCCGGCGCGACGAGGCCCTCCTCCGGCCGTCCCAGTGGGGCCGCTGGGACACCGGCCAATACCTCAAGATCGCCCGGTCGGGCTACGAGGTCACCTGGCAGTGCTCACCGAGGTCGATCCCGCCGCACGCGCCGCCGGGCCACTACCTCTGCGGCAACGCCGGCTGGTTCCCCGGATACCCCGGCGGCATCCGGCTGCTGTCCGACGTGGCCGGCCTCTCCCTGCCGATGGCGGCGCTCGTCCTGTCCTGGGTGTGCTGGTATCTGGCGCTGCTGGTGATGTGGCAGCTGCTCGCCGGCGCCCGCTCGCTGCCCAGCCGCTGGCTGTGTCTGCTGGTCGCGGCCTTCTTCCCGGGCCAGGTCTACTTCGCCGCCCTCTTCCCCGTCTCGCTGTGCGTGGCCGCGATGTTGGCCTGTCTGTACGCGGCGACCCGCCCGACCCGGCCGCTGCTGTCCGGCGGCGTCGCGATGCTCGCCGGCGCCGCCGCCGCGTACACCTACATCACCCCGATCGCGCTCGCGCCCGCGCTGCTGCTGACCGCCCTGATCGCGGTGCGCGGCCGCCGCCGGCTGCAGGTGCTGGCCGGCGCCACCGGGATCCTGGCCGGGTTCGGCGGGGTGCTGGTCACCATGCAGCTCCTCGTCGGCATCTGGAACGCCTACTTCCTCAGCGCGGCCAAGTTCGGCGTCGGCGCGCACTCGCCGCTCGACACGCTGAAGGACCGGCTGCAGCCACTCTGGGTCGATCCGGCCGCGGGCCGCGAGGTCCTGCGGGTCACCGCGTCCCAGACGTTGCTCACGCTCGGCCTGCTCGCGCTGGCGACGGTGGTCACGCTGGTCCGGGCGGCGCGTCCGTCCCGGGTGCCGGCGACCGAGCTGGCGGGGACCGAGCTGGCGGGGACCGAGCTGGCGGGCGCCGAGCCGGCAGGCGCCGAGCCGGGGGCCGCCGCGGCGGGCCGCGCTGCGGCGGTGGGTGCTGAGCCGGCGGTCGACGGGCCGGCGGTCGACGGGCCGGCGGACGACCGGGCCGCGGCGGCCGGGGACCGGGACGGCGACCCGGCCGACGACCCGGACGGCGACCACCCGGCCCCGGCCGGCGCCCGGCGCCCGTCCCGCTACGCCCGGTGGTATCCCGCGTTCACCGCCCGGATCTCCCCGCGGGACCTCCTGCTCCTGCTGAGTGCGGGCGGCGTGTGGCTGGTGCCCTACATCGCCGGCGGCGGGGCCAGCACGTATCGCTCCGAGGCCTTCGTCGTCCTCTGCGTGCCGCTCCTGCGGCGCCTGCCGCCCTGGCTGCTGATGATCGTCCTGGCCGCGGTGGTGTCCGTGACCTGGAGGCTGGCTCCCTACTTCTTCGACTTCACGCTGGCCTGAGCGCCGGCCTGAGCGGCCGGCCGGGGTTCGGCCGGCAACGGACCGGTCCGCTCCGGATGCTACGTTTTGGCACGTGCAGCAGCGAAAGCGAATCGGCGTCCTGGTCGTCGCTTACAACGCGGAGTCGACGCTCGCGGCGACGCTGGACCGCATCCCGGCCGACTTCCGGTCGAAGATCGACGAGATCCTGGTGTTCGACGACGCGAGTGCCGACGACACCGTCGGGGTGGCGCTGCAATGGCGGGCGGAGAACGACGGACCCCCGACGACCGTCGTGCGGCACCTGCGCAACCTGGGCTACGGCGGCAACCAGAAGGCGGGCTACCGGGCCGCGATGGAGCGCGGGCTCGACATCGTAGTGCTCCTGCACGGTGACGGGCAGTACGCGCCCGAGTGCCTGCCGGACATCGTCGCGCCGCTGGAGCGGGGCGAGTGCGATGCCGTCTTCGGCTCCCGGATGATGCTGCCGGGCGAGGCCCGGCGGGGCGGCATGCCGCTCTACAAGTGGGCCGGCAACAAGGTGCTCACCGGCATCGAGAACGCCATGCTGGGCTCCAAGCTGACCGAGTTCCACTCCGGCTACCGGGCCTACTCGGTGGCGGCCCTGGCGGACGTGCCGTTCGGCGACAACACCGACGACTTCGACTTCGACACGCAGATCATCGTCCAGTTCCTGCACAGCGGGAAGCGGATCGTCGAGATCCCCATCCCGACCTACTACGGCGACGAGATCTGCTACGTCAACGGGGTCAAGTACGGCTGGGACGTCGTCCGCGACGTCCTGCAGTACCGGCTGACGAGCATGGGCTTCGGGACCCAGCCGTGGGTGCCGACCGACCAGGAGTACGGGCTGAAGGAAGACGAGGGCACCTCCCACACGATCATCGTGTCCATGCTCGCGGACCTGCCGCCGAGCCGGGTGCTCGACCTGGGCTGCTCCGGCGGCCGGCTGGCCGAGCGGCTTCGCAAGCTCGGCCACACGGTCACCGGGGTGGACAGCATCGAGGTCCCGGGCGTCCAGGACCGGGTCGACCGCTTCGTCCTCGGCGACCTCGACCAGGGCATCCCGGCCGAGGCCGGCACCGGGTACGACGTGGTGATCGCCGCCGACGTGATCGAGCACGTGTCCCAGCCCGGCTCGCTGCTGCGGCAGATGGGCGAGACGGTCGCGCCGGACGGGGACATCTTCGTCTCCACGCCCAACTTCGCGCACTGGTATCCCCGGGTCCGGGTTGCGTCCGGCAACTTCGGCTACGACCGCCGCGGCATCCTGGACGAGACCCACCTGCGCTTCTTCATCCGCCGCAGCCTGCTGCGGCTGGTCCGGGCGAGCGGGCTCGAGGTCCGCGACCTGCGCTACACCGGGCTGCCGTTCGACGTGCTCGCCGAGGGCACCGGCACGCTGTCCCGGGCGGCCCGCCGGGTGGACCGCGCGCTGGTCCGGCTGCGCCCGACCCTGTTCGGTTACCAGTTCGTGCTGCGGCTGCGGCCGCACTACGCGGGCTCCGTGACGCACGAGCGGTGAGCGTGGCCGGGTGGGTCAGCCGGCGGCGGGCCGCACCCGGTAGGCCGTGAAGTCGTACGGCACCGGATGGGCGCCCGCGGGCCGGGTCACGCTGCTCTCGTCCCAGTGCGGCAGCGAGCCGGTGAAGCGGCCGGCGACGGCGCTGGTCAGGCCGGGCAGGGCCGGCGGCCGGGCGGCCGTCTCGTAGAGCAGGAAGACCGGCCGGTCCGGGAAGCGCGCGACGTAGGCCCGGACGTACGCGGGGACCTGGGCCGGCGGTCGCGGCAGCAGCGCGCTGTCCTCGCCCTCGATCAGCCAGACCGTCGGCCCGAACAGGGTCGCCGCCGCCGTGCAGCAGCCGGCGGCCGGGGCCCACAGGTAGATCCCGCGCTGGTCGCCGGAGAGCTCGGCGAGCGATTCGTTCACCGCCATCGACCCGCCGAGCTCGTCGTGCCCGCGCAGCGGCAGTGACTGCCGGGCCTGCACGGCACCGAGGAACATCAGCAGCAGCACGGCGAGCGGGATCCCGATTCGCCGACCGCCACGGGTGCGCAGTGTCCACAACGCCGCCAGCGCCACACTGATGAGCAGCACGATGCCGGGAACGACCGTGGGCACGAAGCGCCGCCCGACCCACATGAAGTAAGGCGAGTTGCGGGCGTGCCAGCAGTAGAGCGCCAGCAGGCCGACGGTCAGCACCGCCACCAGCCAGCCGCCCGTCCAGCGCCGGCGGAGCGCGATCACGGCGACCCCGCCGAGCATCAGCAGCAGCCCCGGCCAGCTGAAGAACCAGGACAGCCGGTAGAGGTTGATCTCGTCGAAGGACCGGATCGTCTGCGGCCCGTACGGCACCAGGTCCGGCCCGAAGACCGGCCGGACCAGGCCGAGAAGGAACAGCCCCAGCGTCCCGGCGACCGCGACCAGCCCGACCCGGCGCCGGACGGTGTCCTCGGCCAGGCCGGCATCCACCCGGCGCACCACCGGCGCCAGCACCGGCCGCAGCAGCACCGCGCCGGCCGCGCACACCGCGATCAGCCCGAGCAGCACGGGCAGCCCGGGCACGCCGTTGGCCCGCGTGTACGGCCAGGCCGGGCCGTAGGCCTGCCACAGCGCGTACGGCAGGACCAGGCCGAGCCCGACCGCGAACCAGCCCGCCCGCGCGTCGAACCGGCGCAGCACCCACAGCGCGGCCAGGCCGCCGACGGCCAGCAGCACCAGCAGCACGCCGTCCGGGCGCCCGAGGTAGCCGATGCCGACCAGCAGGCCGGCCAGCAGCGCCGGCCACCGCCACCGGGTCTGCGCGGCCACCAGTACGCCGAGCAGCGCGGCCAGGAAGAGCACCTGGGACAGGATCTCGGTGGTGGGGTATTTCGCCTGCCAGACCTCCAGCATGTTCGAGGCCAGCAGCGGACCGGCCGCCCAGCTCGCGACCACGCCGGCCACCCGGCGGGCCACCAGCACCGCGAGCAGCACCCCGAGCACGCCGAGCACCGGCGTCGTCGCGACCAGCCCGGGGTAGCCGCCCAGGTCGTACGTGGTGGCGAGCAGAGCCGGCCACAGATGGTAGAATTGCGGGACGATGTGCCCGGTGGCCGCGTCGGTGACCCAGACCGCGGGGAACCTGGCCCCCGGCGAGGTCAGCCGGACCGGCAGGTCGCCGGCCGCGAGCAGCGGGTCGGTAAACCCGACCGACCCGCCCCGGGCGATCTCGAACGCGTGCATTACGTAGCTGCCGGGATCCTTGTCGCCGGCGGCGTAGTGGAAGCCCGGCAGGAACATGATCAGCGCGAGCACCCCGGACGCCGCGGCCGGGGCGAGCCCGGCGGCGTCCAGCGCGACCGCCGGCAGCGCCGACCGGACCCGGCCGGCCAGCGCGAGCAGGACGAGCAGCACCGAGGTGCCGCCGAGCACCGGGCCGAGCGCGTGCACGCCCAGGTGGGCGGCGGCCAGCGAGGCGAGCGCGAGCATCCCAACGAGCGCCGCCGCCCCGAGCACGCCGAGCTCGGCCGCCGTGACCGCGCCCTCCGGCGGACCGGCCCAGCGGTTCCGTGGCGGCTCCGGCGCCGGCCGGCCGGCCGCGGCCGGTGCCACGGTCCCAACACCGGGGCCGGAGCCAGGCGAAGCGGCCACGGACGGTTCCATGGGGTTGGAGGGTAGCCAGTCGGGTCTCCCGGCGACGGCCGGTCAATCCGGACGGCTAGGCTGGTGGCGCCCCGCTGCGGTCACGCCCAGCGGTCGGCCCGCCGACACGTGACCCCGAGACAGGATCCGAGGACTGCCAGGATGGCGAGCACCAGCACCACCCAGGACCGCGCCCGCGAGCAGGGTCGGGTCCGCTGGGAGCTGCTGGCCGGGCTGGTCCGCAAGGACCTGAAGGTGAAGTACCAGGGCAGCGTGCTGGGCTTCCTCTGGTCGCTGGCCAACCCGCTGGTGGTGCTCGTCGTCTACACGTTCGTGTTCCAGGTCGTGCTCAAGACCGGCATCCCACTGTTCGGCTTCTATCTCCTCTCCGGCCTGCTCGTGTGGAACTCGTTCGCCGGCGCCGTCAGCACCGCGACCGGCGCCGTGGTCGGCAACGCCGGGCTGGTGAAGAAGGTGCGCTTCCCGCTGGCGGTGCTGCCGCTGTCCGCGGTCGGGTTCGCGCTGATCCACTTCGCGCTGCAGCTGGTCGTGCTGCTCGCCGCGATGACCGTGTCCGGGCACGCCGACTTCGCCGGTCCGCAGATCCTGCTCGCGGTGCCCGCGATCGCCGTCGCGGTCCTGTTCACCGTCGCGCTGTCGTTCCTCGTCGCCGGTCTCAACGTGCGTTACCGCGACACCCAGCACGTGGTCGAGGTGGCGCTGCTGGCCGGCTTCTGGCTCAACCCGATCGTCTACTCGGTGTCGCTGGTGCGCACCGCGCTAGAGCCGCACGGGCTGTTCTGGGCCTACTTCCTCAATCCGATGGCCGGCGTGGTCACCGCCATGCAGCGGGCGTTCTACGCGCGCAACCCGGCGCTGCCGGGTGGGGGTACGGTGCTGGCCGACTCCGGCTACTCCTTCTACCTGGAGAAGCTCGGGCTGGGCGCCCTGGTGTCGGCCGCGCTGCTGGTGCTCGGCCTGTGGGTCTACCGCCGGATGTCCGCCGACTTCGCCGAGGAGCTGTAGGGGATGGCCGAGGAGAACGTCGTCATCTCCGCGCGCGCCGTCGGCAAGAGCTTCCGGGGCAGCGCGCGGGCGACCAGCCTCAAGGAGCGCGTGCTGCGGATGGGGCACGGCACCGGCGAGCGGTTCCAGGCGCTGACCGACGTCACGCTCGACATCACCGCCGGGCACACCGTCGGCCTGATCGGGCCGAACGGGTCGGGCAAGTCGACCCTGCTGAAGATCCTCACCGGCATCCTGCGGCCCAGCACCGGCACCGTCGACGTGCGCGGCCGGGTGTCCTCGCTGCTGGAGCTCGGCGCCGGGTTCAACGGCGAGCTGTCCGGCCGGGACAACATCTACCTCAACGCCTCCCTGCTCGGGCTGTCCCGCAAGGAGACCGACGGCCTCTTCGACTCGATCGTGGCCTTCGCCGAGCTCGAGGACTTCATCGACAACCCGGTGAAGCACTACTCCTCCGGCATGTACGTCCGGCTCGGCTTCGCCGTCGCCGTGCACGTCGACCCGGACATCCTGCTGGTCGACGAGGTGCTCGCGGTCGGCGACGAGGCGTTCGCCAAGAAGTGCCTGGACAAGATCGCCGAGTTCCAGCGGGACGGGCGGACGATCCTGTTCGTCACCCACTCGCTCGACCTGGTCGACCAGATCTGCGACCGCGGCATCGTGCTCGACCACGGGCGGGTGGTCTTCGACGGCGACCCGCAGTTCGCCACCGGCACGCTGCGGGCGCTGCTGGGCACCGCGGAGCCGACCGTGGCGCCGCCGGAGGACCCGGAGCCCGGGTTGGTCTTCGGCGACATCACGATCGGCGACGTGCCCGGCACCACCCGGGGTGACTTCCGAGCCGGCGACCCGGTCGGCGTGCGGGTCGAGCTGGCCGTGTCTGCGGCCACGGCGCCCCGGATCGCAGCGGTGGTGGCGGTCGTGATGGGCGCCGGCGACATCCCGGTGTGGGTGATGCAGGTCGAGGCCGACGCGCTGCCGACCGACCGGCCCGGCACCTGGACGGTCGACTTCGCGGTGGCCGACTGCCCACCGCTCTACGGTGCGTTCCAGGTCGCGGTACGGGTCGACGACGTCGAAGGCACGATCATGGGCGTCACCCGCAGCAGGGACACCTTCTGGGTGCGCAGCGGTCAGGCGGTCGGTCTGCTCGCGGTGCCGTACCGGGTCCGGACGTCGTCGGGTGAGCTGGAGCAACAGGCCGGGACGAGTGCGGGCAGGGGTGCCGGGTGAGCCGCCTGGAGAGCGACTACTACGCGTTCATGGGCTACGACGGCGACTACTCGCGGAAGGTGCTGTCGCACTACACGCAGTTCTTCCCGGCCGGCCCGGTGCTCGAGCTCGCGTGCGGGCGGGGCGAGTTCCTCGACCTCCTGCGGGACGCCGGCATCCCGGTCCGCGGCGTCGACATCGACGAAGGGATGGTCGAGCGGGCGGTCGGGCGCGGCCACCAGGTCGAGCTCGGCGACGCGATCGGCTACCTGGAGAAGGTCGAGCCGGGTTCGCTCGGCGGCGTCTTCTGCGCGCACTTTCTCGAGCACCTGGAGCCGGCCGACGTCGCCCGGGTGTACACGGCGGCGGCCGCGGCCCTGCGGCCCGGCGCGGCGTTCGTCGCGGCGGTGCCGAGCGCGGCCAGCCTGTCCGTGCTCGGCCACGACTACTGGCGCGATCCCACCCACGTGCGCTTCTACGACCCGATGCTGCTGGCGTTCTTCGCCAGCCAGGCCGGCCTGAGCGCCACGGAGTCGGGCGGCAACCCCCGCAACGATCCGGGTCCGCCGCCACCGCTGGTGCCGATGACGTTCGAGCCGGTGCCGGCGCTGACCGAGTCGCTGGCCCAGCTGTCCCAGGCGGTGACCGCGGTCTACCCCGCCATGGACAGCTCCCGGTCCCCGGACAACGGCCACCGCTGGCGGCGCCGCGAGCACGCGGCCGACACGCCGGCCCGGCCGGACGAGGCGCCGGCGCTGGTCGCAGACCCGCGGGCCGAGCTGTGGTCGCACCTGGTGCACCTGGTCTCGGTGCTGGACGAGCGGGCGCAGTCCCTGCAGCACCAGCTCGGGGAGCTGCACCGCGCGTACCGGGCGCTGCTGGCCCAGCTCTACCCGCCGAGCGAGGTGTACGTGGTGGCGGTCGCCCCCGACGGCTCCGGAGACGGCGACCGGTGACCGCTCCGCTGGCCACCGTCGTGGTGGTGAACTACAACGGCGCCCACCTGCTGCCGCCGTGCCTGCGGGGCCTCCGCCGGCAGGACACCGAGCCCGGGTTCTTCGAGACCGTCGTGGTGGACAACGCCTCGGTGGACGGCTCCCGGGATCTGCTCGCCCGGGACTTCCCCGAGGTGCGGGTGATCGCCAGCCCGGTCAACACCGGCTTCGCCGGCGGCAACAACCTCGCCCTGCGGGACGTCCGCACGCCGTACGCGGTGCTGCTGAACAACGACGCGGTGCCGGAGCCGGACTGGCTGCGCCGGGTGCTCGCGCCGTTCGGGGCGCCGGGGGCGGAGCGCCTGGGCGCGGTCACCGGCAAGGTGGTCTTCGCCCCCCGCTTCCTGTCCCTCCGGCTGGAGACCGAGGGCTTCCGGCCGGGCCAGCGGGATCCGCGCGAGCTGGGGGTGCGGGTGCTCGCCGTGGAGGTGGACGGCCGGGACGTGACCGAGAAGGTGCTCTGGGAGGACCTGTCCTACGGGCCGGAGGGCACCGGCGCCGGCCGGTTCCGCTGGACCCGGCCCAGCGGCACCTTCCTGGTGCCGGTGCAGGATCTCGCCGGCGCCGTGCAGGGCTCGGTCAAGATCACCTTCCGGTGGGCGGCCGAGCGGGACAAGCCGGTGACGGTGAGCGGTGCCGGCGTCTCGGTCACGGCGACGGTCACGGCGGCCGGCAACGAGGCGGTGCTCGCGGTCTCCGACGGTGTGCCGCTGATCGACGTCGTCAACAACGCCGGCAGCATCGTGCTGCGCAACGGGCACGGCGCGGACCGCGGCTTCCAGCAGCCGGACACCGGCCAGTACGACCAGCCGGCCGAGGTCTTCGCGGCCTGCGGCAACGGGGTGGCCCTGCGCACCACGGCCGGGCGGGAGGCCGGCTGGTTCGACGACGACTTCTTCCTCTACTACGAGGACACCGACTTGTCCTGGCGGCTGCGCGCCCGCGGCTGGACGATCCGGTACGAGCCGACCGCTGTGCTGCGGCACCTGCACTCCGCGTCCAGCACCGAGTGGTCGCCGCTGTGGATGTTCCACGTCGACCGCAACCGGCTGCTGATGCTGACCAAGGACGCCTCCCGGCCGCTGGTAGTGCGGGCCGTCCGGGACTACCTGCTGACCTCGGCGTCGCTAGGGGTCCGGGCGGCCCGGGAAGGTCTGCGGACCCGGTCCCGGCCGGCCGTCCGCCCGCACCTGCTGCGCGCCCGGGTGCTCCTGTCCTACGCGCGCCTGCTGCCGACCATGATCCGCCGTCGGCGCGAGATCGGCCGCACGGCGACCGTGTCCCGCACCGAACTGGAACGCTGGCTGGTGACCCGACGATGAGAGCTGCGATCTACGACGCCTTCTGGCATTCCATGGGGGGCGGTGAACGGCACGCGGGCATGATCGCCCAGGTCCTGTCCGCCGACGGGGTCGAGGTGGACCTGCTCGGCCACGGTGACGTCGACCGCGACCGGCTCGCCGCCCACCTCGGGCTGGACCTGTCCCGGACCCGGATGCGCAGCGTGCCGGACCGGGGCGACGACTACATCGCCGCGCTGTCCAGCGAGTACGACCTGTTCATCAACGCGACGTACATGTCCAGCCTGGTGCCGCGATCGAGGCGCGCGGCGTACCTGTGCTTCTTCCCGACGCCGTTCGACCACGACCTACCGGCCTGGCGCAAGGCCGCGGTCCGGGCGCTGGGGCCCTGGCTGAGTCATTACCGCGGCACCCTGCCGATGGGGTGGGGCACCGGCTGGTATCCGCCCGAGGGTGGCCGGCTGCGGCAGTGGACCTGGACCAACGGCGACGGGATCCTCCGGATCGGGCCGAGCAGCCGCCGGGAGATCCAGCTCGACCTGGGGCGGCCGGGCATGGCCGAGCCGGCCCAGGTGGTGATCGAGGACGAGCGCGGCCAGCAACTGGCCGCCATGACCGCGACGCAGACCTTCCAGCGCCGGCTGCTGACCGTCCCGGACAGCCCCGAGGGCCGCGAGCTGCGGTTCCGGTCGGCCACCGCGGTGCCGGGCCCGCAGGACCCGCGCGAGCTCGGCGTCGCGGTGTCCCGGCTGCGGCTGGCCGGTGTCGGCGGGATCGGGCCGCGCTCGCTGCTGGCCGCCCGGTTCCCGTGGCTGCTGCGCGACCCGCGCGGGTCGGCGTTCCTGGCCGGCTATGACACCGTGATGGCGAACTCCGAGTACACCCGGCGCTGGATCCGGCGGCTGTGGCGGATCGAGTCGGACGTACTCTACCCGCCGATCCAGGTGGACCGCCTGCACCCGGCGGCCGAGCGGGAGAAGGTGGTGCTTTCGGTCGGCCGGTTCTTCGCGCCCGGGCTCGGGCACGCGAAGCGGCAGCTGGAGATGGTGCAGATGTTCGGCCGGATGGTGCGCTCCGGCCAGCTGGACGGCTGGTCGATGACCGTGCTCGGCGGTTGCGAGGACGCCAACCGGCCCTACCTGGAGACCGTGCGGGCCGCGGCCGCCGGGCTTCCGGTCCGCATCGTCGCCAACGCGCCGCGCGAGATGGTCGAGCAGGCGATGTCGACCGCGTCGGTCTTCTGGTCCGCCACCGGGTACGGCGAGGACGAGGAACGCGCGCCCTGGGCGCACGAGCACTTCGGCATGACCACCGCGGAGGCGATGGCGGGCGGCTGCGTGCCGATCGTCATCGACCGGGCCGGCCAGCGGGAGATCGTGCGGGACGGGACGGACGGGTTCCGCTGGTCCACCTTCGATGAGCTCGCCGAGCGCACCCGCCGGGTCGCCGGGGACGAGGAGCTGCGCGCCCGGCTGGCCGCGGCGGCGGTGCTGCGGGCCGGCACCTACTCGGACGACATGTTCGCCGAGCGCTGGCGCAAGGTCGTGGCGGCCCACGACCTGCTCGGCCAGGAGCCGCGCCGCGACTGACTGACCGGACTCCGGCCCGGACCCTGGCAGGACCCCGGAGGGGACTACGGGGGCGGGCGGCGCCGGGCGGGCTCAGCGGGCGGCGCGGGCGGCGCGCCGGCGGCGCAGTGCGAGCACGGCCGGGCGGGCGCCCGGCACCCGCTTGAGGACGGCGCGCAGCCGGGGGTCGGCCCGCAGGGCAGACAGCAGCGGTCGGGGGCCGTCCGGGGCCGGCTCGTCGTCCGCGGCGGGCTCCTGCTCGGCCGGCGTCGCCGCGGCCGCGGCCGCGGCGGGC
>DATDKW010000464.1:0-2730 GCA_036519715.1 Mycobacteriales bacterium
ACCGTCGAAGTTTGGCAGCCATAACCAGCGTCAGTACGAGCGAAGCTGCGCCGATGCCTGCCGACCACACGCGCTCTCTCAGCCGGCCGGGATCGGCCGCATCGGCTGTCCGTGGCCATGAGAATGTCCCCGCTGGTGGCCGGGTCGAGGTCCCCGCTGGTGGCCAGGTAGAAGTCCCCGCCCTTCGCTTGTCGTGTCGCGCCTGGGGGTGAGCCCTGGGCGGTGACGGTGGCGGTTCCTAGCCAGTCACCGAGCACCGCCCAGGGGACCTCCATTGAAGTCTGCGAGGGATCGGATGGACATCATCGCTGCCTACCGTGAGGTGGGCACCTACCGTGGTGCTGCACAGATGTGCGGCACCACACCGAAGACCGTCAAGCGGGTGATCGACCGGCACGAGGCCGGTGGGCAGGCTCCGCGGCGAGGCGCGCGAGAGCGTAACTACGACGTGGTGCCGAGCTGGTCGCCGGGCGGGTGGCCAAGAGCGGCGGACGGATCTCAGCGAAGCGGCTGCTGCTGGCGGCGCGGGCGGCGGGGTATGCGGGGTCGGCGCGGAACTTCCGTCGGCTGGTCGCGACGCAGAAACAGTTGTGGCGTCAGGAGAATCACCGTGGCCGGCGTCCGGCGGTGTGGTCGCCGGGTGAGCATCTGGTGATCGACTGGGGCAGTGAGGGCGGGCTGCGGGTGTTCTGCGCGGTGCTGGCCTGGTCCCGGCTGCGGTTCGTGCGGTTCGCCGCCGACGAGCGCGCGCAGACCACGTTCGCGCTGCTGGCGGAGTGCTTTGAGGTGCTGGGCGGGGTGCCGGGCACGGTGCTGGCCGATCGGATGGGCTGCCTGAAGGGTGGGGTAGTCGCCAACGTCGTGGTGCCCACCCCGGACTACGTGCGCTTCGCCGGGCACTACGGGTTCCGGCCTGACTTCTGCCAGGCGAACGACCCGGCCAGCAAGGGGATCGTGGAGAACCTCGTCGGCTACGCCAAGCGGGACCTGCTCGTCCCAGGTGCGCCGTTCACTGACCTGGGGTCGGCCAACCACGCCGCCCGGGCGTGGTGTGTGGAGGTGAACGCCGCGCAGCACAGTGAGATCGCGGCGGTGCCGGTCGAGCAGTTGGCCGTCGAGCGGGAGCTACTGGCGCCGCTGCCGTCGCTGCGCGTGGGCATCGGCAAGCTGGTCACCCGCAAGGTGGACCGGCTGTCCTGCGTGCGGTTCGGCTCGGCCCGGTACTCGGTGCCCACCCGGCTGATCGGTCAGACGGTCGGGCTGCACACCGACGACGGCCGGCTGCTGGTCGTGGTCACCGGCACCGGCGAGGTGGTGGCCGAGCACACCTTTGTCGCGCCGGGTGAGGCCTCGGTCCGCGACGAGCACTACGGTGGCCCCCGGCCGGCGCCGCGGCGGGCACCGCGGCCGAAAACCCCAGCGGAGAAGGAGTTCTGCTCCCTCGGCCCGGTCGCCGAGGCGTTCATCACCGGCGCCGCCGCGGCCGGGCACACCCGGTTGGGACCCGAGCTCGCCGAGCTGTCCGCTCTGCAGGCCGCGCACGGCCGGGAGGCACTGACCACCGCGCTGGAGCGGGCGGTCGCGTTCCGGCGGTGGCACGCGGCGGACGTCCGCTCGATCTTGGCCGCCGGCGCCGGTGTCCCGCAGCCGGTTCCGGCGGGCGACGCCCTGATCCTCGAGCTGCCGGTGGTGCCGACCCGGCCGCTGGCCGACTACTCCATCGCAGCATCGGCGATCGGAGCGTCCTGGTGACCGCCCGAACACCCGTCTTGCCTGCTGACCTCGAAGACGGCCTCAAACGGCTCAAGCTCGCCGCGATGCGCCGGCTGACCCCCGAACTGCTGGTTACCGCGAAAACCCAGCGGTGGGCGCCTGAGGAGTTCCTGCGCACCCTCGTCGAGGCCGAGATCAACGCCCGGGACGCCTCCAACGCCCGCAACCGGCTCAAGGCCGCCGCGTTCCCCGTCACCAAGACCCTCGACGAGCTCGACCGTGCCGCCTCCAGCATCCCGACCGCCACCCTGGACTACCTGACCAGCCTGGAGTGGATCCGCGCAGCGGAGAACCTCTGCCTGCTCGGCCCGCCCGGCACCGGCAAGAGCCACACCCTGATCGCGCTCGGCGTCGCCGCGGTCGAGCACGGCCACCGGGTCCGCTACTTCACCGCCGCCGAACTGGTCGAGACCCTCTACCGCGGGCTGGCCGACAACTCCGTCGGCCGGGTGATCGACACCCTGCTCCGCAACGACCTGATCATCATCGACGAGCTCGGCTTCGCCCCGCTGGACGACACCGGCGCCCAGCTGCTGTTCCGCCTCGTCGCCGCCGCCTACGAACGCCGCGCCCTGGGCATCGGCTCGCACTGGCCGTTCGACCAGTGGGGCCGGTTCCTACCCGAGCACACCACCGCGGTCAGCCTGCTCGACCGGCTCCTGCACCACAGCATCGTCGTGGTCACCGAGGGCGAGTCGTTCCGGATGCGCCAGGCCCGAACACGAGGAGGTGCCCCCACCAAAAAGGCCTGATCAACCCCGAGGGACGGGGACTTTCAGTTGGCCACCACCGGGGACCGCAACTTGGCCATTGACAACAGCTCTTGGCGGCGCCCTTGCTGCCGGCGGTGGGTGGCTGAGTGGTTCGGCTCAGGCAAGACGAGAATGTGTAAGGGATGACCGCTCGAACCGCCGCGCGGCTTACTCAGAATACCGGCTCCTCGACAGCTGAAGCCTC
>DATDKW010000465.1:0-4034 GCA_036519715.1 Mycobacteriales bacterium
CACGCCGCCGGCGGCGGCGGCGCGGGTCGCGGTCGCGAACCCCTCCCACTCGGTGCGACCGGGCTCGTTGACGTGCACGTGGGTGTCGACCAGACCCGGCAGGAGGGCGACGTCGTCGCCGAGCTCCACCACCCGCCGTCCGTCGAGGCCGGCCTCCAGCGGCGCGATGGCGGCGATCCGTCCGTCGGTGACACCGACGCAGCCGCTCGTCTCCCCCGCCGCCGTGACCAGGCGGCGAGCACGCAGGACCGTGTCATACCCGATCACCGGTCTCCTCCCAAGCAGCCCCCTGCTTTCGTTGTGCGGAGAGGCGAGGATCTCACCATCACCGCTGCTCGAGATAGGCCCGCCAGCCGCCGTAGTCGGAGATGTCGACCAGGCCGGTGCCGCGGGCGTGGACGTCGGGCCGCAGGAGCACGGCCAGGGCGGCGGAGCCGTCGGTCAGCTCCACCCCCCCGAGCTCCAGCTCGGGCGGCTCCACGGGCAGGAACTCGTCCCGGACGGCCGTCAGGGACAGCCCGACCAGCTCCCCGGGCACCGACACGCCTCCCTCGGCGACCGGCCACAGCGCCGGGAAGCGGCCCTCGTAGACGTAGAAGCGGTACCGTGCGGCGGTCCTGGTCTCCCCCAGGAACCGGTGGTGGGCGATGTGGGGGTGCACGCGCCCGCCGCGCATGCCTTCGCCGTTGAGGAACAGCGGGACATCGACGGCGGACCGGTCGCTGTCGGGTGCGGTCATCGGCTGGTCATCTCCTTGCGTCGTCGGTCACCCAGTCGCGGGCGACCCGCTCGGCCAGCCGCTCCAGCAGCGGGCCGGCCTCGGTCATGCACCGCGCCGGGTCGGGCTCCAGGTCGGTGAGGGCGTAGGCGGCCAGGATCCCCGCGGACTCGAGCTCGGCGCGAGCCAGCAGCGAGCGGCCGGCCACCGCGACCACCGGGACGCCGGCCGCGCGCGCCGCCGCGGCCACGCCCGCCGGCGCCTTGCCGTGCAGGGTCTGGGCGTCCAGTGAGCCCTCGCCACAGATCACGAGCCGTGCCCCCGGCAGCGCCTCGCGGAAGCGGACCAGGTCGAGCACGAGGTCGATGCCCGGTTGCAGCCTCGCCCCCAGGACGGCCAGGGCGGCGAACCCGACGCCGCCGGCCGCTCCGGCACCCGGCGTGCCCGCCGCGTCGGTCCCGGTGGCCCGGTCGACGGCCTCGGCCCAGCGGGCCAGGGAGGCGTCCAGCTCGGCGACGTCGGCCGGTGACGCGCCCTTCTGAGGGCCGTAGACCGCCGCAGCTCCGCGGGGCCCCAGCAGCGGGTTGTCCACGTCGCTGGCCACCACGACCTCGGCCTCCGCGAGCGCCCGGTGCCGGCCGGACAGGTCGAGGGAGCGCACGGCGGCCAGGGCCGCGCCGCCCCGGCCGACCTCCGCGCCGCCGGCGTCCGCCAGCCGTCCCCCCAGCGCCTGGACCAGGCCGGCCCCGCCGTCGGTGCAGGCGCTGCCCCCGATCCCGAGGACGATCCGGCGGCAGCCGGCGTCCAATGCTGCCCGAATCACCTGTCCGGTGCCGTAGCTCGATGCCGCGCGGGCGGCCAGCCGCCCGCCGGGGAGCCGCCGGAGCCCCGACACGTCGGCCAGCTCGATCACGGCGACGCCGTCGCGCTCGGCGTAGGCGGTGTCCACCGGCTCGCCCGTCGGCCCCTCGGCCCGTACCGGGACCCGGCGGTAGCCGGCCGACAGGGCCGCCTCCAGGGTCCCGTCGCCGCCGTCGGCGACCGGCACCTGGACGACCACGACGCCGGGGGCGGCCCGGGCCAGGCCGGCCGCCACCCGGGCGGCGACCTGCGCCGCGGTCAGCGAGCCCTTGAACTTGTCCGGCGCGACGACGACACGCATCTGGACCGCCGCTAGTCGAGGAACTGCATCTGGTCGAGGTTGAGGGCGCCGAGGGCGGTGGGTGCGTGCTCGCCCCGGGTGGCGAGCTCCTCGAACTCGACGACGCCGTCGATCTCGGTGCCCATGGAGATGTTTGTCACCCGCTCCAGGATGACCTCGACCACCACCGGCACGCGGTGCTCGGCCATCAGCTTCTTCGCCTGCTCGAGCGCGGGCAGGATCTCGCCGGGCTCCTGGACCCGCAGCGCCTTGCAGCCCAGCCCCTCCGCGACCTTGACGTGGTCGACCCCGTAGTTCCCGATCTCCGGGGAGTTCACGTTGTCGAACGACAGCTGCACGCAGTAGTCGATGTCGAAGGCACGCTGGGCCTGGCGGATGAGCCCCAGGTAGGAGTTGTTCACCAGGACGTGGATGTAGGGCAGGTTGAACTGGGCCCCGACGGCCAGCTCCTCGATCAGGAACTGGAAGTCGTAGTCGCCCGACAGGGCCACAACGGTCGCCTCGGGGTCGGCCACGCAGACCCCGAGGGCCGCGGGCAGCGTCCAGCCCAGCGGGCCGGCCTGGCCGGCGTTGATCCAGTGACGCGGCCGGTAGACGTGCAGGAACTGGCCGCCGGCGATCTGGGACAGGCCGATGGTGCTGACGTAGCGGACCTCCTTGCCGAAGGCCTTGATCATCTCCTCGTACACCCGCTGGGGCTTGACCGGGACGTCGTCGAAGTGGGTACGCCGCAGCATGGTCCGCTTGCGCTCGGCGCACTCCTCGGCCCAGGCGCCGCGGTCGGGCAGCCGCCCGGCCTCCTGGCGCTCCCGGGCGACCTCGACGAACCGCTGGAGGGCCAGGCCGGCGTCGGAGACGATGCCGAGGTCGGGAGGGAAGACCCGGCCGATCTGGGTGGGCTCGATGTCGACATGGACGAAGCGGCGCCCGCGCCGGTAGACCTCGAGGCCGCCGGTGTGGCGGTTGGCCCAGCGGTTGCCGATGCCGAGCACGAGGTCGGAGGCGAGCAGGGTGGCGTTGCCGTAGCGCTGGCTGGTCTGGAGTCCGGCCATGCCGGCCATCAGCCGGTGGTCGTCAGGGATGGTCCCCCAGCCCATCAGGGTCGGGACGACCGGGACGCCGACCAGCTCGGCGAACTCCACCAGCAGGTCGGCGGCGTCGGCGTTGACGACCCCGCCGCCGGCCACGATCAGCGGCCGCTGGGCCGACTCGAGCATGTCCAGCGCCTTCTCGATCTGGATCCGGGTCGCCGCCGGCCTGTGGACGGGCAGGGGCTCGTAGGCGTCGATGTCGAAGTCGATCTCGCCCAGCTGCACGTCGAAGGGCAGGTCGAGCAGTACCGGGCCCGGCCGGCCGGAGCGCATCAGATGGAACGCCTGCTGGAACGCGCCCGGCACCTGGGCCGACTCCAGCACGGTCATGGCCAGCTTGGTGACCGGCTTGGCGATCGCGGCGATGTCGACCGCCTGGAAGTCCTCCTTGTGCAGGCGCGGGACCGGCGCCTGGCCGGTGATGCACAGGATCGGGATCGAGTCGGCGGCCGCCGAGTAGAGCCCGGTGAGCATGTCGGTGCCAGCCGGGCCGGAGGTGCCGACACACACGCCGATGTTGCCGGCGGCGGCCCGCGTGTAGCCCTCGGCCATGTGCGAGGCCCCCTCGACGTGGCGGGCCAGCACGTGGGTGATGGCACCGCTCTCGCGCAGCGCCGCATAGAACGGGTTGATGGCCGCCCCGGGCACGCCGAAGGCATGCCTGACGCCCTCGCGCTGCAGGATCTGGACGGCCGCCTGGATGGCTTTCATGCGGGGCATGGCAGGCTCCTTGGTACCGGGTGACGACGTCAGCTGCGGCCGGACAGCTGCTCGACGAGCTTGAGCAGGGCGGAGTGGTCGAGTCCGCCGTCTCCCTGGGCCTTGAGGCTGGTCACGAGCTGGGCGACCACCGCCCCGAGCGGGATGACCACCCCGGCCTCGCGGGCGGCGGAGGTCACGATGCCCAGGTCCTTGTGGTGCAGCTCGATGCGGAACCCGGGCCTGAAGTCGCGGCGGAGCATCGCCGCCGCCTTGCGGTCGAGGATCGCGTTGCCGGCCAGGCCCCCCGCGAGGACCCGCACCGCGGCCTCGGTGTCGACGCCGTGGGCCTCCAGGAAGACGA
>DATDKW010000466.1:0-8660 GCA_036519715.1 Mycobacteriales bacterium
GTAGACGCCGTGGTCAGCTCACCGGGTGGTGCGGCCGAGGATCGGGACTCGGTCAGTCCGGGTCGAGGTGCTCGAGGATCTGCTGAAGCTCTGCGTCGCTGGTCCACCCGGATCCCTGCGGCGGCGGCCGACCCCATGGCATGTCAGCTCGATGCACCTCCACCAGTCGGATCTCGCCGCTGTCGTCCCGCACCCGGTACTGGGTTCCGATCTCCTGCTCCGCAACGACCTCCAGCACCGTCTCCTCGATCACGTCGAAGCCGTGGACGACTCCTGCCGGCACGGCCAGGACACTGCCCGGTACGGCATCGACGACCCCGTCACCGAGCCGCACCCGCAGGCGCCCGGACAGGACGTGCAGGATTTCCTCACCCTCGTGGAGGTGGGCCGGCCCGTGATCGCCCTCGGGCAGCCGGCCGACGGCGAGGAGCAGGCGCCGTAGACCAGACGACGCCGCGGAGACCGTCCGGAACCCGGGCCGATCCCCCTCAGGTGGTCCGAACAGGTCGACCCCGGTCACGCCTGCACCCTAGAACGAACCGATGATCCGGTCATGCCGACCGATGGTCCGGCGCAGGTCGGGTGATTGGCGGCGTCGGTCCGGACACCTGGAGGACCAGGGCCCGGACCATGGCCAGCACGACGTCGAGGACGGCGTCGGGGTCGCGCCCGAGGTCGTCGACCAGGTGTACGGACGTCGGCGCCGACACCGCGCCCAGCACGAGCTCGGCCAGGATCACCGGGTCGGCCTGCGGGCGCAACTGGGAGATCAGCACCCGCAGGTGGGCCGCCCAACCGGCGTGCACCGGTGACCGCAGCTGGGCGAGCGCAGCGGTGTCGTCGGCGGCGACGAGCACCTCCCGCTGCCGCAGCACCAGCGCGTGCAGCTCCCGTACGAACGCCTCCAGCCGCTCCGCCGGCGGCGCGCCCGGACCGATCGGCGGCTCGCCCCGGATCATCCGCTCCTGCAGCTCCCGCTCGTCCTCGTCGAGGAGCGCCAGGAGGAGTCCGCTCCGGCTGCCCATTGCCCGGTAGATCGAGCCCGCGCCCACCCCGGCCGCCCGGGCCACCTCGGCGACCCGCAGGTTGGCGGCGCCACGGTCCCGGACCACGGCACGCGCCGCAGCCAGGATCGCGGTCCGGTTGCGCACCGCGTCCGACCGCCGCTGCCGCTCCACGCGATCCATCGTGCCGAACCGGAATGCATTCCGCTATGCCGCCGTTACCGGAACACGTTCCGGATCAGGGAGGCCCCGATGTCCGTGCTCTACGTCAACTCCTCACCCCGCGGCCCGCGCTCGGAGTCCGGCCGCATCGCCGAGGCGCTGCTCGCCGCGCTCGTCGACACCGCGCCGTCCGTCCCCGTCGACCGGATGGACCTGTTCGCCGACCCGTTGCCCGCGTTCGCCCAGAACGCCACCGAGGCCAAGATGGCGGTCATCGGAGGTGCCGCCCCCACCGGCGCCGCGGCGGACGCATGGGCCGCGATCCGGCGAACCGCCGAGCGGGTCACGGCCGCCGACACGCTGCTGTTCACCGTGCCGATGTGGAACGGGAGCATCCCGTGGCCACTGAAGCTGTTCATCGACACCGTCACCCAGCCGGGGCTCGCCTTCAGCTTCGACCCGGGCATCGGCTACTCCGGGCTGCTGGCACCGCGGTCCGCGATCACCGTCTACACCAGCCAGGTGTACGAGCCGGGCGCCGACGCCCGCTTCGGGGTCGACCACCAGTCCACGTACTTCGAGAGCTGGCTCAGGCTCGTCGGCCTGGCCCACGCCGGCAGCATCCGGCTGCAGACGACGTACGCCGGCCGGCCCGACCTCCCGCAGGCCCGGGCCGCCGCCCTCGCCGAGGCCCGACGCCTGGGCACCGAACTCGGCCGCACGGCGGTCGCGGCATGACCGGGTGGGCGTGGCTGCTGCTCGCCGCCGCCTTCGAGGTCGCCTGGTCGCAGAGCATCCGGCCGACCAACGGGTTCACCCGGCCGCTGCCGACCGTGCTCTGCATCGCGCTCGCCTTCGCGGCGATCCTGCCGCTCGCGCGGGCCATGCGACAGTTGCCCGTCGGCACGTCCTACGCCGTGTTCACCGGACTCGGCGCTCTCGGCGCCGTCACCCTGGGCATCGCGCTGTCCGGGGATGCCGTGCGGCCGGCCACGCTCGGCGGCATCGCCTGCATCGCACTCGGGGTCGTGATCCTGAGGCTCACCTCCGGAGCCTCGTAGTCCGCAGCTGATCGACCAGGAGCACCACGGCCGACCGGGACACGAACGCTTCCTGCCTGCTCACAAGGGTGGAGCTGAGGGGACTCGAACCCCTGACCCCCACACTGCCAGTGTGGTGCGCTACCAGCTGCGCCACAGCCCCTCGTACGACGGTGAATGCTACATGCTGGTGGGGGCGGCGTGGTGACCGGGAGGTGGAGCGGGTGAAGGCAGGCGGTCCGCGGGGTGCTGACGGGCGGGTGGCGCACCGGATCCCGGAGCTGTGGGACGCCGCCCCGGGCTACCTGAACACGGCCACGTACGGGCTGCCGCCGCATCCGACGCTGCACGACATGCACGCGGCCCTGGACGGCTGGCGCAGCGGCCGGACCGACCGCGGCCACTGGGAGGTGGCGGTCGAGCGGGCCCGGGCGTCCTTCGGGCGGCTGGTCGGGGCGGAGGCCAGCACCGTGGCCGTCGGGAGCCAGGTGTCGAGCCTGGTCGGGCTGGTCGCCGCGGCCCTGCCGGACAAGGCCCGGGTGCTGGTGCCGGACATCGAGTTCACCTCCAACGTCTTTCCCTACCTGGTGCAGGCCGGGCGGGGGGTCGAGGTGGTGACCGCGCCGGTCGACGGGCTGGTGGACGCGATCGACGAGCGGACCACGGCGGTGGCGTACTCGGTGGTGCAGTCGGCGACGGGCGAGATCACCGACATGGCCGCGGTGGCGGAGCAGGCCCGGGCGTACGGGGCGATCACGATCGCGGACGCGACCCAGGCCGTCGGCTGGCTGCCGGTGGAGGCGGGGCAGGCGGACGCGCTGGTCTGCGGGGCGTACAAGTGGCTGATGGCGCCGCGCGGGACGGCCTTCCTGGTCATCGCGCCGGAGCTGGCCGAACGCACCCTGCCGCTGAGTGCGGGCTGGTTCGCCGGGGCCGACCCGGACGACTCCTACTACGGGCTGCCGCTGCGGCTGGCCACCGACGCCCGGCGGTTCGACGTGTCGCCGGGCTGGTTCGACTGGGTCGGGACCGCGACCTCGCTCGCCGTGGTGGAGTCGATCGGGGTGCAGGCCGTGCACGCGCACGACGTGGCCCTGGCCAACCGGTTCCGGGCCGGGCTGGGGATGGCGCCGGGGCACTCGGCCATCGTGTCGCTGGACCGGCCGGGCGCGGCCGAGCGGTTCGCGCAGGCCGGCATCGTGGCCTCGGTCCGGGCGGGTTCCGTGCGCGCTGCCTTCCACCTCTACACGACTGAAGCGGATGTGGATGCGGCGGTGGCTGCACTAACAGAGCGCTGACGGTTCGTCACGCTGTCGGGGCATATTCAATGACGCCCGGTTGCAGGAATGATGCAGCCTGTGCGGGGAGGTGGCGTGTTCCGGCGACGGGACCCCTCCCGCAGGCGGGCCGAGGCCGCGGTCGCCGCGCTGATCCACCGGGGCCGGACGGCGGCCCGGATCGGCAGCCACGCCGTCGCGACCGACGCATACGAGGCCGCGGCCGCGGTGATCGAAGAGCTGGCCGACGACGGCGCCCTCGGTGACGTCCGGTCCGAGCTGGGCCAGGCGCTGCTGTCCGCCGGCCGCGCGGACGAGGCGGTGGTGGCCCTGGACCAGGCTGAGGAGGCGTACGGGCGGCTGTCGCCGCGGCGCTTCCCGGCCGCTGACCGGATCGCGGACGTGCAGGCCCGGCGGGCCACCGCGTACGGGCTGGCCGGGGCGGGCGGGTCCGCGATCGTGGACGCCCAGTCGGCGGTGGTGCACTACCGGCAGAGCAGCGGCACCGACCTGGCCCGGGTGCTGGCGGTCAACGCCGACGTGCTGGCCGCGTACGGGGATCCGGACCTGGCCGTGTCCTCCGCCGACCTGGCCGTGCGGATCTTCCTGCGGCACGGCGCCGAGGACGACCCGCACCTGCGCCGGGCGCTGGCCGTGGCGGTCGCCGTGCATGGCGCCCACGGGCGCCACAACCTGGCCGACCAGGCCGCCACGGTGACCCGCCGGCTCGGCCCGCCGCCGGGCCCGGTGCCGGCCGTGCTGCCGGTCCGGCAGCACTCCCCGAGCCCGCCGGCGCCCGCGGTCACGGTCGCGACCGCGCTGGACGCGGCCCGGCAGCGGCTGGGCCGGCAGCCGCCCCGCATCGGCGACCGGGCGGTGGTGCGGCCGGCGGTGGACGTGGAGCTGGTGGTGCCGCTGGACCGGGTGCTGGTGCCGCTCGGCCCCGGCGACCGGTCCGCGGACGCGGCCACCCGGCTCGGCGGCACGCTGGCCCGCACGGCCACGGAGCTGCTGCCGCTGGACCCGGCAAGCGGGACCCGGCTCGGGCTGGAGGCGCACGCGCTGCTGGCCGGGGCGTCCCGGCTGGAGTCGGAGGCGCTGCGCTACCAGCTGCCGTCGCTGGGGCCGCTGTGGGCGGCGGTGCTGCTGGCCTGCTCCCGCCGGGCCGAGGCCGACGGCGATCCGGCGCTGGCCATCGACCTGGCCGCGTGGGCCGGCGGGGTGGCCGAGCAGCTGTTCCCGGCCACCCTGGTCGACGAGGAGGCCCGCACGGTCGCGGTCGCGGTGCTCGACCACCACGGCCGGCTGCTGGCTCTGCAAGGCGAGCGCGACCGGGCCCGGGCCGCGACCCGGGCCGCGGCCCGCCTACGCGCGATGGCCTGACCGGCTACACCGCGGACTGGACGGCGGCGGCCACGCTGGCCAGGGTCGGGTTCGGTACGGCATTCCCGCCCACCAGCACGACCGGCACCGACAGGATCCCGCCCCGGGAGGCGTCCACGCTGATCTGCCCGACGAAGTCGACGTGCTCCTTGGTCGTCACGCAGCGGGCGAAGGCGGTCTGCGCGTCCCCGGTGATCCCGGCCTGCGGGCCGAGCAGCGCGAGCTGGTCGTCGGTCGGCCCGGGCGAGCCGGCCGGCGGCGGCCCGGCGTAGAGCAGGTCGCGGTACTCCTGGAACCGGCCGGCGTCGGCGGCGCAGTAGAGCGCGGCCGCGGCCCGGGTCGAATACTTGGAACCGGTCCGGCTGTCCAGGAAGGAGACCTCGTAGAACTTCACCCGGGCGGTGCTGGAGCTGATCCAGGTCTGCAGCTGGCTCGCGGACTGCTGGGCGAAGGTGGCGCAGGCCGCGCAGGCCGGGTCCTCGTAGATCTCGATGGTGGTGCGGGCCCCGGACCGGCCGAACTGGACGCCGTCGGTCACGCTGAACGCCTGCGGGGACGGCACGCCGGGCCCGGACGAGCGGGCGGCCTGGATGCCGATCCCGGCCCCGGTCACGACCACCAGCGCGACGCCGGCCAGCACGCCGGCGACCCGGGTCCGGCGCTCGGCGGCCGCGGCCCGCTGCCGCTCCAGCTCGGCCTGCCGGCGGCGGGCCTCGGCCGTCCGCCGCGGCCCGACCCGCGCCTCCGGCACCCGGCTCAGCGTCCGGCGGCGGATCACGTCGTCGAGTGCGAGATCGGTCCCCGGCCACCGCGCCAGCACCACGGCCGCGACCAGCCCGGCCACAGCCAGCGCGATCGCCAGCGGAACTCCGTCGAGGTCCCGCCCGGCCGCCGCGGCCAGCCCGGACAGGAACAGGGCCAGCAGCACCGCCGACACCGCCGCCGCGGCCCGCAGGGCCAGGCCTGCCAGCAGCAGCGCGGCCAGCGCCAGGGCCAGGAACGGCAGCCCGTACGCCACCCCGCGCTCGAGCGCGTCCGGCAGCAGCCGGTACGCCCGCACCGCGCGCAGCGTCGCGGCCGGGTCCCCGATCGTCCGCACCGCCACGTACGCCCAGATCGCGGCGAGCGCGACCCGCGCCCCGGTCCGTGTCCGGCGCACCGCTCAGCCCGCCACGATCGGCAGGTCGTGGCTGAGGTCGGCCGGGCTGCTGCCGGCCACGTACGCGACCCGGGCGTAGTCGTCCGGCCCGTACAGCAGCTCCTCGGCCGAGTGGGTCTGGCCGCCGTCGCTGGCCACCTCGACCTTGGCCGCGGCCTGCGCGGCCTCCACCTGCGCCCGGGTCCCGGTCAGCCCGACGAACTTCACCGGCAGGTCGGCGTCGAAGTTGCGCAGCCAGCTGGCCAGGACCTTGCCGGTGTCGCGGGCCGGGTCGGTGGTGACGAACACGACCTTGACCTTGTCCCGCAGCGCCGACGCCACGCCCCGCAGCGCGATGGCGGTGTCGGCCATCGCGGTCGGGCAGACGTCGGGGCAGTGCGTGTAGCCGAAGTACAGCAGGGTGGGCGCGCCCCGGGTCCGGGCCGCGAAGTCGTACGGCTTCCCGCCGGTATCGGTCAGCGTGAACGTCGGCCGGGGCTGGGCCAGCTGCAGCTCCAGCCCCCGGTACGTCCCCTCCGGCGTCGGCGCGGCGGAGATGGCCGGCTTGGGGGCGGCCTCCGAGGACGCCGTGCACGCAGACAGGGCGACCGAACCGAGAACCACAGCTGCGACGAGCAGCTTCCTCACGATGTTGCTCCTCCTGGCGCCGGGGCGGTGATTCCGATGACCGGCACGTCGACCAGCACCGACCCGGCCTTGTCGAAGCGCAGCAGCAGGCTGACCGTGTCCCCGGCCCGGAGCGTGCCGGTGAGCTTGTCCAGCATGATGTGGCCCTTGGCCGGGGTCAGGGCGGCGACCTGCTTGGCCGGCACCGCCAGCGGCGTGGCCGGGGCCTCCTGGCCGGCCTGCATCGCGGCCGAGTCGGCGTGCACGGTGGTGGTCGTCGCCGCCCCGCAGTACGCGGAGCTGAGCCGGTCCGGGGTGTCGCCGTCGTTGCGCACGCTCAGGTAGGCCGCGGCCACGTCCGGCGAGGCCGGCTGCCGGATGTAGGCGTCGTAGACGGTCAGGTCCCCCACCGTGGTGCCGGTGACAGGGGCCGCGGCGGCCGGGCCGGCGGTGGTCCCGGAGCCGGCCTGATCCCGCGCCCCGACGACGAGCCCGCCGACGCCGAGCACGACGGCCAGCAGCGCGGCCAGGAAGCCGGCGGGCACCCGGGAGTCCCGGCGCGGCCGGGTGTCGGCCGGCGCCGGATCCGGGTCGGACGTCGAGGTCACTGCGCTCCGGTGGAGGAGAGGACGGGCTCGCGGGACCCGTCCACGGTAGTCCGGCCGTCCTCTCCGGACGGAGCCAGGCGCCGGCCGGCGCTCAGTTGGTGACGGTGAAGTCGACCTGGGCCACGTCCCGGTCGAACTCGGACATCTGCACCCGGACGACCAGCTCCCAGTTGCCGGGCTTCGGCAGCGCCGCGCTCGTGGTCGAGTACTGCCCCGTCCCGGTGCGGGTGACGGCGACGTTGAGAGGCCCGTACTGCTGCGACGGCAGGGCCAGGGTTGCCGTGACGGCCTTGGCGTCGACGGCCTTGCCCTGGTCGTCGAACACGTCGATCGAGACCGTGTTGGAGCCGACCTTGACCGGGGTGATCTTGACCGTGGCCGTGCCGCCGGAGGCGAGCTGGACGGTCCTGTCGACCGGCTTGACGTACGTCGTGCGGGCCGGGGCCTGCGAGACCAGCACCGCGGCCAGCGCCAGCACCACCACCCCGAGCAGCAGCTCGATGCCGACCGAGGCCCGCAGCCGGCGGACCATCCCCTGGTCGCCGTCGATCGCCTCGGCCTCGGCCGTGCCGATGGTGGCGACCGAGCCACCCTCGTCGTCCTTCACCGACAGGGCGTGCACCACCGGCGTGACGTAGCGGCGCAGCACGGCCTGCCGGCTGAACCAGGCCACCGCCACGATGAGCAGGAAACCGGCCACCTTGGCCACCAGGATCTGCCCGTACGAGGTGCTCCACAGGGCCGGGATGGGCCAGATCTCCCGCCAGGCCTGGTACGTGCCGGTCACGGTGAGCACGGCCACGCAGCCCAGCGCCAGCTTGGAGAACCGCGGCAAGGCCTCGGCCAGCTCACCGGCGCGGCGCTGCGGCAGCAGGCAGGCGGCCAGCAGGACCAGCCCGCCCAGCCACACGCTGGCCGCGGCCAGGTGGGTGGTGTCCGACAGCAGGGCCAGGGTCGGCGCGGTGCCGGCGGCCGCGTGCCCGACCCCGCCGTACGTCGCCAGCACGCCCAGCCCGCAGATCGCGGCCAGGTCCTCATCCCGGGCCCGGGACTTCTCCGCGGTCCGCTCCGGCTCCCGCAGGATCCGCACCGTCAGCACCGCCAGCGCACCCAGCAGCACCAGCCGCCCGCACAGCATCCGCCCGTACGTGGTGGCCAGGGTCGTCTTGAGCAGGCTGGTGTTGAGCACGTCCAGCATCCCGGTGCCGGCCGCGTACGGCCCCTGCAGGACGAGGCCGAGCACGGCCCCGGCGGTGGTGCCCCACCAGCCGTACCAGATCAGCTTGCGGGCCCGCGGGTCGACGCGGCCGCGGGGCCAGCACAGCACCACGAAGGCCAGCCCGCCGAACAGCACGATGCCGACGAACGAGATCCACCGGGCCACCGTGAACACGTCGCTGACCAGCCCGTCGGTGCCGCCG
>DATDKW010000467.1:0-9045 GCA_036519715.1 Mycobacteriales bacterium
TGACGTCCAGGCGCAGCTCGGGGTCCGCGGATTCGCCGATGAGCAGTTCCTTGGTGTCCCGGCCGAGCGCATAGGCGATCCAGGCCAGCAGTAGGCCGATCGCGATCGAGGCGATGGCGTCGAAGACTCCGGAGCCGGTCAGCTGGTGGAGCAGGAGTCCGGCGGCGGCCAGGACGAGACCGAGGACCGCGGCGGAGTCCTCGGAGGCGACGGTTTTCACGGTGGGGTCGTTGCTCTTGCGCAGCTGCTCCAGGAGCCCGCGCCCGCTTCGTCGGCCCTCTCCGTGGAGCTGGCGTATCGCCCTGGCCAGGCTCGCGCTCTCCAGGACCAGCGCGACGCCCAGAACGGCGTAGGAGATGGCGAACTCCCGGCCGGTGATCTCACGGTGCGGGCCGAACAGACCGTGCAGACCCTGGTAGACGGAGAACAACGCGCCGGTGACGAAAATGCCCACCGCGGCGAGCAGCGACCAGAAGAATCGCTCTTTGCCGTAGCCGAAGGGGTGGGTGGTGTCGGCCGGGCGGCGGGACCGCCTGAGCGCGAAGAGAAGGAAGATCTGGTTGGTGGTGTCGGCCCAGGAGTGCGCCGCCTCGGCCAGCATCGCGCTGGAGAGGGTGAGCAAGCCGGCGGCGGTCTTGGCGACAGCGATGGCGAGGTTCACGGCGAACGCGAGGACGACGGTGCCCTTGCTCTCGGAAGCCATGTGTGCCTTTCGATCGGCGAGCGGATGACGCAGCGGCGGCGCGGGGCCCTTGCCGCCGCGCCGCCGCTCGTTCGGGCCTACCGCGGACCGGTGCCGGCGGGGTGCGCGGCCGCGTGCAGGCTCCGCAGCGACATCCGGTAGGAGGTCACGAGTGACGTCTCGGTGTAGCTGATTCCGTGCTCCTGGCAGAACTGCCGGACGAGGACCTGCGCCCGGCGCAGGTTGGGACGGGGCATGCTCGGGAAGAGGTGGTGCTCGACCTGGTAGTTCAGTCCGCCGAGGGTGAAGTCCACCAGCCGGCCGCCGCGGATGTTGCGGCTGGTCAGGACCTGCCGGCGCAGGAAGTCCGGCTCCTGACCGGGAGCCAGGATCGGCATTCCCTTGTGGTTGGGGGCGAACGAGCAACCCATGTAGAAGCCGAAGGCACCCTGCTGCACAGCGACGAAGACGACCGCCTGCAGGGGGCTGAGCACGACGAACACCGTCGTCGCGTACGCGGCCAGATGGCCGGCCAGCAGTCCTGCTTCCAGCCACCGGGCCCGAGGCGGGCGCTCCCGCAGCGCCGTCACTCCCGCGACGTGCAGGTTGAGCCCCTCGAGCAGGAGCAGCGGGAAGAAGTAGTACGCCTGCGCGCGGGTGAGCAGTCGCCCGAGCCGGCTGCGCCGCCGCTCGCCGGGCATGAACAGCAGCGCGCCGCTCTCGATGTCGGGATCGCTGCCGACTTGGTTGGGGTGGGCGTGGTGTCGGTTGTGCTTGTCGATCCACCACCCGTAGCTGAGCCCGACCGCGAGGTTGGCGTGCAGCAGCCCGAGGATGTAACTGACCCGGCGGGTACGAGCGATCTGCTTGTGCCCGGCGTCGTGGCCGAGGAACGCGACCTGCGTGAACGCGACTCCCAGCACGACCGCGGTCGCCAGTTGCCACCAGGACTCGCCGATCAGCACGAACGCCGTCCAGCCCGCCGCCAGCAGAGCCACGGTGAGCGTGATCTTGCCGGCGTAGTAGCCGGGCCGCCGCGACATCAGTCCGGCGTCCTTGACCCGGCGGGACAACTCAGCGAAATCCGACCCCCGGCGTACCGGGGCCGCGGTCGAGCGACCGCCCTCCACGGCATGCCGCCGTGGCCCGGCCGGCGCGAGGTCGGAGACCGGCAGGTTCGTTGAGGGTGGCCGGGCCGACAGGCTCGCTGTCGGAACAGGCGGAAAGGCTGTCAATGAAAGATCTCCTGGCGGTGGCGTCACAACAGATGAACACCGCCGGAATCTGGAGCAGCAGAAGCTGGATACCCACTCGGGCGTGGGGAAAACCCACCTTCTCCGCGATCAGGATCTCTGGGCCGCCGACGCGTACCGCCATCTGCGCGGGCAGAGCAGGTGCCCAGATCGCGCCGCAGGACGAGAGACCTCCCGACAGAAAGTGCAGACGCGTGGTACTCCGTGGCAGCACCGCCCGACTGGCCATGATAATCACGATGCCCGGACTCGGCAGTACCATCATCGCCAGCCCGACCGCCAGCAGAGCGGCACCCAGAAGCCGTACCGCGGCCGCCGGCGGTGCGGTGGTTCAGCCCGGGTTGCGCGCGGTGCCGGTGGATGGAGAGGCCGGGAATCGTCTGCAGTGCGTGCGGGTAGGTCTGCTGGCGAACCGGCTGGTGCGGATCATGGGGCCGGGCGCTAACGTGCGCGGTGAGGTACCGGATCCGGCCGACGGTGTCGCGGGGCAGAACGACCTTGCTCAGCGCAGCAAGGTCGAGCCACTTGTACGGGGTGCAGGCTTGCGCCGAGCGACAAGTCCACGGCGGTGACGGCGGCCGTCGGCATCCGTAACGATGGGCGCAGTTGAGCCGATCGCGGCACCGCTGTTGGGCTTCAGCGTCCTGGACCGCATCATCACGTCGCTGGCCGGTGGCGGAGGCCTCGGCACCCTCGGCCTACCTCCCGCCGCCCGCACTGTCAGCGACGGCGGTCGGTGCAGTCTAGGTGCGCCGTGGACGTGCTGACGACCGGCATCTCGGACCAAACGGATTTGCCTGCCGGTCGCGGGATCGTGCCCCACCTCGTCGAGAGCGAGTCGACGATCCGCAGTCCGCGGCCGCTGACCTCATCTGCGCGCACCTTGCGCTCCGCCGGGACACCCGGACCGTCGTCGTAGACCTCGATGCGGATGCTGTCGTGGTGGACCTCCAGCCGCAGGGCTATCCGTGACCGGCAGGCCCGGGCCGCGTTCGACAGCAACTCGGTCGCCACGACGCCGGCCTCGTAGACGAGCTCTTGATCGGCCGCCCGGTCCTCGGACCCCACCGAGAGGAGCGTCTCGGTCAGGGCGGTAGTCACCGCGTGCCGTCCGACGGTGGCTCCGGACGGGTCGCACGGCACAGCCTCGCGGCATGTCCAGCACATGCAGCCTCCGCTCGTCGTGATGAGTCTGCCCGTACCACACCGATCAAGCACATGACTGGGCCCGGATGGGGTGAGCGGTTCGCTCTCCACCTCACGCGCGGCCGAGCTAGCCCAAGCCAGCGATCGTGTCGAGGTCCTGCTTGGCCGTCGGGTGGGGTCCTTTGTCGGGGCGCGCCCGCTGATCGGCTTGGGTGTCGGAGCGGGTGATGGCCTCCGCGACCTGCCTGCGTTCGTCGTCGGTCAGGCCCCGGGCGAGCACACCGAACAGTTCGGCGTCTCGGCTGGTCATCCAGCCGCTGCGGATCTCGTCGTCGGCTGAGTTCACTTATCCGCCTTCCCAGGTCGTCGACTTGGCCGCCGAGGGTCTCCGGCCGGCCCGCTGGTCAGGAAGCGTCCGCGCCCGTCGCAGCGGCGGAACTGACCCGCACGACCACGTCGCAGGTGCCGCTGACGCAGTCCGATCGCAGCTGACCGAGCCGGGCCAGCATCCGCAGCGAGGCCAGGCTGTCCTGGCCGACGGCAGTCTGATATCTCGAGGATGCTCCCGGCGCGGGCGAGCAGTTGTCGCGCGAGCGCCGTCCCGGCCCCCGGCGTGCCAGTCGTCGGCAACAGTGACCGCGAGGTCGGCGACACTCGGGTCTGACGGAACCGGCGGAGCCGGCGGAGCCGGCCCACCCCGATGGGCCGGCCGTCGGCGAAGAGGAGAAGCGCGACGTTGGACTGCTGGTCCACGGTGTGGAGCAGGACCGGCAGCATCTGCTCGAACTGGGCGTCCGAGACTCCCCGCAGGAAGCGGGAGCGTCGGGAACGCCGGGACAGCGCGGCGGAGCCGGCCACCAGTAGGTCACGGTCCTCGACCGCCAGCGGCCGAAACCAGGCCGGGGGGCCGTCGCGCAGACGTCCGGCTCCGCTGAAGAGCCGAACGGCGCGACGGGCGGAGCGCGTTTTCGCGTTTCCGTCCGTCGCGCCGCTCGGGCCCGGATTGGTTGCCGTCACTTACCGGGCGTCGTAGTAGTCGCGGCTGCCGGACTTGGCGATTCCGCGGGAGAGCAGGTAGCCGATCGTGAGCAGCACGACGAAGAACCAGGCGCGGTCGGCCCGGAAGTAGTCGTCGTGCCCGTCCTCGGTCCCGATCAGCTGCGACGCCAGGAGCACACCGACGACCGCGCCGAGGTAGGCGAACAGCTCGGTGGTCTTGAACGAAGCCTTCGTCTCGGTGCTCAACCGACGCCGCGGCGCGTCATCGAGAACAGTCGACGTGTCGTCGACGGCCGGGGACTGCGTGGAAAGAGACATGCGTACTCCTCAGGAAAGAAAGGTCACGTGCGAGACGGCGTAGAAGGACGGCGATGACTACGCCGCTATTTCACTCCCGGCCAAGGCGCACCATTGGTGGTGGCCCGCGCAGGAATCGTGCCCACCCTGCGCCGGTTGAACCTCAAGGTGACCCGGCACACGCTCAGCCGCTCTACACCCCAGCCGCAGGTGGTGGGATGAGCCGCGCCTCTTCACGGCTCCCGTCGCCGGCCCCGATGGTGAACGGGCAGCCTGGCAGTGGCACCATGTTGAAGCTGGCCTTGTCGTAGGGCCACTCCGATTCCTCGACCGGTTCGCCGTTGATCGCCCGGCGGATCGGTTCAGGAAGCGGCGCAGTGGGCGAGGCCCGCACCGACCGCTGCAGGTCCTGTGCGGTCGCCGCTCCGTCCAGGTTCCACTCCGGGTCCAGCAGCGCCACCATGCGCTGCTCGACTCTTCGCCCCTTTTATCGGGTGACCTTCGATGGCGTACGGTCCGGCGCAGGCAGCTCTCGTTACCAGCGTCGACATCGACGGCCTGCGCCGCAGACCGATCCGCTGCAGCGAACCGGCGCGCTGCTCAGTAACCCGGTGCACCACCGCGACCTGGTCGGCGGGCCTTGTCGCGTCACGGGCCAGCCGTACGTCCGGCAACCCGAGCGACCGCGGCAGATCGACGGCATCTAGAGAGGCACCGGTGCCTGTCCCTGGGCCACCCGCTGTAGTCCGGCGGCACGGCCCCGCTCCTTCGCCCTGCCCACGCCGGTCACCCTCCGAGCCTAGAGGCTCCGCCAGGTGCCAGCGCCGGTCCCGAGGACCTGGTACCACCCGGCATCTGCTCGCAGGATACCGAGGTCGGGTCTAAGCCACGCCACTCGACTGCTAGCCTCCGAACAAGCGTTCGAAGGGTCGAGGATCGGGGAGTCGACCCAATGCGCCAACACGACAGGATCGTCCGCCCATCGACACCCAGGGGCTCACCGCGGCGACCGTAGGCCGTTCCTTGGCCGGCACGGTGGGCCCGCCGAGCTGCTACCGCGCAAGTCGACGCGCCAGCCGTCAGCACCGAACCGTCAACATGGTCGGAGTCGCCGCCACGGAGACCAGTTTCCCTACCAGCCGGCCGGGCACAGTAAACATCGCCGGCCGGCCGGCAGTCCCTACGGCGGCCGGGGGCTCCGCGCTCAAACAGTCGGGCGCGGAGTTCTCGTTCTCTTACCTCCGACGACCACTATCGCCCAGCCGGCGAGGTCCCGCATCTCGACGATCGCCTCACTGGGCAGGGGGCCGAGCCGCTGGTGTCGGTGACGGCGGAGGGTGGTAGGTCATGACTCATGACCAGGGACGAAACCCGTGACCGGCCGGTAGGCCGGGGTGAGCCGTCCTCGTCGTACACGGGGGAGGCGTCGGGGTGGAACGAGCTGGCCGAGAAGCTGAGCATGCTGTCTCGGGACCTCCAGGGGGAAACGGACGTCGAGGGCACGCTGCAGGCGATCGTGCAGGCGGCGACCGGCACGGTGCCGGGCGCCGAGTACTCGAGCATCTCCGCGGTCGGCAAGCGCCGCGTGGTGCACACCAGGGCGGCCACGGGCGAGTTGGCGCGCGCGGTGGACCGGGCACAGTACGAGACGGGTCAGGGTCCCTGTCTGGACGCCTTGTACGAGCACCGGACCGTGCGGCTGCCCGACCTCGACGTCGAGCCCCGGTGGCCGAGATTCGCCGCCCAGGCCCGGGAAGTCGGCGCGGCCAGCATGCTGGCGATCCAGCTCTACGTGCACGGCCAGGACCTCGGTGCACTCAACCTGCACAGCACCACCCGAGACGCCTTCAGCGACGAGTCGGAGCAGATCGGGCTGCTGTTCGCGGCCCACGCCGCGGTCGCGATCGCCGGAGCCGAGAACGATGAGCACCTGCATATGGCGCTGACCTCCCGGGACATCATCGGGCAGGCCAAGGGCATCCTCATAGAGCGGTACAAGATCAGCGCCCACGAGGCGTTCCGGCTGCTCGTCGTCACCAGCCAGACCACCAACATCAAGCTGCACGACGTGGCCGAGTACCTGACCCGTACTGGTCAGCTCAACACCCGCGACACCGCCTGACGCCCGCTCGATCGGCCGCCGGTCCGACACCTAGCGCAAGCGGCGGCGGTGCGCTTCCCCTGTCGACGACGCCATCCACGGCCGCTGCGCCGACATCGGCCGGTTGCAGCAGCCTCGGTCGGACGGCGGCGCCGGTCTTGTTGGTCAGCGGCGTCGTTCGGTGTCGAGCTCGTCTTCTTGGCGCTGGTTGACGGCGTCGGTGCGGTCACGTCGGCTGTTGGCGGCGATGTAACCGAGGCCGAGGGCGATGACGATGATGGCAACGATCCATAGGGCGTGCACGGCGAAGCCGATCAGCCCGAGAATCAGCGCGGCGCTCAGGACGACCAGCATTACTTGGCTGAGGCTCGTCCGCTGACCGAGCAGGAGCGAGATCCGTTGGGTCAGCCGGCGCCCTTCGGGGGTCTGGCGGGGGCCGCGGGTCGACTGGGTGGGCCTTGCTGGGGTGCTGCTTGAGGTGAGTCATCGCCGTTGAGGTGGCTCGCCGTGCTGTGGGCGGATGCGGTCGTTCCGGGAGCTATCTCGGGCGATCCCGGTTCTGACATGACGGTTCCTTCAGGTCTCGCTGGCCGGTGGATGTTTCAACGGCGTCGCTAGTGTCGGCGCCGGCCTGCGTGGTGTTGCCATTGGGCCTGGTTGGCTGGTGTTCCCGCTAGCTCGAAGGCCTTTCTCGGCGGTCCAGATCCGCGTCGGCGTCTGCCCGCTCTCGCTGCCGCGCCTGAGCGAGGTCGTCACGGTCCTGGTTGGCTACGGCCGTGTCGCGACGGGATTGTTTGAGCTCGCTGCGGGCGGCGCGGCCGCGACGCGCAGTCCGCCGGGCCCCGGCCAACAGCAGGCTCAACCCGAACACGCCCACCGCCCCGACCACGATGCCGTAGAGGAACAGCAGGCCGGTGGAGCCGGTGACGTGGTAGCCGAACACCGCGAACTGGTCGGTCAGCGTGTGGCCGGTACCCCCATTGCTCAACACACCCGCTGCCCCGACCACCACGGCAGCGATGAGGATGACCAACCCGATGATAATGATCATGGCGACTCCGGTAGCCCCACGTCGGTCGACTAGTTCTAGTCAACTCCGAAGGCGGACCCATGTCGATGCCGAACCCGTCAGGTGCTTGATAGATGATCGAGTGCTCGATAGATGATCTATAGACCTGCTCTTGACGTTCGGGGGTGAGTGATCCTCCCGTTGGCCCGACGGAACGCCGTCCAGCAGGCCAAGTGAGACGTGACGGTCGCTGTCCTCAACACACGCGGCCGGCCCGGCGGGTGAGCATCCGAGCAGTGGCGGGGTAGCTGGGCGCACCGGGCTGAGGAAGGGGCTTGTCAGTAGGATTTGGGCATGCTGGACCGCGCGGAGGGGCGCCTGGAGCTGCGCTGGCTGCTCGCTGCGGTGGATCTCGCGCCGCCGGTGGCTGCGGTGGACGTGTTCGCAGCTGAGCTCGGCAAGCGGCTGGCCGCGCAGGAAGTCGTTTTCCTCATCGCCGACTCCAGCGGCAACGCGGTGGTCCGGTTGAGCCACGATGGCGGCGGGCAGGGCCGTCGCTCCCAGGGGAGGGACGCCGCCGAGACGGTGCCGCTGGCCGGTACACCCTACGAGCAGGTGGTGCGCACCCAACGGCTGCACGTGGAGCCAGCAGGCGAGTTCGCCCGCGTGCTGGCTCCGGTGACGGACCGCGGCAACGTCATCGGGGTGCTGGAGATGCTCCTACCCGCGGTCCCCGACCCGGACACTGCCGACTACATCGCCGCGGCCGCGCACGCCCTCGGGTACGTGGTGATCGTCAACCGGCACTTCACCGACCTGTTCGAGTGGGGCCAACGCAGCCAGCCCTTCTCGCTGGCCGCCGAGATCCAACGCCGGCTGCTACCGGCCTCGCTCACGTGCGAGGCCGGGCAGTTCACCATCGCCGGCGCGGTCGAACCAGCGGGTAACGTCGGCGGCGACACCTTCGACTACAGCCTCGACCGGGACACGCTGCACGTCTCCCTCACCGACGCCATGGGCCACGCGGAGGACGCAGCGCTGCTGGCGACGCTGCTAGTCGGCAGCCTCCGCAACAGCCGGCGCAGTGGCGCGACCCTGGCCGAGCAGGCCGCGGGCGCCAACGCGGCGATCCTCCAGCACGCCCGCCCTGACCAGTTCGTCACCGGCCAGCTCCTCCGGATCGACCTGACCAGCGGCACCGGCGCCATGATCAACGCCGGGCACCCCGGCCCGCTCCGGGTCCGCGACGGCCGAGTCGAGGACATCGAGCTGGCCGCCGATCCGCCGTTCGGGATAGTACCCGGCATCAATTACCGGGTACAGCCGGTGGCGCTGCTGCCCGGCGACCGCTTCGTGATCGTCACCGATGGCATACTCGAACGCAACGCCGCTACCGCCGACGTCTTCGGCTTGCTCGCGGCCACGCGCGACCTACACCCGCGTGAGGTGGTCCAAGAGATCACAAGAGCCGTCCTGCGCGCCGTCGGTGGCATGCTCCGGGACGACGCCACCGTGCTGTGTCTCGACTGGTACGGCGGAGGGGAACGCGACCGGCAGG
>DATDKW010000468.1:0-6125 GCA_036519715.1 Mycobacteriales bacterium
CAACACCCCGGGGACCTGCACCGACCCGGCCCACCTGGCCACCGCGGTCTACCCGAACTGCCCGGACGCGCTGTTCCAGTTCCACCACCAGCCGCTGAACTACTTCGCCGAGTACGCGCCGGGCACCGCCGCCCGGGCCGCGCACCTGCGGGACGAGGCCGACTTCCTGCACCAGGTGAAGATCGGCGCGCTGCCGGCGGTCAGCTTCGTCAAGCCGGTCGGCGAGGAGAACGAGCACCCCGGCTACGCCAGCGTGACGGCCGGCCAGCAGCACCTGGTCGACCTGCTCAAGGCGATCGAGGCGTCGCCGGAGGCGGACTCGACCGCGGTCGTGGTGACCTACGACGAGTTCGGCGGGCAGTGGGACCACGTGCCGCCGCCGACCCGGGCCGGCATCGCCGACCAGTGGGGTCCCGGCACCCGGATCCCGGCGCTGGTCGTGTCGCCGCTGCTGCGGGGACCGCGGGTGAGCTCGCTGCAGTCCGACACCACGTCGATCCTGGCCACCATCGAGGCCCGCTACGGCCTGGCCCCGCTCACCAGCCGCGACGCCTCCGTCCGCAGCCTGGCCCCGCTCTTCGGCGGCCGGGGCCGCCACTGAAGGCCCGCGGTTGACGACGCAGCCATGGCGCGATCTCCTCGCGCCATGGCTGCTGAGGACGTGCTGCGCGCGTACGTGGATGCGATCCGGGCCGGGGACCGGCCGGCCGCGTTCGCCTTGTTCGCCGACGACGTGGTCGGGCACGTGCCGGGGCGCTCGCCGGCGGCCGGGGAGAAGCGCGGCAAGGCCGCGGTGATCGGCTACATCGAGGACGCGTTCGCCCGCGCGCACGGCGACGTGACCGTCGAGCTGATCGACATGCTGGTCGGCCGGGAGAACATCGCCCTGATCGTCCGCGAGCGCCTGGTCGCCGGCGACCGCGTCCTGGACATCCGCCGCGCCAACGTCTACCGCGTCCAGGACGACCGCATCATCGAGGTCTGGATCTACGAACACGACCAGTACGCCGTCGACGCCTTCTTCACCTGAGACTCACAACCCGGACACTTGACAGTAGCAAGTGTGATGCATGAGGCTGGAGCCATGAGCGCTCTGCCGTGGACCGCCGCGGAGAATTTCAGGCGCTGGCGCCGGAGTAGCGGTGCAGGGCGTGGTGCCAGATGAGGCGGGTGAAGGTGGCCAGGACGGTGGTGAAGGCGAGCGAGCCGAGCAGGAGCCAGCCGGTGAGGCGGCCGGTCAGGGCCGACGCCGGCACGGTCACCGCGAACGCCAGCGGGACCAGGACCGTGAAGCCGACCCGCAGCCACCCCGGGTAGACCGACACCGGCCACCGGCCGGCCTGGTACATCCCGTCGAACAGCTCGATGATCGGGTCCACGTACGTGATCCAGAACGAGAGCATCGTCAGCACGAGCCAGAAGCAGTAGATCGCGATCAGCCCCAGCAGCAGCGTGACCACGAAGCCGAGCGCGTCCACCAGGGACAGCGCGCCCGGCAGCCGGACCGCGGCCACCACCACCAGCGCCGTCCCGACCAGCACGTCCACCCCCTGCCACAGCTCCACCCGGCGCACGCTGGCCAGCAGCTGCCCGTCGGCCGGCTTGGTCAGCAGGAAGTCCAGGGTCCCGTCCTGCACGGAGGTCATCAGCTGCCGCATGTTCGGCTGGATCACCGTCCGGATCACCCCGCCGACCAGCACGTACGCGCCCATCACGACGAGCAGCTCGCCGGCCGACCAGCCGCCCAGCGACGTCGTGTTGGCGAACACCAGCGCCAGCACCGCCAGCGACGTGCCCACCGCGATCAGCGACTGCACCAGGCTGAAGGCGAAGTTCACCCGGTACTGCAGCTCGTTGAGGATGCCGATCCGCAGGAACGTCCCGGCCAGCCGCAGCGCCTCCCTCACGACCCCACCGCCCCGTACCGGCGGACGCCGAACCGCCACACCACCGCGACCAGCACCACCCCGACCGCGGTCCAGACCGCCTGCAGCCCCAGCCCGGTCAGCAGCTCCCGGGTGGACAGCGACCCGGCCAGTACCTCGATCGGGTACCCGAACGTGTACTTGAACGGCAGTACGTCGGCGATCCCCCCGGCCCAGGCCGGCAGCAGCGCCAGCGGCACCAGCCGCCCGGACAGCAGCAGCTCGGCGGTGAAGTAGACGTCGTAGATCGCGCCGACCCGGGTCGTCCAGAACGTGATCATGCCCAGCACCCACAGCAGCATGGACCGGATCAGGTACGCCCCCCAGATCGCGACCGCGAAGACGGCCACCTCCAGCGGGCTGATGTCGAACGTGGGCCGGAACGCCACCCACAGCACGGCCCCGATCGGCAGCCACAGCGCCACCGTCACGACCTTCATGCCGGCGAAGTAGGCCAGGTCGTAGTGGATCGGGTGCACCGGCCGGAGCAGGTGCCCGGACAGCTCCCCCTTCTGGATCCGCTCCTCCCACCCGTACGGCGTGAAGACGATGTTCATCTGCCGGACCAGCGTCCAGACGATGTAGTAGGCCGCGAACTGCCCGGCGGTGATCCCGCCGACCGCGCCGCCGTGGGTGTCCGCGACGGCCGACCACACCACCAGGTAGACCACCGGCTCCGCGACCATCCCGAGGATGTACGCGTAGTGCGCGGTGCGGTACTGGAACTGCGTCTGCACCGCGGCCTTGGCCGTGGCGGCGTACAGCCCCGGCAGCCCGTTCAGTGTTCCCATGGCTCGCCTCCGGGCTCGCTCCGCTCCTCGGGCGGTAGTCGCGACCGGCCACCGCGGGTGGCCCTGCGACGCTCACTCCCCCGTCGGCTCACGGGCGGAGCGCCCCGGCCGCGAAGACCTGCTCGATCACGTCCTCGACCGGCGGGTCCTCGATGGTCAGGTCGGTCACCCCGTGCTCGGCCAGCAGCCGCCCGGCCACCGCGGCCGAGCGGTCCTTGTCCACCCGGAGCGTGACCCGGTCGCCGTCGACGGACACGACCTCGCCCAGCGACTCCAGCCCGGTCCGGTCCGGGATCGTGGCGGTGATCGTCTGCCGCTGCGCGAACCGGGTCGACAGCGCCCGCAGCGACCCGTCGTACAGGATCGTGCCGTGGTCGATGACCACCACCCGCCTGCACAGCGCCTGCACGTCGGCCATGTAGTGGCTGGTCAGCAGCATGGTGGCGCCCTGCCGGGCGTTGTACTCGGCCAGGAACGCGCGGATCCGCTTCTGCATCGTCACGTCGAGCCCGATGGTCGGCTCGTCCAGGAACAGCACCTGCGGCGAGTGCAGCAGCGCGCCGCAGACCTCGGCCTTCATCCGCTCGCCCAGCGACAGCTGCCGGACCGGCTTGCGGACCTGGTCGCCGATCTCCAGCAGCTCGATCAGCTCGTCCCGGGTCCGGCGGAAGTCCGGCTCCGGGATGCGGTAGATGGCCCGGTTCATCGCGTAGGTGTCGAGCGCCGGCAGGTCCCACTGGAGCTGGTTGCGGTTGCCCATCACCAGCGTGATCCGGCGCAGGAAGTCCTTCTCCCGCTTCGACGGCACGTGCCCGAGCACCCGGACCGTCCCGGCGCTGGGGAACAGCAGCCCGGACAGCATCTTCAGCGTGGTCGTCTTGCCGGCCCCGTTGGGGCCGAGGAACCCCACCATCTCCCCCGGGTCGACCGCGAAGCTGATCCCGCCGACCGCGACCACGTCCCGGGTCGTACGCCGGACCAGGCTGCGGACCGACGCCCGCAGCCCGGCCTCCCGCTCAGGGACCCGGAAGGTCTTCTCCAGCTCCTCGACCCGGATGTCAGGCTCCACGGCAGCACCTTAGGACGGCGGGCCCGCGCCCATCGCCGGGTTTACGCCGCCGGCTCAACAGCCGACGTGGGCCAGCCCCTGCTGCAGCAGGACGCCCTGGCCGCCGGTCATCTCGGCCAGCAGCCGCTCGTCCCGGGCCTCCTGCGGGGTGAACCAGGTCAGCTCCAGCGCGTCCTGCTGGGGGGCGCAGTCGCCCTCCACCGGCACCACGTAGGCCAGCGAGACCGCGTGCTGGCGGGGGTCGTGGAACGGCGTCACGCCCGGGGTCGGGAAGTATTCGGCGATCGTGAACGGCTGCGGCGCCAGCGGCACCTTCGGCAGCGCCATCGGCCCGAGGTCCTTCTCCAGGTGCCGGAGCAGGGCCGAGCGGACCCGCTCGTGGTAGAGCACCCGGCCGGAGACCAGCGCCCGGGCGATCCGGCCCTCTCCGGTCACCCGCAGCAGCAGGCCGACCTGGGTCACCACGCCCTGCTCGTCGACGCGCACCGGGATGGCGTCGACGTACAGGATCGGCAGCCGTTGCCGGGCGGCGTCCAGCTCCTCGCCGGCGAGCCAGCTGCTGTCCGACTGGGGCGTCGTCTGGGTCATGGACACCTTTCCATCGACTCGGGACCGGTACGGCCGGGAGCCATCCTCCCTCACTGGAATACTGCTCGGCGATGAAGACTCGACGGGCGACGACGGTGGGCTCGATTCTGGCTGTCCTGGCTGCTGCCGGGTGCACCGGCGGCGGCGGCAGCACGCCGGCCACGGCCGGCACCGGCCCCGGCGCGGACCAGCAGGCGGCGGCGGTGCTGACCGCGGCCAGGGCCACCACGGTGGTGGCGCCGGGGCGGACGCCGGCCGAGATCACGGCGGCGGTGAGCCGGAGCCTGTTCACGTCGTCGCCGGTCGTGGTGGTGGCGGCGGCCGGTGACGCGGCCGCGGTGGCGGACGGTGCGGCCCAGTCGGAGCGGCTCGGCGTGCCGCTGCTGCTGGAGGGCGGGGCCGCCCCTGGCGCAGGTCCGGGGGCCGGTGCGACCGGCACGCCGGCGGCGACGTCCGACGGGAGCCCGAGCGCGAGCCCGGGCGGGGCTACCGGCAGCGCGCCGGCCGACGGGGGCGGATCGGGTGGACCCGAGCCGGCCGCCGCCGAGGTGACCCGGCTCAAGCCCGCCACCGTGCTCGCCCTCGGCGCCGGCGTGGCCGACCGGCTCGGCTCCACCGGCGCCGAGGTCGTCACCGACGCCGGCGAGCTGCCCGAGATCGGCCGCCCGCAGCCGCTGACCGACACGGCGGTGCTGGTGAGCAGCACGGCCGGCAGGGCCACCGCGGCCGCCGTGACCGCGACCGCGAAGGCCGCCGGGGCCACGCCGGTCCCGGTCGCGGGCACCGACCCGCGCGCCGACAGCGCCGCGATCGAGGCCCTGTCGGCCGCGAAGCCGGCGCACGTGCTCGCGGCCGGCTCCGGCTTCGGCGCCGTCCCGGCGCTGGCGGCCCGGCTGAAGGTCGCCGCCACCGGCGTGCAGCTGCCGGGCGGCGGCCAGGTCGTGCTGCCCGGCCGCCGCCTGGTCGCCATGTACGGCCACCCCGGCACCGCCGGCCTGGGCGTGCTGGGCGAGCAGCCGCTGCCGCAGGCGATCGCGCGGGCCAAGAGGCTGGCCGCGCCGTACCAGCCGCTGTCCGGGAGCACCCCGGTGGTGCCGGCGTTCGAGCTGATCGCGACCGTCGCGCAGAGCAGCCCGGGCGCCGGCGGCGACTACTCGTACGAGGCCCCGGTGAGCCTGCTCAAGCCCTGGGTCGACGCCGCCGGCAAGGCCGGCATGTACGTGGTGCTCGACCTGCAGCCGGGCCGGGCCAACTTCCTGGACCAGGCCAAGGTGTACGAGTCGCTGCTGCGGCTGCCGCACGTGGGCCTGGCGCTGGACCCGGAGTGGCGGATCACGGACAGCCAGCTGCCGCTGCAGCAGATCGGCAGCGCCAGGGCCTCCGAGATCAACTCGGTCTACCGCTGGCTGGCCGACCTGACCGCGGCCAACACGCTGCCGCAGAAGCTGTTCGTGATCCACGAGTTCCGGCTGTCGATGATCGGCGACGACGAGCCGCTGCAGCACGACCGCGACCAGGTCCAGCTGCTGGTGCACATGGACGGCCAGGGCCCGACCAACACCAAGGACGAGACCTGGGCCGCGGTCGTCGGCGCGGCCCCCAAGGGCGTCCCGTTCGGCTGGAAGAACTTCTACGACGAGGACCAGCCGATGCTCACGCCGGAGCAGACGATGATCCGCAAGCCGACCCCGGTGATGATCTCCTACCAGTAGCCGGGCCGCTCGCCACGGCCGCCGCGCGGGTGGCGGAGCC
>DATDKW010000469.1:0-2712 GCA_036519715.1 Mycobacteriales bacterium
ACCTTGTCCCGGCCGGCCTCGTAGCCGGCGGTGGCCTCCTCGGCCAGCACGTGCTGGGCCCGGTGGATGTTGGCGTTGTGCCGCTCGTAGTGCTCGGTCATCGCGTCGATGACCTGGCGCGGCTTCTGCGAGGTGTTGGCCGAGTCCAGGTAGACCAGCGGCTGCCCGTCGTGGACCCGCCGCTCCAGGATCGGGAAGTCCTTGCGGACGGTCTCGACGTCGTAGGTCACGAGACCTCCGCCCCGGCCGCCACACCCGCGGTCCCGGTGAACCGCTCGTAGCCGGACTCCTCCAGCTCGTCGGCCAGCTCCGGGCCACCCTCCTCGACGATCCGGCCGGACACGAACACGTGCACGAACTCCGGCTTCACGTAGCGCAGGATCCGGGTGTAGTGGGTGATCAGCAGCGTGCCCACGCCGGTCTCGCGCACCCGGTTGACGCCGTCGGAGACGACCCGCAGGGCGTCGATGTCCAGGCCCGAGTCGGTCTCGTCGAGGATCGCGAACTTCGGCTTGAGCAGCGCCAGCTGCAGGATCTCGTGCCGCTTCTTCTCGCCGCCGGAGAAGCCCTCGTTGAGGCTGCGCTCGGCGAAGGCCTTGTCGATGTCGAGCGCGGCCATCTCGGAGTTGACCTCCTTGACCCAGGTGCGCAGCTTCGGCGCCTCACCCCGGATCGCGGTCGCGGCGGTGCGCAGGAAGTTGGACACCGAGACGCCGGGGACCTCGACCGGATACTGCATGGCCAGGAACAGCCCGGCCCGGGCGCGCTCGTCGACGGTCATGGACAGCACGTCCTCGCCGTCGAGCAGCACGCTGCCCCGGGTCACCGTGTACTTCGGGTGGCCGGCGATCGAGTAGGCCAGGGTCGACTTGCCCGACCCGTTGGGCCCCATGATGGCGTGCGTCTCGCCCGACCGGATGGTCAGGTCGACGCCCTTGAGGATCTCGTCGGCCGCGCCCTCGACGGACACGTGCAGGTCGCGGATCTCCAGCGTGGACACGATGCTCAGCTCTCCAGTCGTACGAGGACGGTGCCGTCCTCGATCTTCGTCTCGTAGATCGGCACGGGGATGGTGGCCGGCAGGCCGGTCGGCTTGCCGGACCGCAGGTCGAAGCGCGAGCCGTGCAGCCAGCACTCGACCGTGGTGCCTTCGACGTCGCCCTCCGACAGCGCCACGTCGGCGTGCGAGCAGACGTCCTGGATCGCGAACACCTCGCCCTCGGTGTGCACCAGGCACACCGGCAGCTGACCGAACTCGACCCGCACGGCGGCGCCCTCAGGGATGTCGGCCAGCGGGCAGGCGCTTTGCCACTCGCTCATACCCGCTCCTCGGACAGGCCGGTCCTCGCAAGCTCGGACCGCCCGGCCCTCGTCGCTCCCCGCTCGCGCTGCGAGCCCTCGCGCTCGCTCATGCGCCCACCCCCGCCAGCTCGGCCTCGACCGCGGCGGTCAGGCGCTCGGTGATGGCGGGCTGGCCGATGCGGGTGATCACGTCGGCGAAGAAGCCGCGGACGACCAGGCGGCGCGCCTCCAGCTGCGGGATGCCCCGCGCCATCAGGTAGAACAGCTGCTCGTCGTCGAACCGCCCGGTCGCGCTGGCGTGCCCGGCCCCGGCCACCTCGCCGGTCTCGATCTCCAGGTTGGGGACCGAGTCGGCCCGGGCGCCGTCGGTGAGCAGCAGGTTGCGGTTCAGCTCGTACGTGTCGGTCTGGGTGCCGGTGGCCCGGATGCGGACGTCGCCGATCCAGACCGTGTGCGCGTCCCGGCCCTGCAGCGCGCCCTTGTACGTGACCCGGCTCTTGCAGTGCGGCACGGCGTGGTCGACGTAGAGCCGGGCCTCCTGGTGCTGGCCGGCGTCGGCGAAGGACAGGCCGAGCAGCTCGGCGTCACCGCCGGGCCCGGTGAAGCGCACGGTCGGGCTGATCCGGACCAGGTCGCCGCCGAAGGTGACGACCGCGTGCCGGAGCCGGGCGTCCCGGCCGAGCTCGGCCGCGTGCGCGGCCACGTGCACCGCGTCCGGGGCCCAGTCCTGCACGGTGACCAGGGTCAGGCCGGCGCCGTCGCCGACCCGCAGCTCCACGTTGGCGGCCAGGGTGGCCGAACCGACGTGGTCGAGGATCACGACCGCCTCGGAGAACGGCTTGACGTCCACGACCAGGTGCGCGTACGCCCGCTCGCCGGCGCCGTGCACGGTCACCGTGACCGGGTCGGCCAGGGTGGTGCCCTTGGGCACGGTGACCAGGAGAGCCTGGCGGACGTGCTCCATGGCCAGCGCGCTGACCCGGTCGGCCGGGACCAGGACGCTGCCCACCGGCTCGGCGTCGCCGGCGATGGTGCGGACCTCGACGCCGTCGGGGGCGTCGACCGTCACCTTCGGCGGCTCCGCCTGCTCCAGCGGCTCCAGCAGGTCGCGCATGCGGGCCAGCGGGGTGAACCGCCACTCCTCCTCGCGGCCGGTCGGCACGCCGAAGGCGTCCGGGTTGCGGGAGGTGAACCGCTCGGCCCGCGGGCGCTCGCCCGGGCCGTGCGAGTGGCCGCCGGCACTGGACGCGCCGGGCGGGACCGCGGTGGCCCGGGCCGGGGTGCGCGGCGGACCGGCCTGCGCTCCCACGCCGGGCGCGAACAGCTCGCTGGCCAGCGCGGCGCGCTCGGCCGCGCTCTCGTCCTCGGCGTCGTCGGCGGCGGCCGCACCCGACCCGGCCACCACCGGCC
>DATDKW010000470.1:0-2445 GCA_036519715.1 Mycobacteriales bacterium
CTGAGCACCGTCCGACGACGAGCGGAGGACACCATGACCGACAAGCCGGCATTCGTGTACGTCATCTACATCGAGAGCACCCCGCAGCGGGTCTGGGACGCGCTCACCGACGCCGACCTCTCGGCGGCGTACTGGGGGCACAGCAACGTCTCCGACTGGCAGGCCGGCTCCGGCTGGGAGCACCGGCGCACCGACGGCTCCGGGATCGCCGACGTCGTCGGCTCGGTGCTGGAGAGCTCACCGCCGACCCGCCTCGTGACCACCTGGGCCGACCCCGGGCAGACCGCCGCCGAGCCGTCCCGGGTCACCTTCGCCATCGAGCCGTACGGGGACATCGTCCGGCTCACCGTGACCCATGAGGACCTCGCCGAGGAGGACCTCGTGGACGCCGCCTCGGGTTGGGCCGCCGTCCTGTCCAACCTCAAGTCGCTCCTGGAGACCGGCCACCCCCTCCCGCAGCCGCCCTGGGAGATGCCCGAGGGCTAGTGTCCTGCGCCGGGAATCCGTTGAATATATGCCGCCAGTCGTTCGAGGATCTGGTCGGCGGTCTTGGTCCAGGTGAACGGTCGTGGGTCCTCGTTCCAGTTGTCGACCCAGCCGCGGATGTCTTTCTCCAAGGCGTGCACCGATCGATGCGTGCCGCGGCGTAGTGCCTGCTCGGTGAGCAGGGCGAACCACCGCTCGACTTGGTTGAGCCACGACGAACTGGTCGGGGTGAAGTGCAAGTGGAAGCGAGGATGGGCGGCCAGCCAGGCGGTGATCGCGGGTGTCTTGTGGGTGGACAGGTTGTCGCAGATCAGGTGGACGTCCAGGTCGGTCGGCACCTCGGCGTCGATGCGGGCCAAGAACTTCTTGAACTCGACCGCTCGTCGGCGCCGGTGCAGCGAGCCGATCACCCGGCCGCTGGCGACATCCAGGGCGGCGAACAGAGTGGTGGTCCCTGACCGGACATAGTCGTGGGTGCGTCGCTCGGGCATGCCCGGCATCATCGGCAACACCGGCGCCGAGCGGTCCAGGGCCTGGATGCCGCTCTTCTCGTCCACGCACAGCACCAGGGCGCGTTCGGGCGGATCCAGGTACAACCCGACCACGTCACGGACCTTCGCCAGGAACTGCGGGTCGCTGCTCAGCTTGAACGAGTCGACCAGATGCGGCTTGAGGTTAAACGCCCGCCAGATCCGCCCCACCGTCGACGGCGAGATCCCGGCCTCGGCGGCCATCGACGTACGCGACCAATGCGTGGCGTTCCTCGGCGCGCGCTCCAGTGTCGCCACGATCACCTGCTCGATCTGGTCATCGCCGATGCTGCGCGGCCCGCCGGGGCGAGGCTCGTCCAGCAGCCCACCCAGCCGATCGGCCACGAACCGGCGCCGCCACTTGCCCACCGTCGCCTGCGCCAGCCGCAGACGAGCCGCAACCTCGGTATTGGACAAGCCATCCCCGCACGCCAGCACGATCTTCGATCGCAGCGCCAGCGACTGCGCCGACCGCGCCCGCCGCGACCACCGCTCCAGCTGCTCGCGCTCCTCCTCCGACAGCACCAGCACGGCCTTGGGCCGACCCGTCCTCACCATCCACGAAGTCTACGACTTATGGCATGAATTCCCGGCGCAGGACACTAGTGCCCCGCGTCAGAAGTCCTCGCACCACTTCCCGGCGCCCAGACGACGACCGGCTGCGTTGTCGTCGCGGCCGATACAACCCCGGTATCGTCCACTCCTCCGCCTTGCCGGACCGCCGCCCGGATCACCGGGAAGCGGCACGAAACCTCCGACGCGGGGCACTAGCTCGGCGATCCGGACCTTCGGATGCCGGGTCTGGACGGCATCGAGCACTTCGCCAGCGGGACCGGGCAGCGGACCGGCTGCCCCGGTACGGTCGGCGGGTGGCGTGCCGGATCACCGAGCTGGTGGTGGACTGTGCCGACCCGGCCGGGTTGGCCGCATTCTGGTGCGAGGTGCTCGGCTACGTCGAGCTGGAGCGGGTGGGGGACAGCGTCGAGATCGGGCCCCGGGCCGGGTTCGGCAGCCCGCAGCCGACGCTGGTCTTCGACCGGACCACCGAGCCGAAGCGGGCGAAGCTCCGGCTGCACCTCGACGTGAACGCGACCGACCGGGACCAGGACGCCGAGCTGGAGCGGCTGCTCGCGGCCGGCGCCCGGCCGGTCGACATCGGGCAGACCGGCGCGGAGTCCTGGCACGTGCTGGCCGACCCGGAGGGCAACGAGTTCTGCCTGCTGCGCCGCCGGGTCAACCCGGTCTGAGCCGGCGGTACGCGGCACCGGCCAGCACCGTGACGGTGCCGACGCCGCCCGCAAGCCGGCGTGAGGCTCAGCTGTCCGCGTACTCCAGCCGGCGGTCGGGGTCGGCCGGCACCGGCATCGGCACCGGGCCGGCCCGCCGGGCGGACAGCGTCCACAGCGCCCAGACCTGCGCGGCGAGGCCG
>DATDKW010000471.1:0-4083 GCA_036519715.1 Mycobacteriales bacterium
CGCCAGCGGGGGCAGCACCCCGCCGCCAGCCGGGCCGGCCGCCCGGGCGATGGCGTGGGCCAGGCCGGCGGCCAGCAGCACCAGCCCGGCCGTGGAGCCGAGGGCGGCGACCGCCGCGCGGACCAGCGCCCCCCGCACCCCCGGCACTCCGGCCAGCGGCGCCAGCGGCCCCCGCCCCGCCCGGTCGCGTGCGGTCACGCCGGGACCCGGTGCGGCTCGGTGGTCAGCCTGCGGCGGAAGACCCAGTACGTCCAGGCCTGGTACGCCAGCACCACCGGCAGGCCCGCCCCGGCCACCCAGGTCATCACCGTGAGCGTGTAGTCGCTGACCGCGGCGTCGGCGATGGTGACGTCGAAGGCCGGGTCGATCGTCGAGGGCACCACGACCGGGAACGCCGCGCCGAAGATCGTGGCCGCCGAGGCCAGCAGGAGGGTGGCCCAGCCGGCGAAGGCCTGCCCCTCCCGGTCCAGCCGCACCCGGGTCCAGGTGCCGACGACGGCCAGCGCCGCCACCGACCACAGCACCGCGGTGACGGCCGTGCCCGAGCGCAGCTGCACCAGCCCGGCCCAGGCCAGCAGCGGCAACCCGGCCACCGGCGACCAGCGCAGCGCGAACGCCCGCGCCCGCAGGCGTACCGGGCCGTCGGTCTTGAGCGCCAGGAACAGCGCGCCGTGCACCAGCGAGTAGCCGAGCACCGCGGCCGCGCCGAGGACCGCCGGCCAGCCCAGGCCGGCGAAGGCCCCGCCGACCCGCGTCCCGTCCCCGTCGATGGGCAGGCCGAGGGTGGTGGCGCCCAGCGCCGCCCCGACCCCGGCCGCGGCCACCAGCGAGCCGCCGGTGATGACCCGGGTCCAGGTCGCGTCCCAACGCGGATCAGCCGAGCTGTGCCGCCATTCGAAGGCCACCGCCCGGACGATCAGGCCGACCAGCACCAGCACGAACGGCAGGTAGAGGGCCGACAGCCAGGTCGCGTACCAGCCGGGGAACGCGGCGAAGACCGCGCCGGCCGCGGTGATCAGCCAGACCTCGTTGCCGTCCCAGACCGGGCCGATGGTGCGCAGCATGAGGTGCCGGTCGTCCCGGCCGCGGCCCAGCACCGGCAGCAGCGCGGCCACGCCGAAGTCGAACCCCTCCAGCAGCAGGAAACCGGTCCACAGCACCGCGACAGCGGCGAACCACAGGGTCTGCAGGTCCACAGGGAGGCTCCTAGTACGCGAAGGACAGGACGTCGTCGTCGGCGCGGTCGTCACCGGGGCGGGGATCGTCGTCGTCCCGCCGGGCCGACCCGACCGCCGGCGGCGCCGGGGTCGTGTCGCCGGTGGTGACCCCGCCGCGGACCAGCCGGACCAGGAGGAACAGCTCCACCACCGCGAGCGCGCCGTACAGCAGCCCCAGGCTGATCAGCGAGGTGAGCACCTCGGCCGCGCTGACGCCGGGGGAAACGGCCTGGGCGGTGAAGAAGTACACCTGCTGGCCGACCGGGACGGCGGGGTTGGGATACACGACGAAGGGCTGCCGGCCCATCTCGGTGAAGATCCACCCGGCCGCGTTGGCCGCGAACGGCGCCCCGACGGCGAGCAGCGCCCCGTACACGCCGATCCGCGACGTCGGCACCCGGCGGCGCCGGGTCGCCCACAGCGCGTACGCCGCGACGGCGGCCGAGACCGCGCCCATGCCGATCATGAGCCGGAAGCCCCAGTAGGTGACCGCCAGCACCGGCGTGTAGTCGATCGGCTGCCCGGCCCGGTCGCCGAAGGACGGGTCGTCGGGGTACGTGGCGCCGTAGGTGTCGGAGTACTCCCGCTGCAGCTCGTTGATGCCCGGGACGGCGGTCGAGAAGTCGTGGTGGGCCAGGAAGGACAGCACCGCCGGGACGGTGTAGCTGTGCACGTCGTCGCACTCGTTGGAGCCGAGCTTGCCCCAGGCGAAGATCGAGAACGGGGCCGGCGCCGCGGTCTCGCACAGGGCCTCGGCCGAGCTCATCTTCAGCGGCTGCTGCTGGTACATGAGCTTGCCCTGCCAGTCGCCGGTGAGCGCGACCAGCGCGAAGGCGGCCAGCGAGACGTACCCGCCGAGGCGGACCGAGCGGCGCCAGACGGCGTGGTCGACCTCGGTGTCCGGTGCCTTGGCCAGGGCCCGGCGGCGCAGCTGGAACAGGCCGACGCCGACCAGCAGGGCCCCGGCGACCATGAGCGCGGCCACGACGGCGTGGGTGAAGGCGGCCAGGGCCGTGTTGTTGGTCAGCACGGCGAAGAAGTCGACCTGCCGCGGCCGGCCGTCCGGCCCGACGGTGACGCCGACCGGGTGCTGCATCCACGAGTTGGCCGCGATGATGAAGTACGCGCTGACGACGGAGCCGATGACCGCGGCCCACAGCGACGCGAGGTGCAGCTTCTTGGGGATGCGGCCCCAGCCGAAGATCCACAGGCCCAGGAACGTCGACTCCAGGAAGAAGGCGAGCAGCGCCTCCATCGCCAGCAGCGAGCCGAAGACGTCCCCGACGAAGCGCGAGTACTCGCTCCAGGCCAGGCCGAACTGGAACTCCTGGACCAGCCCGGTGGCCACCCCCAGCACGAAGTTGACCAGGTAGACCCGGCCCCAGAAGCGGGTCATCCGCAGCCACTCCGCCCGCCCGGTGCGCACCCACTGGGTGTGCATCACGGCCACCAGGATCCCCAGGCCGATGGTCAGCGGGACCATCAGGAAGTGGTAGACGGTCGTGATGCCGAACTGCCACCGGGCGATGTCGAGTACGTCCACGCCGCTGCTCCTCATGGTGCCGCCTAGGCCGACGCGTCATTTCTACGCTTCGTAGAATGACCTTTCTACGTCCGGTAGAGGATGTGGGTGTGAGCTTACGGACACCAGACGCCTTGGTCACGAGGTCGTTCTACGCTGGGTAGAGGATCCGTACGGGAGGAGCGGTCGTGGCGTCGCTGGGTGACCTGGAGCGCACCGTCATGGACGTGCTGTGGGCCGCCGACGCCCCGGTCGCCGCGACCGAGCTGCGCGAGGCGCTGGCCGACCGCGAGCTCGCGCTGACCACCGTGCACACCGTGCTGTCCCGGCTCGAGGCCAAGGGCTTCGTCGAGCACGACGAGGCCCGGCCGCGCCGGTTCCGGGCCCGGGCCGGCCGGGCCGAGCACGCCGCCGAGCTGATGCACGAGGTGCTGGGCCAGGCCGGCGACCGGCAGGCGGTGCTGGCCAGGTTCGTCGGTGGCGTCGACCCGGAGGAGGCCCGGCTGCTGCGGCAGCTGCTGGCCGAGAGCGGCCGGGACGCCGGCTGACGTGCTCGCTGCGACCGCCGCGGTCCTCGCGGCGCTGCTGGCCTGGCCGGTGCCGGCGCTGCTGGGACGCGCCCGCTGGACCCGCCGCGATCCCCTGGTCGCGCTGATCTGCTGGCAGGCGGTCGGGCTGGCCGGCGGCCTGTCCATCCTGGGCGCGCTGGCGGGGCACGGCCTGGCCCCGTGGGGCGGCTCGCTGCCCGGGGCCGGCTGGGCCGTGCTCACCGGGGAGCCCGCCCGGGACCCGGTCCGCGGCGACCACTGGGTCGCGCTGACCCTGGCCGCCGTCCTGGCCGCCGAGCTGCTCGGCGTCCTGGCGCTGTCCTGGGTGCGCACCGCCCGGACCCGCCGCCGGCACCGGGAGCTGCTGGAGCTCGTCGTCGAGCCCGCGGCCGCGGCCCCGGACGCCCGGCTGCTGGACCATCCGGCGCCGGTGGCGTTCTGCATCCCGGGCGCGCGCCCGCTGCTGGTGCTGTCCTCGGGCATGGTCGCCGAGCTGGACGACGGGCAGCTGGCCGCCGTCGTGGCCCACGAGCGGGCCCACCTGGCCGAGCACCACCACCTCTACCTGCTGCCGTTCGTGGCCTGGGAGGCGGCGCTGCCGGTGCTGCCGGCGGCGGCCCGGGCCCACACCGCCGTGCGCGAGCTGGTGGAGATGCGGGCCGACGACCGCGCGCTGACCTCGCTGACCGGCCCGGACCCGCGGCGGACGCTGGCCCGGGCCATCGTGGTGGCGGCCGCGGGCGGCGGCGGGGTGCCCGACGGGGCGCTGGCGGTGGGCGGCAGCGCGGTCTCGGCC
>DATDKW010000472.1:0-16549 GCA_036519715.1 Mycobacteriales bacterium
CCGGGTCCTGCTCACCTGCCAGCCGACCAACGTGGCGTCCCGCAAGGTCATCGAAGCCAACGGTGGACAGCCCGACGGCATCGCCGACGGCGAGCTCCGCTACTGGATCCCCACCCCCGCAGACCGCTGACCCGGTCCGAGCGCGGTAGCGCCGGTCGATGCACCCCGCTCCCCACACCTCGAACAGCGCCACGAGCGTGCGTCCCGCCCCGCCGCCTCGTGCGATGACCCGCATTAACTGGCCATGTTGAGGAACTTGACACCCTCGAAGAAGTCCGGCGCAGTGAGCCACGCCGCCGGCCGCTCTCCGGCACAGTCCTCCGAGCGAAACTCCAGCAGATCCGGCGCAACGCGCAGGCTACGTGCTCAGGCCAGGCGCGTCCTCATAGGACGCAATGCAGATTCGACGGGTCGCTAGTCACCTGGAATTTGGATACGGTTAGGTCCGTCCACCGGACCGAGTACACGACGCGGGTTTGCAGCCGGACTGGGGTGCTGCATATCGTGGGACTGGTGACGTTGAGCCGCCAGCCCGTGAATGAGACGGCTGATTGTGCGGTACCCGAATTGACCGGCGCCGTTGTTGCGATCAGCAGTGGACCGCCGACTATGCCCAACCGCACCTGATCGACTTGTACCCGTAGCGGCGGACGCGCTGCCGTGAAGTCTTTCGAGATCGCGCCCCATCCCCGCGCTCGGGTGATACGGTTCGCGCCGACCGAGAAATAGAACTGGCTTGTGTAGTCGATCGCGATGGTACCGAGACTCGGGTTCGCGTAGTGGTGAAGAATCTGGAACCGCTCACCCTCGTTCGAGATCGAGTCGGCGGACGCCGGAGGCGCGAGCACCGCCAGGCTCACAACGGCGACGGCGGCGGACGTGAACATAACCACTATCCTGCGAATGTTCATGACTCATCTCCTCTGTCATGGGTGTTCCTTACTCCAAGGCGCCACCGCCAGTCCGTGACGATCACCCCTCCCCGTGAGACCTAGGAACCCCTCGGGCACATCGGCCTTCTCCGGCTCCTCCCGGCTGCGCCGACCACCAGACCGGCGACCTGATCCTCCGCCACAGGGCAGACGGTAGGCCCGTCAAGCGTCAGGCACTAGTGTCGCGTTGCAGTGTTCGGTGTCTTCGCCGTCGTCTCGCGTTCATCTCGGCGCACTCATCCTTTGGTCGACCGACACACTCTCGTCGGCAGTTGAGTGCGCGCTTGTTCCTGGCCGCGAATGATCAATCGGGATTGGTAGGGCCCGAAGCAGACTTCGTGGTTCTGCCGTGTACGGGACTGGATCCTGTTGTCAGTCGGCGGTCTTGGCCTTCTCGTTGACGGGGATTGGGGTGGCTCGGGGGTTGGGGTCGAGCATGAGCGTCGTAGTGGTGCCGACTGTGGAGCTGTTGAAGTCCTGGGGTACGGGGCCGAGCCAGCTGGTGCCGTTGTAGAACAGTTGGACGAGGTCGCGGCGGAGCTGGTCGGTGGCGAAGACGTCGAGTCGGCCGGTGCCCCACGAGGTCGCGGTGAGGCCGGTCAGCTGGATGCGGTCGGGTCCGGTGCCGAGGGTCTGCAGTCCACGCCAGGCGCCGGCGTCGTACCACCAGTGGGCTATCTGCCGGCCGCCGGTGACGAGGGCGAAGACGTCGAGGCGGCCGGGTCCCCACGCGGTCGCGGCGGCGGGCTGAATCAGGGCGGCGCCGCCGGGTCCGGTGCCCTTGTCGCCCCAGCCGTGCCAGTGGGCGCCGTCGAAGAAGAACTGGGAGAGCCGGCCGGCGGAGGTGACGGCGAAGACGTCGAGGCGGCGCTCGCCCCAGCTGGCGATGGTGGGCACGTAGTCGCCGCCGGCGCCGGCGGCCAGCCGCTCAGGCCCGTACCAGGTGGTGCCGGACTGCCAGAAGTGGATCAAGTCGTCGTTGACCTCGTCGCGGGCAACGACGTCGATCCGCCCGCTACCCCACGATACGGCGGCGGGCGCGGTCAGCCGGTGCCCGGACGGCGCGGAGCCGCGGTTGATCCAGCCGCTCCAGCCGTTGTTCAAGGTGCGCTGCAGCAGCTGGCCGGTGACCTGGTCAACGGCGAACACGTCCAGCCGGCCGGCTCCCCAGGAGGCGACCGTGGGACGCCCGATGGGGTGCCCGGCCGGGCCGGCGCCGAAGTCGGCCCAGCCGCTCCAGCCGCCGGAGTAGTACTTCTGCAGTAGCGTCGAGGTCTGCCCGTCCCGGGCGAAGACGTCCAGCCGTCCCGGTCCCCAGGCCACGGCGGCGGGGTCGGCGATGTCGCGGGTGCGGATCTGGGTCCGGACGCCGGTGAGGTAGTTGGTGTAGCTGGGATAGGTGCCGTGCGTCCAGACCAGCTCCAGGTCGTCGCCGAGCTGCCCGCGCGGCGAGAACGGTCGGTAGTTGTGCCGGACGGAGTGGCTGGTCACCGGACGGGACGTCCAGGTGGTCCCGCCGTCCGCGGTGGCCCAGACCTCGACCTCGAAGACGCCGTTGACCTGCCGGGACAGGTAGACGACCCCGGGGTTGTCGTGGTCGAGGGTGATCCCGCCGGAGTAGTTGGGCTCGGCCGGGTCGCCGCTGATCGAGCGGCCGGCCCGGGTCAGCTCCCGGTCGATCCAGCGGGTGCCGTCCCAGCGGGCGTACCGGTAGCGGTGGTCGGTGTCGGTCGGGAACGTCGCGTAGACGATCACCGGACGCCCGGCGGAGTCGAGAGCGACGTCGTGCACCCAGGCCTTGCCGGCGGTGGTGTGGTCGTACACCTTGTCCGCCTGCGCGGGGGAGATCGGCGGGCCGCTCATCGGCGCGATCACCGTGCCGTTCGCGCGGCGCAACGCACCGGCCCGGTAAGCCGCGTAGTAGATGTTCGTGCCGCCGGCGCGGGGATGGGCCTGGGTGAAGGCCATCGCGATGGTGTCCCGCCGGTTGGTCGCGTACTTCACGTAGGGACGCTGACCGGCGTTGTAGAGCACCGTACGAGCCGGGCTCCATGTGGTGCCGTCCAGCGAGGTGGACATGGCCGGGTTGGCGTTGCCGCCGCGCCAGAAGAGGTAGATCCGGTTGCTCTCCGCCGACAGCTGCACCGGGTTGGGGTAGGTGTAGCCCCAATCTCCCGCCGTGTTCGTGCCGAGCACCCGCTCCGGCTCCCACGCGGTGACGTCCTCCGGCCGCAGCGACCGCCGGTACCACATGGTGGAGCCGGCGTGCGTGGACCAGAAGACCATCAGCCGCCCGTCCGGCCGGACCAGGATCGACGGGTTGTTGTGGTCGTCGATCTGCAGCCTCGCCTTGAGCGTGACCACCACCCGGCGACCCGAGCCGTGGTCGTAGCTGGCCACCTGGATGCTGCCATCCTGCGCGACCCAGCCCGTGTACGTGCGCCGGTACGTCCCCTGGTGATAGACCGCGCGCGGGTCGCCGAACCAGCTCCAGCCACCGCTGCCGGTCAGCTCCCGCTCCCGCAGCGGCAGCGCCGCCGACGTCGTTCCTGCCATTGGTGCGTCCACTCCCACCAGCAGACCAGCCACCACTGCAATGACGGCGAAGAGCACTGACCGGCGAAATCGGGTCCCCATGACCATCCCCCCATACCGCTGGACCCAGGGACCGGACCCCGACTCGCCCGACCTGGCGAGGCGCCCGGTCACCCTTTCCAGCACGGTAGCCGAGCAGGCCCGCCTCGGTGAAGAAATCGTCACGACCGCCCCTCTACTCTGCCCGAAGGGCAGCGAACTCCGCCTTGGCTATGCGTCCTTTTCGCATAAAGCCCGCTATGCGAGCCGCCTCGGAGGGCCTGTCAGGAACTTTGCCGCCGCCGGTAACGCCACGGCTGCGCGCGACACGGAAGAGCTGAACGGAGTTCTCCGAACAGCTCAGGAGGCCCAGCAGTGCGCAGAACGATCATCCCTGCCCTCGTCGCCGTGGGTGCGCCCGTACCAGCCGTGCTCGTCGCGGGCGCGGGTTCAGCCGGCGCCGACGGCGGCTCGACCCTGTTCCTCCGCAGCGCGGTCGAGCACCCGGATGGGGCGCAGAAGTCCGCCAACGCGGCCGGCTCGGCCGCGGTCCAGCGGGTCACCGTGCGGACCGGCGTGGCCGGCTTTCCGTCTACTGTGGACTTCGACCCGACCCGGGTGGTCGAGGCGCCGGACGGCTTCCCGCCCAACCGACGGAGGAGCGGACGTGCGGTTGTTCTGTGACATCGGGCTGGCCGGGCGGATCGAGCGGGCGGAGGCCGAGCTGATCTCGGCGCTGGCCCGGGCGACGCAGGCCCGGACCGGGACCGGGGCCGGGTTCGTGACCGCGATCGGCGGCGGGGTAGCGAGCTTCGCCGAGCCGGACTCGCCGTACAACAAGGTGGCCGGGGTCGGGTTCGCCGGGGTGCCGGGCGAGGTGGAGTGGAAGGCGGTCGAGGCCGCCTTCGCCGAGCGGGACGCGCCGACCCAGGTGGAGCTGGCGCACCTGGCCGACCCGGAGCTCGCGCCGCTGCTGTCGGGCCGCGGCTACCGGCTGGAGGGGTTCGAGAACGTGCTCGGGTTCGACCTGCGGGCCGTGCCGGAGCCGGTACGGCCGCCGGGGATCGAGGTCCGGCGCAGCGGTCCGGAGGAGTTCGAGGACTGGCTGGCCGTGGTGGTCGAAGGCTCCCTGCATCCGGACACCGACGGGGTGCCGTGGCACGACGAGTTCCCGCGGGAGATCCTGGAGAACGCGGAGCGGGACTCGGCCGCCGCCGGCCTGGTGCGATACGTGGCGGTGCGCGAGGGGGTGTTCGCGGGCGGGGCGGAGTTCCGGGTCGCCGGTGGTATCGCCCAGTTCGCGGGGGCGGCGACCGCGCCGGAGCACCGACGCCGCGGGGTGCAGACCGCGTTGCTGTCGGCGCGGCTGGCCGACGCCGCCGCGGCGGGCTGCGAGGTCGCCGTCATCACCACCCAGCCCGGCTCGAAGTCCCAGCAGAACGCCCAGCGCCGCGGCTTCGATCTCCTCTACACCCGCGCGACGCTGGTCAAGCACCCCTGACACCGGCTCCGCCGACGCCGATACCGGGATCGCCGTGCCGGTTCGTCACTCCTCAGGCTCGATCCGGAAGATCGCATGATCGGCCGGCTCCATCGGCGATACTTCCGGCATGGATGTGCCGGGCGACGCGGAGCTCGTCGCCCGGCTGCGGGATCGGGACGAGGCGGCCTTCGTGTTCGTGCTGGAGGCCTGGTCGCCGGGGATGCAGCGGCTGGCCCGCTCGTTCGTCTCCACGCCGGACTCGGCCGCCGAGTGCGTCCAGGACACCTGGCTGGCCGTGATCGAGGGGATCGACCGGTTCGAGGGCCGCGCGGCGCTGCGGACCTGGGTGTACCGGATCCTGGTCAACACGGCCAAGCGGCGCGGCGTGCGGGAGGGCCGGTCGGTGCCGTGGAGCAGCGTGGCGGACGAAACCGGTCCGACGGTCGACCCGGCGCGGTTCCGGGGTCCTGGCGAGCCCTTCGCCGGTCACTGGCGGGAGTTCCCGGCGCGGTGGCCGGAGCCGGAGAACGCCACACTGGCGGCCGAGCTGCGCCAGGTGGTGGCCGAGGCGATCGCGGAGCTTCCCGAGCGCCAGCGGGTCGTCCTCACCCTCCGCGACATCCACGGGTATGACGGCGCCGAGGTGAGCTCCATACTGGAGATCTCCCCGGGTTATCAGCGGGTGCTGCTGCATCGGGCCCGGGTGCACGTCCGGGCCCGGATCGACGTCTATCACGCAAAGGCGGAGACCGGCTGATGGACTGCACCGAGTTCGTGGAGTTGGTGACCGCCTACCTGGACGGCGGGCTGAGCCCGGCGGACGAGCAGCGGGTCCTGGCGCATCTCGACCTCTGCGATGGCTGCTCCACCTATCTGCACCAGATCCGTACGACGATCGCGGCAATCGGGGAGCTCCCCGCCGACGCGGCGGCGCCACCGAGTCGGGACCGGCTGCTGCAGGCGTTCCGGAGGACCCGGTGACGCCGAGGACGGGGTGGCGGTGTTCCAGCGGGAGCATCCTCGCGGACCGGTGGAGCCGGCGGAGCGTCCTTGTCGTCGCCGGCCCGGCGCCCGCGACGACCTCGGGCGCATCGTGCCGCACCGCTGATGCGGGGCGGGGGCGAGCGGGTGGTGGGGAACCACTACGCTCTGCTGCGCGCCCGCCGGGGAGGCCGTGCCGTGCCGGCACCTGGCCGAGACAGAGGAGCACCATGGCACTCGTGATCTGCGACATGTCCGTCTCCCTCGACGGGTACGTCACCGGGCCGAATGCCAGCCGCGAGAACCCGTTCGGCGACGGCGCCGGCACCCTGCACGACTGGATCTTCCACCCGACCTCCGACGAGGAGCGGGCCATCCAGAAGGAGATGAGTGACGGGATCGGCGCCGTCGTGATGGGCCGCACGTCGTTCGACAAGACCGCGGGCGGCCCCGGCGGCTGGGAGCACGGCCCCGAGGGCATGACCCCGTGCTTCGTCGTCAGCCACAGCGAGCCGACCGAGCCGTACTCGCCCGTGTTCACCTTCGTCACCGACGGCGTCGCCAGCGCGATCGAGCAGGCCAAGGACGCCGCCGGCGAGAAGTTCGTCGGCCTGCACGGCGCGACCGTCATGCAGCAGGCGCTTCCGCTCGGCCTGGTCGACCAGTTCCACCTGCACGTGGTGCCGATCCTGGTGGGCGGCGGCACTTCGCTGTTCGCCGGCCTGGACTCCGCGATCACCCTCGAGCCCATCGGCGCCCTGGCCACTCCGGCCGCGACGCACCTGAAGTACCGAGTGGTGCGCTGACCCGCAGCCGGTTCCCCGGACGGCTTCGGCCGAGCGCTGATGACGTCGGTCCGGGCTGCCCGGACGACACCGGTGAGGCCGCCGGCGTACGTGTCAAGCGATGCCGGCGTGACCTTGATCGACTGAGCATTCGAGGAGAAGCCGCGCCCCGGGCCCGCTGACACACTTCGGTGGAAGGTTCGCACCCGCGCAGATAGCGAATCCGGTCGCCGACCCCCGGTCGTGGACCGTCGCCGTCACCCTCGAAAGGCTGCCGATGACCCGCCGTGGCTGGGTGCTGTTCGCCCTGATGTCCGTCGTCTGGGGCATCCCCTACCCGCTCATCAAGGTCGCGGTCGAGGAGGTGCCCGCGGCCGTGCTGGTCTTCGGCCGGACCGCGATCGGCGCCGTGCTGCTGCTGCCCCTGGCGCTGCGCGGTGGCTGATCGGGCTGTGACGAGCAGCCGAGGAGGATGACCACGCAACTGGAGCGGCTGCGCCGCCCGACCGAGTTCCTCGACTACGAGTCGCCCGCGGTCCGCGACTTCGTGGCCCGGGTGGTGCCGGACCCGTCCGCGGGCACCGACATCGACCGGGCCCGCGCCCGGTACTACGCGGTGCGCGACGACATCCAGTACGAGGTGTACGACGCCGACCTGTCCCGCGAGGGCCTGCGGGCCAGCTCCATCATCCAGCGCGCAAGGGCTTCTGCGTCCACAAGAGCCTCGTCTACGCCGCGGTCACCCGGGCGGTGGGGATCCCGAGCCGGCTGGTCTACGGCGACGTCGGCAACCACCTGGCCTCGCCGCGGCTGACCGAGCTGATCGGCGGGAACGTCTTCACCTACCACGCGCTGACCCTGGTGCACCTGAACGGCACGTGGGTGAAGGCGACCCCGGTCTTCAGCAAGCTGCTGTGCCGGCTCTACAAGATCGCCCCGCTGGAGTTCGACGGGCTCAACCGACAGCCTCTACCACCCGTACGACGAGAACGGGCGGCAGCACATGGAGTTCCTGCGCTGGCACGGCGAGTTCAACGACTTCCCGTACGAGACCGTGGTCGGCGGCCTCCGAGCGGCGCATCCCAAGCTCTTCGCCTCCGAGGCCCGGACCTCCGGCGGGTCCCTGGTGGCCGAGGCGGCCTGACCCGGGCCGGCCGGGCGTCCCCGGCCGGCCGGGCCACCGGCCGGCCGCGATCGCGGTGGTGGTCAGGACTGCGGGAGATAGGTGAGGAGGACGACCCCGGAGTTGAACCGCTGCACATCGTGGAGCGCCAGCCGCACCGTTCCCCGGTCGCCGAGCACGTGGAGGTTGCCCCGGCCCCAGACGACCGGGTTCACGTAGACCTCGTACTCGTCGATCAGGCCTTCCTGGGCCAGGGCGTAGGCGAACTCGCCGCTCCCGTGCAGGAACAGGTCGCCGTCGACCTCGTCCTTGAGCCTGGGGATCGAGTCCGCGGGGTCCCCGTCGAGCAGCGTCGCGTTCCAGCCGAGGTCTCCGGACAGGGTGGTGGACCCGACGTACTTGGGCAGCGCGTTGACCATGTCCGCCCACCTGCCGGACTGGCTCGGCCAGTATCCGGCCAGCCCCTCGAAGGTCTTGCGACCCAGCAGCAGGCCGCCCGACCTGGCCTGCCGCTCGAACGAGTAGTCCTCGTGGTCCCCGTCCGACTGCATCCACTCGACCGGGTCCACGACTCCGTCGAGGGTGGCATGTGCGGTGGCGATCAGTCTTCCCATCCCGATTCTCCTTCGGTCTCGACGCTCCCGCCCGCGGGCGGCGATGGCGCTGGTCGCCGTGGTGGCGGGCAGGGCTGGGGCCGCCACCACCGCGAGACCGACATCTCTACCGGATCAGTGGCCCATCGTGGTGACACCACCCGGCAGCCAGGTGGGTGACGTCCGGAGGGGCGTGGCGGGCCCGCGGCTAGCGGTTCTTGGCGCTCTTCTCCGCCGAGGTCCTCTTCGCCGGGGTGTTCTTGGCCGGCGGCTTCTTTCCCGAGCTGCTCCTGCTCAGGCTCTTCGTGGTGGCACCCGTCGCGGTGGCCGGCGGGGGACCGGCAGCGGGCTTGGCCGGCGGCTTGGCTCCGGCCTGTCGTGACGCGGCGGGTTTGGCCGCCCGCTTCCTCGGGGCCGGCCGGGTGTCCGCCCGGTCCTGTCTGGCCTGCTCGACGCTGCGCCGCAGGGCCTCCATGAGGCTCTCGCCCTGGCCGGCGGCCGCGAGTGCCGGTGGCTGTTCGAGCCGGCGGCCGGTGACCTTGGCCTCGACCAGTTCCCGGAGCGCCGCCTGGTACCGGTCGACCATGTCATGCGGTTCGGGCATATCGGTCAGGGTGTGGATGTAGGCCTCGGCCGCCTCCAGCTCCCGGGCCCGCGGCGGGGTCTGGTCCTGCAGGAACTTGAAGCGCGGCTGGCGTACCTCGTCCTGCCACAGCAGCAGGTGCAGGACGAGGACCCCGTCGCGCGGGTGCAGCACGGCCGGTGACTCCCGGCCGCGGAGCGCGACCTTGACCAGCGCCACCTTGCCGGTGCGCCGGAGCGCGTCGCGCAGGAGCACGTAGCCCTTGGTGTCCGAGCCGGTCGGGTCGCAGTAGTAGCTGCGGGACAGCCGGACCGGGTCGACACTGTCCGCGTCGGCGAAGCCGAGGACCTCGATGGCCCGGCTGGTGACCAGCGGCAGCTGGGCGAAGTCCTCGTCGGTCAGCATGACGACCTGGCCGTCGGGCAGTTCGTAGCCCCGGGCGATGTCGCCGTACGAGACCTCCTCGTCGTCGAGCGTGCAGACCCGCCGGTAGCGGATCTGGCCACCGTCGGAGGCGTGGATCTGGCGGAACGTCACGCTGTGTTCCTCGGTGGCCGCGAACAACTGCACCGGGATCGACACGAGTCCGAACGAGATGACGCCCTTCCAGACGGTCTGCATCTCGCCTCCGGGGGAGTCGGTGGCGTCCGCGGGTCCTCGGCCGGAGTGGCACCAGGCGTCTCACCTGCGGACTTCTGATTCCAGTGTGCCTCGCGGCGGACGAGGTCACCACCGCTCGGCCCGGGGCGGCCCCCAGCGGGCCCCGGGGTGGCGCGGTCCGGGCATCATGGTCGGGATGCGTCTGCCGGAGACCGACGAGATCGCCGCCGAGCTGTACCTGGTGCCGCCGGCGCGGTTCGTGGCCGCCCGCGACCAGCTCGTGCGGCAGGCCCGCGCGGCCGGACACCGCGAGCTGGCCCGGGAGCTGCAGGCTCTGCGCCGGCCGACGCTGAGCGCGTGGCTGGTCAACGCGCTGGCCCGCCACCAGCGCGCCCGCCTGCAGGAGCTGTTCGCGGTGGGCCGGGAGCTGCGCCGGGCCCAGACCCGGCTCGACGCCGAGCTGCTGCGGCGCCTGCCCGGCGAGCGGGAGGAGCTGGTGGCCGAGCTGCTGGACTGGGTCCGCCGGCACGCCGCCGAGGCCGGTGTCCACCCGACCGAGGCCGCGCTGGCCGAGGTCCAGTCGACGCTGCAGGCCGGGTTGGTCGACCTGGCCGCCGCGGCCGCGGTCATGTCCGGGCATCTGGCCCGGCCCATGGAGCATGCCGGCTTCGGTCCCCTGCCCCAGGTGAGCGCGGCGGCCGGCCCGTCGGCGCCGGCGTCCGGTCCGATGCCGGATCCCCGCCCCGCGGAGGACGACGCGGCCGGCTGGCCGATGTGGCCGGTGGACGACGAGCTCGGGCGGCGTCGGGAGAAGGCCGCCGCGGTCGCCGCCGACCGTCCGGACGGCCCGGCCGAGGTCCCGTACGCCGGTCCGGGGTGGACCCGCGAACGGGTGCCGGCGCGCGACCCGGCCGAGACCCTGCGGCGGGCCGAGGCCGAGCTGGCCGAGGCCGCGTCGGCCCATTGGCAGCGGGAGCACGACCTCGCCGAAGCCGAGGCCGCCATGCAGGTCGTGCAGGATCGGCAGGAGCTGATCGAGCAGCAGCGCATGCAGCTGCGCCGCGAGAAGGTCAGCGCCGAGCAGGACCTGGCGGCGGCCCGCGCGGCCCAGCGGGCCGCGCTCCGGACGCTCGTCGCCGCCCGGCGGACCCTGGAGGAAGCGGAGGAGCGACTCAGGTCGGGAATCGATTCCCCCGACCGCTCCTGACCCGATCCGGGGCCGGGCCGCACGACGTTTGAGGCCGTATCCACATGCTGCGCGTCAGGCCAGACCGGCATGGTGGGCAAGGATGGCGGCCTGGACCCGGTCGGCCACGCCGAGCTTGCCGAGGATCGTGCTGAGGTGGGTCTTCACCGTCCCCTCGGCCAGGTGGAGTCGGCCGGCGATCTGCGCGTTGGACAGACCGGCGCCGACAAGCGCCAGCACCTCGCGCTCCCGCGGTGGTGGGCGGTGCACTGGGCCCGGTTCTTTCCTGTCCGGACCCGGTCCGCGGGCGGAGCGGTGCAGAACCCTCCGTAGGGGTGTAGCGAGCCCACCCCAGGGGTTGATTCCGTCGACAGAGCGCGGTCCTGCGTCGCCGAACGTGGTTCGAAGGGGTTGCCAGTGACGGTCCCTAGCGTCCTGGTCGCACAGTCCGGTCCGGAGTCCGGCCCCGTGGCCGGCCCGAAGGCCGACTCCGGCGCTCCGAGCGACGCCGAGCTGATGAGCGACGCCGAGCTGATGAGCCGGGTCCGGTCCGGACGGACCGAGGCGTACGGGGAGCTGTACCGCCGGCACGCGGCTGCCGCCCAGGTGCAGGCCCGGCAGCTGACCTCCTGCGCGCCGGAGGCGGACGACCTGGTGGCCGAGGCGTTCACGCGGCTCTACGTCACCCTGCTGGGCGGCGGCGGGCCCGGCACCGCCTTCCGCGCCTACCTGCTGACCACCGTCCGGCACGTCTTCCACGACCGGCTCCGGCGTGGCCGCAAGCTGGAGCTCTCCGACGACATGGCCCGCCACGACCCGGGGGTGCCGTGGGAGGACCCGGCCGTGTCCGAGCTGGAGGCGGACCTGGCCGCGCGTGCCTTCGCTCGGCTGCCCGAGCGGTGGCGGATCGTGCTGTGGCGGACCGAGGTCGAGCAGCGCAGCCCGGCCGAGGTCGCCCCCGCGCTGGGCCTGTCGGCCAACGCGGCGGCCGCGCTGGCGTACCGGGCCCGGGAGGCGCTGCGCCAGGCCTACCTGCAGGAGCACCTCGGCGACCGGGCGGCGGATCCGCGACCCCGGGCCGACCGGCACCGGGCGACGGTCGACCGGCTCGGCACCTGGACCCGCGACGGCCTGTCCGCCCGCCAGCGGGCCGCCGTGGACTCGCACCTGGCCACCTGCGCCCCGTGCCGGGGCCTGGCCGCGGAGCTGGTCGACGTCAGCGGCGGGCTGCGCCGGCACGCGCAGCGGGGCCGGGCCCGTCAGCGCTGACGGGCCCGGCCCGGCCGCGGTGGGCGGCCCGCGACCTCAGTGCAGGTGCAGGGGAGCGCCCTCGGCCGGGAGGGTCGAGGGCATCCGCACGAACGCGATGCCGGCCAGGAGGACCGCGATGACGGCGGCGGCGAGGAATCCGCGGGAGAAGCCGGCCGCGGCACCGGCCGCGCTGGTGAGGCCGCCGGCCGACGCCGCGACGGCGGACAGCACCGCTACCCCCAGGGCGGCGCCGACCTCGTGACCGGTCATGAGGAACCCGGAAGCCAGGCCCGCGTGCTGGGCCGGGATGCCGGTCATCGCGCTGACCGAGACGGAGACGAACACCAGCCCGACGCCGAGGCCGAGGACGAGGAGACCCGGCAGCACGTCGGGGGCGAAGTGTGCGGAGCCGGACGCGGTGGACAGCAACGCCGCCCCGGCGGCGGCCAGGACGAGGCCGGCCGCGGCGATGGTGCGCGGCGCGGCCCGGGTCACCAGTCTGCCGGCGAGGTGGGTGCCGGCGGCGATGGCCAGCGCCAGCGGGAGGAACGCGAGCCCGGCCCGCAGCGCCGAGAACCCGAGCACGGTCTGGAAGAAGATCGACGTCAGGAACACGGCCCCGACCAGCAGACCGGTGACGCCGACCATGACCGTCGTGCCGGAGACCAGGGTGCGGATCATCCAGGTGTGCGGCGGGACCAGCGGCCGCGGGACGTGCCGCTCGATGACCACGAACGCGGTCAGCAGCAGCGCCGACAGGCCGAGCGCCACCACGGTACGGGCCGACAGCCAGCCGGCCGCGGCGGTGCCGCCGAGGCCGTACAGGAGGGTGGTGAGACCGCCGATGGCGGTCAGGGCGCCGGGCAGGTCGAGCTGCCGGACGTCCGCGCGGACGGTGGGGTCCTTCGGCAGGACCTTGACCGCGGCGACGAGCGCGACCACGCCGACCGGGACGTTGACCCAGAAGATGAGCTGCCAGCCGGCCCACGTGGTGAGGGCGCCGCCGAGCAGCACCCCGCCGGCGACGCTGAGGCTGCCGACCGCGCCCCAGAGGGCCAGTCCCTTCCGGCGCTGGGCACCGGAGTAGGTCGTCATCACGAGCGAGAGGGCGGCCGGTGTCATGAGGGCCGCGCCGAGGCCCTGGGTGGCGCGGGCGGCGATGAGCTCGGCCGCGCTGCCGGCAAGGCCGCTCAGCAGCGAGGCGCCGGTGAAGACGGCCAGGCCGGTGAGGAAGACGCGCCGCCGGGGGAGCAGGTCGGCGATGCGGCCGCCCAGCAGCAGCCCGCCGCCGGACAGCAGCAGGTACGCGGTCACCAGCCACTGCAGGTCGCTGTCGCGCAGCTGCAGCGACCGGCCGATGGTGGGCAGCGCGGTGTTGACGACGGAGATGTCCAGGACGACGAGCAGTTGCGCGGTCAGTGCGACGGCGAGCACCGCCCAGGAGCGGCGCTGCGTGCTCTCGGTGAGAGCGGGGTGGTCGACGGTGTGCATGACGGCTCCTCGGATCGGGACGGGGTCGGGACAGGGGTCAGTGCGGGGGCAGCGGTGCGCCGGTGCGTACGGACCGGACGACGTCGGTGATGGCGCGCACGGAGACGCCGGCGCCGTCCGGCTCGTCGAGCAGGCCGACGTGGGTGGTGTCGGCCAGGCGGTGGCTGCTGGTGCTGGACAGTGTGGCCAGCCGGTCCTGGGCCGCGGCCCAGCCGGCGGTGTCCCGCTGCGTGCCGGCCGCCGTCACCACGACCAGCGGCCGGCCGGCCAGACCGGTGAGCGCGCCGGCCTGGGCGAAGACGGTCGGCAGGACGGACAGCTCGTCGCGGACGTTGCGCAGGCCGCGGGGGCTGGTGGCGAAGTCCCGTACCAGCGCCGCTTCCGGGGCCGGGAGGCCGGAGGAGGTGGCGGCGGGCAGCAGCCGCAGCACGCCCAGGCGGGCCACGCTGGGCAGCAGGGCGGTCAGCCGCCGCATCATGGCGTACTGGCCGGGATAGTCCGGCAGGGCGGTGAACTGGTTGGGCCCGGCGGAGTCGAGCAGCACCATCCCGGCGACCTCGGCCGGATACCGGGCCATGTAGGTCAGGGCGTAGGCGCCGCCGGTGGAGTGGCCGACGAGCACGTACGGGCCGGGCTCGTCGGCGGCGGCGAGCAGGGTGTGCAGGTCGGCCGCGGCCCGCGCGCCGTCCTGGGGCCGCGGCGCGTCGCCGGACCAGCCCTGCCCGGCGCGGTCGTACGCGCAGATCCTCGTGTCCCGGCCGACGGGCGCGGTGATCCGGCTCCACAGCGGTGAGGTCTCCCCGAGCCCGTTCTCCAGCACGACGGTGGGCCCGCCGGACCCGGTGCAGTCCAGGTGCAGCCGGTGGCCGCCGACGTCGTACGCGACCCCGGGCATGGGGTGGTGCGGGGCCGTGGCCGTGGCGAAGCCGCCGCCGACCGCGACCGCGGCCAGCCCGGCCACGGCCGGGAGGAGGAGCCGGCGGCCGGGACGGACCCGGTGCGCGCGGACGCCCATCCAGACCGCCAGCGCCAGCGCGGCCGGCGGCCAGACCCAGCCCGCCGCGGTCATCGCGCCGTCCCCGGGTGCGAACGCCAGCAGGCCCAGCCCGGTGCCGCCCATCAGCGCGGCCGGGACCAGCGCCCACCGCTGCGGCGCCCGGGTCCGGCGGATCGACAGCACGGCCAGCGTCGCCCAGCCCAGGCCGAAGGCGAGCAGGGCCGAGCCGGTGATCGCGTGCTCGCCCGCGCCGGCGAAGACGACCAGCGTCAGGACGGCGGCGGCCAGCACCCCCGTCGCCAGCCCGGTCACCAGGACGCGGCGGACGGGTCCGGGCCCCGGGGCGGTCCCGGTCGGCCGGTCGATCAGGGTGGCGGCGGTCATGGCGCCCTCGCTTCCTCGTCGTGGTGGGATCGAGGGTCGGCGCGGCGCCGGTCGCTCGCCCCGGTCAAATGGCCGGGATCGCCGGTAGCGTCGATCCGTGCTGCGGGGTCGGGAGGTCGAGCGGGCCCGGCTGGCCGGGCTGCTCGACGGGGCCCGGCAGGGCCGCGCGGGCGCGCTGGTCGTCCGCGGGGAGGCCGGCATCGGGAAGTCGGCGCTGCTGGAGGACCTGGTCGCCGGCGCGTCCGGCGTCCGGGTGCTGCGGACCCAGGGGCTGGAGTCCGAGTCGCCGCTGGCCTTCGCCGCCCTGTTCCGCCTGCTGCGTCCGATCCTGGCGCTGCTGGAGCGGATCCCGCCGCCGCAGGCGCGCGCGTTGCGGGTCGCGTTCGGACAGACCGAGGGACCGGCCGTGGAGCCGTTCCTGGTCGCGGTGGCGACCCTGTCCATGCTCACCGAGGCGGCCGAGGACAGTCCGGTCCTCGCCGTCGTCGACGACGCCCACTGGCTCGACGCGGCCTCGGCCGACGCGCTGTTGTTCGCAGCCCGCCGGCTGCAGGCCGACCGGGTCGCGGTGCTGTTCGCGGCCCGGGACGGGGAGGCGTTCGCGGCCGACGGGGTGCCGTCGCTGGTGCTGGCCGGGCTGGACCCGGCGGCGGCCCGTTCGCTGCTGGAGCAGCGGGCCGGGCATCCGCTCCCGGCCGAGGTGGCCGAGTCGCTGCTGGCCGAGACCGGCGGGAATCCGCTGGCGCTGGTGGAGCTGCCGGCGGCGCTGAGCCCGGCTCAGCTCGGCGGGACCGCGCCGATGCCGGCCCGGCTGCCGCTGACCGCCGGCGTCGAGCGGGTCTTCCTGGACCGGTGCCGGCGGCTGCCGGCCCCGGTGCAGACGCTGCTGCTGGTCGCGGCCGCGGACGACTCCGCCCGGACCGCGACGGTGCGCCGCGCGGCCGCGAGCCTGGGGGCGGACGCGCTGGAGGAGGCGGAGCGGTCCGGCCTGCTGCTGATCGACGGCGACAGCGCCCGGGTACGGCACCCGCTGGTCCGGTCCGCGATCTACCAGGCCGCGACCAGCTCGGGGCGGCGGGCGGTGCACCGGGCCCTGGCCGACGCCCTGGCCGACGACCCCGACCGGGAGGCCTGGCACCGCGCGGCCGCCCTGGAGGGTCCGGACGACGACGTCGCCGCGGCCCTGGAAGCCGTCGGGAGCAGGGCCGAGCGGCGCGGCGGGTACGTCGCCGCCGCGGCCGCGTACGAGCGCGCCGCCGAGCTGACCACCGCCGGGCCGGCCCGGGCGGCCCGGTCGTTCGCCGCCGCCCGCAACGCCTGGGCCTGCGGGCAGCCGACCCGGGCCCGCGCGCTGGCCGGGACGGCGCGGGAGCACGCGAGCGATCGGCTGCTGCGCGCGGACATCGACCGGCTCCGAGGGCGGATCGAGGTCAACGTCGGCTCCGCGTCCGATGCGCACCTGATCTTCACGCGGGCGGCGCAGGCCGTCGCCGTCGACGGCGCGGACCGGGCACTGGAGATGGCGGTGGCCGCGTCCACGCTCGCCGTCTACGGCGCCGACAGCGGCGCCACGCTCGACACCTCGG
>DATDKW010000473.1:0-6898 GCA_036519715.1 Mycobacteriales bacterium
CGAGGACGAGGGTGCGCTCGGTCTGCACGGAACTCCTTCGTGGTCGGTCGGACTGGGCTGAGCCTAGTGCCCCGCGTCAGAGGTTTCGTGCCGCTTCCCGGTGATCCAGGCGGCGGTCCGGCAAGGCGGAGGAGGAGCCGATACCGGTGTTGTATCGGCGACGACGACAACGCCGCCGGTCGTCGTCTGGGCGTCGCCCGCGCCGCCAGGGACCGGGAGACACGACCTGAGCGTTCCCTTGAAGCGGCCGCGGGCCTTACGCTTCGGGTCCCACCTCGTGCGGGAGGCCCACGTGCTCGTCAGTGACCTGATCAGGCGCAAGGGAAGTGCGGTGGCCAGCGCGCCGCCGGACACCACGGTCGCCGCCCTGCTGGACCTCCTGGCCGAGCACGGGATCGGGGCGGTGATCGTGTCCGCGGACGGCGCCACCGTGACCGGCATCGTGTCCGAGCGGGACGTCGTCCGAGCCCTGCGGCGGGCCGGCCCGGCCCTGCTCGACGCGCCGATCGCCGAGGTGATGACCTCGGACGTGGTCGTCGCCGCGCCCGGCGACACGGTCGAGGACCTCATGCGGCTGATGACCGACCGGCGGATCCGGCACGTGCCGGTGGTCGCGGCCGGCGACCGGATGGCCGGCATCATCAGCATCGGCGACGTGGTCAAGAGCCGCATCGACGAGCTCGAGGCCGACCGGGCCCAGCTGATCGGCTACATCCAGAGCGGCGGTTAGCCCGGCCCGGCTAGATCACGGCCGCGCCGGCGGCCGCGCGCATGGTGCCCAGGAGCTTGTGCTGGGCCGGGGTGGTGGTGCGGGCGGCGGCCGGGGCGATGCCGTCCTCGTGGGCGATCAGCGGGATGTCGGGCTCGCCGTCCTCGGCGACCTTGGCCATCGACCAGCGGGCGAAGACGCGCTCGCCGACCTCGGTGCTCTCCAGCAGGGTGACCGAGTCGTGCCGCGGGTCCGAGGCGATCTTCTCGTACAGGGACCGCACGGTCGGCCCGTCGCCTTCCAGGACCTGGACGAACCAGTCGCCGGTGAGCAGCAGCGCGCCGGTGACCCCGGCCCGTTTGTTGTTCCGGCGGGCGGTGGAGAACAGGGTGCCGAGCTCAACCTTGCGGTCGGGCTCGGGGATGCGGCTCCTGCTGCGGTACATCAGCCGGTACGTGCTCTGCTCGGTCACGACGCACTCCCTCCGCTCGGACGCGGCCGCGCACGGTCGGGCCTGGTGCCGCAGCGCACGCCCTCGCAGTCAACGCGCGGGACCTGTCCCCCGCTGTCTCACTTTGAGAACCGGTGCGGCCGGCTCCGGACCGGCGCCGCGGCCGAGGTGTACCGCCGGCGGCCCGCCGCCGTTAGCCTGCGGCCATGTCGGTGCGCACGGTGGGGTCGGGCCAGCGGGTCGTGCTGTGCCTGCCGGGGTGGTTCGGCTCGTCGACGGGCTGGGGCTGGCTGCCCGAGCTGGTCGACGGCGACACCTACACCTGGGTGTTCCCGGACTACCGCGGCTACGGCGAGCGCCGCGGCGTCGCCGGCGACCACACCCTGGACGAGATCGCCGCCGACGTGCTCGCGGTCGCCGACGACCTCGGCGCCGACCGGTTCGCGCTGCTGGGCCACTCGATGGGCGGCACGGCCGCGGCCCGGGTGCTGGTCGAGGCGCCGGAGCGGGTGTCGGCGCTGGTCGGGGTGAGCCCGGTGCCGGCCTCCGGGGTGCCGTTCGACAACGCCGGCTGGGACCTGTTCTCCGGCGCGGCCACCGACGACGGCAACCGGTACGCGATCATCGACCTCACCACCGGCAACCGGCACTCGCCCCGCTGGATCCGCCGGATGGTGGCCCACTCGGTCGAGCGCTCGGACCGGGACGCCTTCGGCGCGCTGCTGAAGGCCTGGTCCGGCACCGACTTCTCGGAGCAGGTCCGCGGCGACGAGCGGGTGGTGGCCACGCCGGTGCAGGTGATCGTCGGCGAGCACGACCCGGCCCTGTCCGCGGACGTGATGCGGGCGACCTGGCTGGTCTGGCACCCGGACGCGGAGCTGGTGGTGCTGGCCAACGCCGGCCACTACGCCACCGAGGAGACCCCGGTGGCGCTGGTGACCGCGATCGAGGACTTCCTGGCCCGCCACCCGTGACCGGCCCCCACCCGTGACCGCCCTGGCCGACCTCACCGACCCGCGGACGTACGAGACCGGCGTCCCGTACGAGCTGCTGGCCTCGCTGCGGCGGTCGGCCGGCGTGGTCCGGGTGCCGGAGCCGGCGCTGCTGGGCCAGCCGGCCGGCCCCGGGCACTGGCTGGTGCTGCGGCACGCGGACGTGAAGGCGGTGCTGCGGGACCCGCGCCGGTTCTCCTCCTGGCTGGGCGCGACCCAGGTCCGGGACCCGGCCACGCCGGCCGACCTGGCCTACGTGCGGCTGATGATGCTGAACATGGACCCGCCGGAGCACTCCCGGTTGCGCCGGCTGCTGCACCGCTCGTTCACCCCGCGGGCGGTGGCGGCGCTGGAGTCCCGGATCGCGGGTCACGCCGAGTCCATCGTGGACCGTCTACTGGAGACGGACGACGTGGTGGACTTCGCCGCCGCGGCCGCGGACCTGCCGCTGCTGGCGCTTGCCGACGTGCTCGGCATGCCGGCCGCCGACCGCGGGCTGCTGTTCGACTGGTCCAACCGCGTGATCGGCTTCCAGGACCCCGACTACGCCGGCAGCGCCCGCTTTCCCGGCGGCACCGACATGGCCGCGCGGGCGCTGGCCCTGCGGCCGGCCCCGGCCCGGACGGCCGGATGCCCGACCCGCGGACCCGGGCCGGCATCCCGGACCTGTACGCGTACGCGCACCTGCTGGCCGAGCACAAGCGGCGGGAGCCCGGCCAGGACGTGATGTCGCTGCTGCTTTCCGAAGTGGACGACGACGGCGGGCGGGTGTCGGTGGCCGAGTTCGAGAACCTGTTCTGGCTGTTCGCGGTGGCCGGCAACGAGACGCTCCGCAACGGCATCCCGGGCGGGATGGTGGCGCTGCTGGCCCACCCGCAGGCGCAGCGGGCGCTGCGGGCCGACCCGGCCCTGCTGCCGGGCGCGGTCGAGGAGATGCTGCGGTGGTGGACGCCGGTGATGGTGTTCCGGCGGACCGCGACCGAGGACGTGACGCTGTCCGGTGTGGACATCCCGGCCGGGGACAAGGTGGTGGTGTCCTTCTCCGCCGCCAACCGGGACGAGACCGTGTTCGCCGACCCGGACCGGTTCGACATCACCCGGTCCGGCGGCGAACACCTGGTGTTCGGGCACGGGCCGCACTTCTGTCTCGGCGCCCACCTGGCCCGGGCCCAGCTGCGCGCCCTGTTCGGCCGGCTGCTGGCCCGGACCCGGTGGATCGAGCCGGCCGGCGCGCCGGTGCTGCTGCGCTCCAGCTTCCAGCGCGGGGTCAAGCACCTGCCGATCCGGCTGTCCTGATGTCAGGCCACGCGCTCCTGTGCGCGGGCCCGCTGCCGCTCCCGCTGCTCGACGAAGCGGGCGGCCCGGGTGTCCAGGCCGGTGAGGAAGTCGGCCAGCTCCTCCCGGGCCTGCTCCCCGGCCGGCCCCAGCCCGGCCCGGTCGAAGACCTTCCAGAACCGCAGCACGGGCATGATGACCTCGTCGTGGTGCAGCCGCAGGTCGTAGATCCCGGCCTTGGCGATCGCGACCGAGTTGCGGGCGAAGTCGGTCATCCCCGCGCCGGGCATCTGGAAGCCGACGACCTGGTCCCGGATCGCCGCCATCGTCTCGTCCGGCGCGACCTCCAGGGCCGCGGCGACGAGGTTGCGGTAGAAGACCATGTGCAGGTTCTCGTCCACGGCGATCCGGGCCAGCAGCTGCTCGGCCAGCGGGCAGCCGGTGGCCCGTCCGGTGTTGCGGTGCGCCACCCGGGTCGCCAGCTCCTGGAAGGAGACGTACGCCAGGGTCTGCAGCGGGGTCAGGTCGCCGGACTCGAAGCCGGCGGTCATGTGCTCCATCCGGAGCCGCTCCAGCGTGACCGGGTCGACCCCGCGGGTGACCACGAGGTAGTCACGCAGCGCGATCCCGTGCCGGCCCTCCTCGGCGGTCCACCGGCCGACCCACTGGCCCCAGGCCCCGTCCCGGCCGAAGTTGACCGCGATCTCGCGGTGGTAGGAGGGCAGGTTGTCCTCCGTGAGGAGGTTGACCACCATCGCGGTCCGGGCGACCGGGTCCAGCGGCGAGTCCTCCGGCACCCAGTCCTCGCCGTCCAGGAAGGCGAAGTCCCGGCCGCGGCTCCACGGCACGTAGTCGTGCGGGAACCATTCCTTGGCCAGGCCGAGGTGGCGGTCGAGGTTGGCGGCGACGACCGGCTCGAGCTCACGCAGGGCTGCGGTCTCGACCGGGCTCGTCGGCGGGGCTGCCGGTGAAGTCGTCATCCCCTCTAACTTACGGCACCGTAGGTTAGAGCGCCGCGCCACGTGGCGACGGTCACTGACCGCGACCACCGGCCTTGAACCGCCGTTCGGGCTCGGGACGGGCCGGGCTCCGCTACCGTCCCGGACGTGAGCCTGCCGCTGATCGCCGCCGGCCGGACGTACGCCGGGGCGCTGGAGTCGGCCGCGGAGATGGTCCGCGGCGACGAGCGGGCGTACGGCTACAGCACCGAGCTGCAGCGCTCGGCCGTCCCGGTGCTGGCAGCGGCCGCGGTGCTGGCCCACCGGCAGGGCCTGACCGGCGCCGGCCTGCGGTTGCGGCTGCTCGGGGTCAAGGGCGGGCTCGAGCCCCTGGTCGAGGCGGCGGCGGACGGCGACGACGAGGCCGGGACGGCCGCGGCCGCGCTGCGGGCGTTCCTCGCCGGTGCCGACCTCGACAGCAGCGCCCACCGCAACCTGGTGCTGACCGAGGCGGCCAGCATGCTCCTGCGCGAACCCACCCTCCGCCGCCAGGCCCGGTCCTGACGACCCACGGCGCCCGCGTTCCGTACACGCTGCACGAGGTCGAATGTAGCACTCAGGTGCTACAGTATGGATCATGGAAACGATCGGCGTACGGGAGCTGCGTCAGAACGCGTCCCGCTACCTGCGACTGGTGAAGGCCGGCGAACGGGTGGCGGTCACCGAGCGCGGCGAGCTGATCGCCTATCTCATCCCGGCCAGCGAGAAGCCGGCCTCGATCATCGACCAGCTGATCGCGGCCGGCCAGTACCGGCCGGCCATCGGAAGCCTGGCGGATCTGCCCGCACCCGAGCCGCTGCCGCCGGGCACCCGGCCGTTGAGCGAGGTCCTCCAGGAGATGCGCGACGAGGAACGCTGGTGATCTACGTCGACACGTCGGCGCTGCTGAAAGAGGTCCTGGCCGAACCGGGTTCCGCCGAGCTGCACCACTACCTCGAGCAGCGCCCCAGGGAGGGCCTGGTGTCGAGCATCCTGCTGACCGTGGAGATCCGCAGGGCGGTGCAGCGCGGCCATCCTCGTTCGCTGCCTCGCGTCGACCTGCTGCTGGCCCGGGTCAGCCAGGTGGAGCTGAGCGCGGCCGTGGTCGAGACGGCGAGCCGCTTTCCCGACCCCGGCCTGCGGTCGCTGGACGCGATCCACGTCGCGACCGCGCTGCTGGTCCGGGAGGAGCTCACCGCCGTCGTCTCGTACGCCAAGCGGATGGTCGCGGTCGCGCAGTCCGAAGGCCTGCCGGTGGTCTCGCCCGGGGGGTTGTCGTGACGCCGCGGACCGCCCGGGTCATCTCCGAGTCGGTCACGGAGGCGGTCGGGGCGGCTCGGGGCCGGGACGCCGTGGGGTTCGGGGCGGCGGCCGGGCGGCTGTCCACTGTGGATCCGTCACGGGTCGCGCTGGTGCTGGGGTGGGCGGTGCGGGCGGTGCTGGAGGAGCTGCACCCGGACGGGCTGGACGGCGAGGACCTGCGGGCGGTGCTGACCGGGTGCGCCACCGCCGCCGGGACCTGGGAGTCCGAAGTGGACCCGTCGGTGCTGCTGGTGGTGCTGACCGGCGCGCTGGGACTGTCCGATCCGGACGAGCAGCCGGCCCTGCCGCCGGCGGCGGTGGCGCGCAACGCCACGCTGCTGCTGGCCCACCTGCTCGGGGAGCGACCGCCGGCGCCGTACCTCGACGCCGCCTTCGCCGAGCTGGAACGGGCCGAGACAATCGAGATGCCCTGAGCCGCCGGCTGGACCAGAGTGGGGAGCATGTCGGGACGGCACAGCGGACTGGCCGTCCTGGTGGCGGTCGTGTGGGGGGTCAACTTCGTCGTGATCGACGAGGGCCTGGCCGGGATGCCGCCGCTGCTGCTGGTGTCGCTGCGGTTCGTGCTGGTCGTGTTCCCGCTGGTGTTCTTCGTGCCGCGGCCGGCCACCGGCTGGCGCACCGTGGTCGCGGTCGGTTCCTTCATGAGCCTGTCCCAGTTCGCGCTGCTCTACCTGGGGCTGCACCTGGGCATGCCGGCCGGGCTGGCCTCGCTGGTGCTGCAGGCCCAGGTGATCTTCACGATCGGGCTGGCCGCGGTGGTGCTGGGCGAGCGGGCGACCCGGCGGCAGGTCGTCGGCGCCGCCATCGGCATGGCCGGCCTGGCCGTGGTCGCGGTCGGGCGCAGCACCGGGGCGCCGGTCCTGCCGGTGTTGGTGACGGTCGGCGCCGCGCTGTCCTGGGCCATCGGCAACGTGCTGAGCCGCCGGGCCCGGGTCCCGTCCGGGCTGTCGTTGGTGGTCTGGTCGGCGCTGGTGGTGCCGGTGCCGGCGTTCGGGCTGGCGCTGCTGCTGGACGGTCCGGGCCCGGTCGGGCACGCGCTCACCCACCTCACCGGGGCGGCGGTCTTCGCGACGTTCTACACCGCGTTCGGCGCCTCCCTGCTCGGCTACGCGATCTGGAACAGCCTGCTAGCCCGCTACCCGGCCGGCGCCGTCGTGCCGTACATCCTGCT
>DATDKW010000474.1:0-3525 GCA_036519715.1 Mycobacteriales bacterium
GATCAGCGACGGCGGCGCGCCCTTGATCGGGGTCAGCCGCTGCCGGTCGCCGGCGTCGATCCGGGGCATCGAGCCGAGCAGGCCGATCGAGTACGGCATCCTCGGCCGGTAGAAGACGTCGTCGACGGTGCCCTTCTCGACCGCGCGCCCGGCGTACATCACCAGGACCCGGTCCACCATGCCGGCGACCACGCCGAGGTCGTGGGTGATCAGCACCGTCGCGGCGCCGGTCTCGTCCTGCGCCGTCTTGAGCACCTCGAGGACCTGCGCCTGCACGGTCACGTCCAGCGCGGTGGTCGGCTCGTCGGCGATGATCACCTCGGGCTGGTTGGCGATCGCGATCGCGATGACCACCCGCTGCCGCATGCCGCCGGAGAACTCGTGCGGGTAGGAGCTGACCCGGTCCGCCGCGTTGGGGATGCCGACCAGCTTGAGCAGGTCGACCGCCCGCGCCTTCGCCCCGGCCCGGGAGACGGACTTGTCGTGGTGCCGGACCGTCTCGGCGATCTGGTTGCCGATCCGGTAGACCGGGTCCAGCGAGGTCATCGGGTCCTGGAAGATCATCGCCACCGACTTGCCGCGAAACGTCGACATCTGCGCGTCGCCGAGGCCGAGCAGCTCCCGGCCGCGGAACCGGACCGACCCGGTGATCTGCGCCGAGGTGGGCAGCAGGCCCATCACCGCCAACGAGGTGACCGACTTGCCGGAGCCGGACTCACCGACGATGCCGAGCACCTCGCCCGGTCGGAGGCTGAAGCTCACCCCGCGGACCGCGTGCACGATCCCGTCGTCGGTCGGGAAGCGGACGTTCAGGTCGTCCACCTCGAGCACCGCGTCGGTGCCCGGCTGCCGCTGCTCGGCGGTGGTGTCGGTGAGGGTCGCCATGGTGCTCCGCTTCGGAAGGTCCGGTGGGACAGACAGGGTGCGGGCTCGCGGAACGCTGCCGGCTCAGGCGCGCACGCGGTTGGCGGACGGGTCGAAGGCGTCCCGGATGCCGTCACCGATCAGGTTGATGCACAGGACGATGACGAGGATGGCCAGGCCCGGGAAGTAGAACAGCCACGGCCGGCTCTCCGCGGCCGCCGCGCCCTCGGTGACCAGCCGGCCCAGCGACGTGTCCGACCCCTGCACGCCGTAACCGAGGAAGCTCAGCGCCGCCTCGGTGATCACCGCGAGGGCCGCGCCCAGCGTCGCCCAGACGATGATCTGGCCGAGCGAGTTGGGGATGAGGTGCTTGAGGATGATCCGCCGGTTCGACGCCCCCAGCGCGTGCGCCGCCTCGACGTACTCCTTCTCGCGGAGGGAGAGGAACTGGCTCCGCACGATCCGGGACAGGTCCATCCAGCCGAGCAGGGCGATGAACAGCGCGATGCCGAGCGGGGACCGGGCCTCCGGGAAGTTGGCCGCGACGACGATGATGAAGACCAGGATCGGCACGGTCAGGATGACGTCGACGAGGCGCATCAGGATGTTGTCGATGTACTTGCCGAAGTAGCCGGCGACCGCGCCGATGAGGACGCCGAGCACGCCGGCGATGAGCACGAAGGCGAGGCTGATGAAGGTGGAGCGCTGCATGCCGCGCATCATCAGCGCCAGCAGGTCCCGGCCGATGGTGTCGGTGCCGAACGGGTGGCCGTTGGTCCCCGGACCGGCCGAGAGCGAGGCCGAGTCTCCCTCGTCGTAGCTCCAGCTGTAGAACAGCGGCCCGACGAAGGCGATCACCAGCAGCACGACGTAGATGACCAGGGCCCCCACCGCCAGCCTGTTGTGCAGGAAGCGGCGCAGCGCCTGCTGGGTCTGGCTGCGTGACTTGATCGTGAACTCACGCTCGACCGGCGCGACGGTCGGCGCCGAGGGGACCTCGATCTGCTGGGGGGTGGTTGTCATGGCGGCCTCGTTCCTCTGCGGCGGTCAGCTCAGCCGGATGCGCGGGTCCAGCACCGCGTACAGCAGGTCTGCGATGAGGTTGAAGAGCACGACGAAGAAGGCCGAGACGATCAACCAGCCCAGCACGACGTTGAGGTCGCTCTGGCCCAGCCCGTCCTGGGTGAAGTAGCGGCCCATCCCGTTCCAGTTGAACACCGTCTCGGTGATGATGGCGCCGCCGAAGATCGCGCCGACACCGATCGCCACGACGGTGGTCAGCGGGATGAGCGCGTTGCGCAGCCCGTGCTTGATCAGCACCCGCCGCCAGCGCACCCCCTTCGCCCGGGCGAAGCGCATGTACTCCGAGCTCATCACGTCGAGCATCGACGCCCGTTGGAAACGGCTCCACGCGGCGAAGGTGATGCCGGTCAGCGCGATGGTCGGCAGGATGAGGTGGGTGAGCCGGTCCTTCCACAGCTCCCAGCCGTGCGCGTACAGCGACAGGCCAGGTGACTCCTCGCCCTGCGTGTAGAGCACCGTCTGACCGATGAGGTCGTTGAAGCGGATCGCCACGAACTCCTTGAGCAGCACGGCGAACCAGAAGACGGGGAGCGCGATGAGGATGTAGGAGACGATCGTCGCGATGTAGTCTGCCAGCTTGTTCTTCCGGACCGCCGTGTAGACGCCGACCACGACGGCGAGCAGGATCGACAGGATGGTCGCCGCGAGGACCATGCGGGCGGTGACCCCGAGCCGGGTGAAGAGCGTCGGGCCGACCGGGTTGCCGGCGATGTTGTTGCCGAAGTCGCCCTGCAGCACCCCGCTCAGCCAGTCCCAGTAGCGCGCGTAGATGGGCTTGTCCAGGCCGAACTCGGCGCGCTTCTGGGCGAAGAACTCTGGCGGCGGCGGCGGCTGCCGCGTCCGGAACTGCGCCAGCGGGTCGACAGTCGAGGCGACCAGCACGAAGACCAGCGCTGAGCTGGCCAGCAGCACCAGCGCCGACGCGATCAGGCGCCGGATGGTGTAGAGCAGCATGAGCGTCACCTTACGCTGCGGGTCGCCCGGCGGGGAGACGGAACGGTGGGGGAGAGACGGCCTCCCGGGACTGGGTGTTCCGGTCCCGGGAGGCCGTCTGACTACTGCTCGTTGCGCTGCTGACTCAGCCCTGCGGCCGGGTCACGCCTTGCGTGCGAAGGCCTCGGCCCTCCACAGCGGACCGGCGTTCGAGGCGTTCTCCACGATGTTGGTGTAGTTGCTGCTGTAGGCGATGAAGGTCGGCTTCTGGTACAGCGGGATGGTGTAGAGGTCCTCCCAGAGCAGCTTGTCGATCTGGTTGCCCAGGTCCTTGACCTGCGCCTGGTCGGTCGCCGCGTTGAGCTGCGGGAACAGCGCGTCCACCTTGGGGTCGCCCGCCCGGCTGTAGTTCTGGCCGATGTTGTCGCCCTTGGGCGTGACATAGATCGACTGGTTGCCGGAGACGAACGGAGAGCTCACCCAGGCGAAGAGGGCGATCTGGAACTGGCCGCCCTCGAGGCTGCGCGGCTTCTCCTTGCCCGCGAAGATGTCCGGGTTGAGGAACTTCCGGATCTGGATGCCGGCCGGCTTCAGCTGCTGCGTGATGACGTCGATCGTGTTCTCCCGCAGCGGGTTGGCCTGCGT
>DATDKW010000475.1:0-3374 GCA_036519715.1 Mycobacteriales bacterium
CGGAGCTGCTGGACCTCATGCGCGGCTACGGCTACCAGCCGTACGTGGTCGAGGCCGGGCTGGACGACGACCACCTCGAGGTGCACGCCCGGATGGCGTCCACGCTCGACGAGATCCTGGACCGGATCGCCGGGATCCAGACGGAGGCACGCGCCGGCGGGCTCACCGAGCGTCCACAGTGGCCGATGCTGGTGCTGCGGACCCCGAAGGGCTGGACCGGCCCCCGCGAGGTCGACGGCATCCAGGTCGAGGGCACGTTCCGGGCCCACCAGGTGCCGCTGTCGGAGCTGCGGACCCGGCCCGACCACCTGGCCCAGCTGGAGGAATGGCTGCGGTCCTACCGGCCCGAGGAGCTGTTCGACGAGGACGGCAGGCTGCGGGCGGACATCGCCGCAACCGCGCCGGCCGGCCCCAAGCGGATGAGCGACAGTCCGCACGCCAACGGCGGCGCGCTGCTGAGCGACCTGCGGCTGCCCGACTTCCGGGACTACGCGGTGGACGTGCCGGAGCCGGGCCGCAGCATCGCCGAGGCGACCAAGGTCCTCGGCACCTGGCTGCGGGACGTGGTCCGGCGCAACCCGGCCACGTTCCGGATCATGGGCCCGGACGAGACCGCGTCCAACCGGCTCAGCCCGGTCTTCGAGGCCACCGACCGGGTCTGGGAGTCGCCGATCATCGACACCGACGACCACCTGGCGCCCCGCGGCCGGGTGATGGAGGTGCTGTCCGAGCACCTGTGCCAGGGCTGGCTGGAGGGCTACCTGCTGACCGGCCGGCACGGCCTGTTCAACTGCTACGAGGCCTTCATCCACATCGTCGACTCGATGTTCAACCAGCACGCGAAGTGGCTGGAGTCCACATCGGACATCCCGTGGCGGCGGCCGATCGCGTCGCTGAACTACCTGCTGTCCAGCCACGTCTGGCGGCAGGACCACAACGGCTTCTCCCACCAGGACCCGGGTTTCATCGACCACGTGGTCAACAAGAAGGCCACGGTGGTGCGGGTCTACCTGCCGCCGGACGCCAACACGCTGCTGTCCACGTACGACCACTGCCTGCGCAGCCGCAACTACGTCAACGTGGTGGTGGCGGGCAAGCAGCCGGCGCTGAACTACCTCGACATGGACGCGGCGGTGGCGCACTGCACCCGCGGCGCCGGCATCTGGGACTGGGCGTCCACGGACGACGGCGAGCTGCCGGACGTGGTGCTGGCCTGCGCCGGCGACATCCCGACGCTGGAGGCGCTGGCCGCGGCCGACCTGGTCCGCCAGCACCTGCCCGAGGTGAAGGTCCGCTTCGTCAACGTGGTCGACCTGATGCGGCTGCAGCCGGAGACCGAGCACCCGCACGGGATGAGCGACCGCGAGTTCGACACGCTGTTCACGGCCGACCGGCCGGTCATCTTCGCCTTCCACGGCTATCCCGGGGTGATCCACCGGCTGACGTACCGGCGGACCAACCACGCCAACCTGCACGTGCGCGGGTTCAAGGAGGAGGGCACGACCACCACGCCGTTCGACATGGTGATGCTGAACGACCTGGACCGGTTCCGGCTCGTCATCGACGTCATCGACCGGGTGCCGGGGCTGGCCGCCCGCAAGGCCGGGCTGCGCCAGCAGATGGTGGACGCCCGGCTGGCGGCGCGGGCCTACACCCGCGAACACGGCGAGGACGTGCCCGAGATCAGCGGCTGGACCTGGCCCTACAACGCCGCCGGGGAGTGGCTCGGGTCGGGCGGCGTGGCCCGGGACGACACCGGCGACGACAACCAGTCGGCCGGCGGCGAGGATGCGATGGCGGCCTCCGGATGAGGGTGCTGGTGGTCAACACCGGGTCCAGCTCGGTCAAGCTGCGGCTCCTGCAGGACGCCGAGGTCGTCGGGTCGGCCGATCTCGGGGCACCGTCCACTCTGGAGCCGTCGGCGGTCGCCGACACGGTCGACGGCATGGCCGGCGGGTCGGGCGTGGACGCGGTCGGGCACCGGGTCGTCCACGGCGGCCCGGACTTCACCGCTCCGGTGGTCGTGGACGACAAGGTCCGGGCCGCACTGGAGGCCCTGGTCGACCTGGCGCCGCTGCACCTGCCGGCGTCGCTGGCCGGGCTGGACGCGGTCCGGGCGGCGCTGCCGTCGGTGCCGTCGGTGGCCTGCTTCGACACCGCCTTCCACGCCACCATGCCGGCGGCCGCGACGACGTACGCGCTCCCGCCGGAGTGGCGGGACCTGGGCGTCCGCCGGTACGGCTTCCACGGGCTGTCCCATGCGTACTCGGCCCGCCGGGTGCCGGAGATCCTGGGCGTCGCGCCGGAGAGGCTGCGGCTGGTCAGCTGCCACCTCGGTGCCGGGGCGTCGCTGTGCGCGATCCACGACGGACGGTCGGTCGACACCACCATGGGCTTCACCCCGCTGGAGGGGCTGGTGATGGCGACCCGGTCCGGCTCGGTCGACCCCGGGCTGGTGCTGTGGCTGCAGCGGCAGCGCGGACTGCCGGCGGACGAGGTCTCCGACGGGCTGGAGCGCCGCTCCGGGCTGGTCGGCCTGGCCGGCACCGCCGACATGCGCGAGGTCCTGGAGCGGATGTCCACAGGCGACACCGATGCCGTGCTGGCCTTCGAGGTGTACGTCTACCGCGTCCGGGCCGGGATCGCGGCGATGGCGGCGGCGATGTCCGGTGTGGACGCGGTGTCGTTCACCGGCGGCGTCGGCGAGGCGTCGGCCGCGGTCCGGGAGGGCGCGGTGGCCGGGCTGGAATACCTCGACCTGGCCGTCAACCCGGGCCAGAACGAGGCCGCCCGCGGCGACGCCAACGTGTCCGCGCCCGGCTCCCCCGGCGGCATCGCCGTCGTCACCGCCCGCGAGGACCTCGAGATCGCCACGCAGGTGGAGGAGGTCCTGGGCTGAGCACACCGGATCCGGCGAAACCGTGCGGACCGGGCACCGGCGAGGCGTCGTCCGCGCCCGCCGCTCCGGCCTCGCCCGCCGAGACCGGGTATCCGGGCGTCTCCTACCCTCGCCGCACCCCGGCGCCGACAGGGATGCCGACCCCGTCGGCCACTCCCACGTTCTTCCCGGACTGCGCGGCCGTGGAGGCGGCGGGCGCGGCCCCGATCCGGCGCGGCCGCCCCGGCTACCGGCCGGCGCTGGACCGGGACGGCGACGGGCTAGCCCGCGACGCACCCGTCCCGGCCCCGACGACGGGACCGTCCCCGACCGGTAGGCCGACGCCGACGCCCGGCCCGACCCCGCAGACCACGGTCTCGCCCACGCCGACGCCGTCCCCGACCGTGGCCCCGACGTAACCGCCGGTGGTGGATCCGGTCACCGGCTGAGCGCCGTCCACCGGCTGGGCGAAGTGGTGGGGGGGGGGGGGGGGGGG
>DATDKW010000476.1:0-8306 GCA_036519715.1 Mycobacteriales bacterium
CTACCGGCGCGACCTGTTCCAGAAGGCCGGCCTGCCGACCGACCGGGACGCCGTGGCCAAGCTCTGGCCGAGCTGGTCCGACTACGTCTCGGTCGGCAACCAGTTCAAGGGCAAGAACACCGGCGCCAAGTGGTTCGACGCCGCGTCCAACACGTACAACACGATCCTGGTGCAGGCGGCGGGCAAGAGCCCCGGCTACACCTACTTCGACAAGGACAACAACCTTGTCATCGACTCCAACCCGGTCATCAAGCAGTCGTACGACCAGATGCTGGCGATGATCGGCGACGGCCTGTCGGCCGGCTACAAGTCCTTCTCCGACCAGTGGAACTCGGGGTTCAAGCAGGGCACGTTCGCGACCATCGCGTGCCCGGCCTGGATGCTCGGCTACATCCAGGGTCAGGCCGGCCCCGCCAACAAGGGCAAGTGGGACGTCACCCAGGCGCCCGGCGGCGGCGGCAACTGGGGCGGGTCCTGGCTCGGCGTGCCGACCCAGAGCAAGCACCCGAAGGAGGCCGCTGAGCTGGTCCGGTTCCTGACCAGCCCGAAGAGCCAGATCTCGGCCTTCAAGCAGGTCAACAATCTGCCGTCGTCCCCCAAGGCGCTGGACGACCCGGCGCTGCAGGCCTTCAAGAGCCCGTACTTCAACGACGCGCCGGTCGGCCAGATCTTCGGGACCGGGGCCAAGCAGCTGCAGCCGGTCTACTTCGGACCGAAGAACCAGGTGGTCCGGGACGCGGTGGAGAACACGCTGCTCGCGGTGCAGCAAGGGAAGCTGAAGCCCGAGGACGCCTGGGCCAAGGCGGTCAAGGACGCCCAGCAGGCCGCGAAGTGAAGCCCGGTGGGGCCGGCGGCGGATCCTGGCCCGCCGCCGGTCCCACCGTCCACTCGGGACACAGGACACGCCCTCCGGAGGATGCCGTGAGCACCGACGTCACCACTCCGGTGCCGGCCCTGCCGGCGCCGCCACCCCGGGCCCCGGGCCGGCGAGAGCGGTTCCGGCTGCTGCGCGGCCGGGCCGACACGAAGGTCTCGCCGTACCTCTACATCGCGCCGTTCTTCGTGCTGTTCGGGATCTTCGGGGTGTACCCGCTGGTCTACACGGCCTGGGTCTCCCTGCACGACTGGGAGCTGGCCAGCGACGACCATCCGTGGTCGGGGCTGGACAACTACCAGCAGCTGGTCACCGACCCGGTGTTCTGGAACGCGCTGTGGAACACGTTCGGCATGTTCGTGCTCTCGACCGTCCCGCAGCTGACCATCGCGCTGTTCGTGGCCAGCCTGCTCAACCGGCGGCTGCGCGGCCGGACGCTGTTCCGGCTCAGCGTGATCCTGCCCATGGCGACCAGCGTGGCCGCGGTCTCGATCGTGTTCAGCCAGCTGTTCAGCCGCGACTTCGGGGTGATCAACTGGGTGCTGGGCGGGGTCGGCGTGCACCCGGTCGAGTGGCAGGCGGCCAAGTGGTCGTCCTGGTCGGCCGTCGCCCTGATGGTGAACTGGCGCTGGACCGGCTACAACGCCCTGATCTTCCTGGCCGCCATGCAGGCCATCCCCAAGGACCTGTACGAGGCGGCCGCGCTGGACGGCGCCGGCGGCTGGCGGCAGTTCACGAAGATCACCGTGCCGATGCTGCGCCCGACCATCCTGTTCACGGTCATCATCTCCACCATCGGCGGGTTCCAGCTGTTCACCGAGCCGCTGCTGTTCAACTCCGGCTCGTCCAACTACCAGGGCGGCTCACTGCGCCAGTCCCAGACCGTGGCCATGTACGTCTGGGAGAACGCGTTCGTGAAGTTCGACTTCGGCTACGCCTCGGCCGTGGCCTGGGTGCTGTTCCTCATCATCCTGCTGGCCTCGGCGCTGAACTTCCTCGCCGTACGCCGGCTCGGCGGGAAGGACTGATCGTGGTACTCGCTGACACGACCCGGCGACGACGCAGCCGGGACAGCGGGGCCGAGGTGGCCAAGGCCGGCCCGCTGGTCTACATCGTGCTCGCCCTGGGTGCGGCCCTGTCGGTCTTCCCGCTCTACTTCATGTTCGTGGTGGCCACCCGGTCCAACGACGCCATCGGCGGGCTGCCGCCGGTGCTGACCCCGGGCGGGCAGCTGGCCGACAACGTGCAGCGGCTGCTGGACAACGCCGACGCGCACTTCCTGCGCGGGCTGCTCAACTCGGTGCTGGTCTCCGGCAGCGTCACGATCTCGGTGGTGCTGTTCTCCACGCTGGCCGGCTTCGCCTTCGCCAAGCTGCGCTTCCGCGGCCGGAACGCGCTGCTGCTGGTGATCGTGGCGACGATGGCGATCCCGGTGCAACTGGGCCTGATACCGCTGTACATCCTGATGGTCAAGCTGGGCTGGACCGGCGAGCTCAAGGCGGTCATCGTGCCGTTCCTGGTGTCCGGGTTCGGCGTGTTCATGATGCGCCAGTACGCCTCCTCGGCTGTGTCCGACGAGCTCATCGAGGCGGCCCGGGTGGACGGCTGCTCGACGCTGCGGATCTACTGGAACGTCGTGCTGCCGGCGGTGCGGCCGGCCGCGGCGGTGCTGGGGCTGTTCACGTTCATGCAGACCTGGAACGACTTCCTCTGGCCGTACTCGGTGCTCAACCAGGACCAGCCGACGGTGCAGCTGTCGCTGGCCACGCTGTCGTCCGGCTACTACTCCGACTTCTCCCAGATCTTCGCCGGCACCGCGCTGGCGACGCTGCCGCTGCTGCTGGTCTTCGTCCTCTTCGGACGGCAGATCATCGGCGGCATCATGGAAGGTGCGCTGAAGGCATGACCGAGGACCTGCTGGCCCCGCCGGCCGTTCGCCTGCCGACGGGGTTCGTCTGGGGCGCGGCCACCGCGGCGTACCAGATCGAGGGGGCGGCCGCCGCCGACGGCCGGGGACCGTCCATCTGGGACACGTTCAGCGCCACGCCCGGGATGGTGCGCGGCGGCGGGACCGGCGACGTGGCCGTCGACCACTACCACCGCTACCGCGGGGACGTGGGGCTGATGGCGGAGCTGGGGCTGTCGGCGTACCGGTTCTCGGTGTCGTGGCCGCGGATCCAGCCGACCGGGCGGGGACCGGTCGAGCCGCGCGGGCTGGACTTCTACCGGCGGCTGGTGGACGAGCTGCTCGAGCACGGCATCGAGCCGTGGCTGACGCTCTACCACTGGGACCTGCCGCAGGCGCTGGAGGACGCCGGGGGCTGGCCGGCCCGGGACACCGCCTACCGGTTCGCCGACTACGCCGCGGCCGTGCACGGCGCCCTGGGCGATCGGGTCCGGACCTGGACCACGGTCAACGAGCCGTGGTGCTCGGCCTTCCTCGGCTACGCCTCCGGCGAGCACGCGCCCGGCCGGCAGGAGCCGGCGGCGTCGGTCCGGGCCGCGCACCACCTGCTGCTCGGGCACGGGCTGGCCACCGCCGCCCTCCGCGCCGGCGGAACGGGCACGCAGGTCGCGATCAGCCTCAACTTGTACGGCATCGAGCCGGCCGGCCCGGCCGACGCCGACGCGGCCCGGCGGATCGACGGGCTGCAGAACCGGCTGTTCCTCGACCCGGTGTTGCGCGGGGCGTACCCGGCCGACGTGGTCGCGGACCTGGCCCCGGTGACCGGCTTCGAGCACGTCCGGGACGACGACCTGGCGGCGATCGCGGCCCCGCTGGACGCGCTCGGGATCAACTACTACAGCCGGTTCATCGTCCGGGACGGCGCCGGCACCGCCCCGCGCCCGGGTCCGGCTGGGGGATCGCGGCTGCTGGCCTCGCCGTACCCGGGGGCCGAGACCATCGGCTTCGACCCCGGCGGCCCGGACCGGACGGTCATGGACTGGGAGATCCACGCCGCCGGCCTGGCCGGGGTGCTGACCCGGGTCGCCACCGAGTACGACCCGCCGCCGCTGTACGTGACCGAGAACGGGGCGGCGTTCGCCGACGTCGTCACCCCGGACGGGCGGGTGCACGACCGGGAGCGCACCGCCTACCTGGCCGCGCACCTGGAGGCCTGCCGGGACGCGGTCGCGGCCGGGGTGGACCTGCGCGGCTACTTCGTCTGGTCGTTCCTGGACAACTTCGAGTGGGCCTGGGGCTACGACATGCGGTTCGGGGTGGTGCACGTCGACTTCCCGACCCAGCGCCGGGTGCTCAAGGACAGCGCGCTCTGGTATGCCGCATCGGCGCGCCGCAACGCCCCGGTGGCGGTCGGCGACCCGGGATCGGTCACCCTGGACTCCGCGGCGCACCATGATGGTGCCGCGGACCGGAGCCGACCGGGCCGTCACGCGTAGCGGATCGAGGAGGTGGACCGGTGGCCGCGCAGCCGGTGCCCCGCCCGACCCTGGAAGCGGTCGCCGCGCTGGCCGGCGTCTCCCGCGGCACCGTGTCCCGGGTGATCAACGACTCGCCGCAGGTCAGCCCGCGGGCCCGGGACGCGGTCCGGAAGGCCATCGACGAGCTCGGGTTCGTGCCCAACCGGGCCGCCCGGGCACTGGTGACCCAGCGGACGGACTCGGTGGCGCTGGTGGTGTCGGAGTCGGAGGAGCGGTTCTTCGCCGAGCCGTACTTCGCCTCGATCGTGCGCGGGATCTCGTCCGCGCTGACCGGCAGCGGCATGCAGCTGCTGCTGGCGGTGGCGCAGTCGCCGGCCGAGCGCGAGCAGCTGGAGAACTACCTGACCGGGCAGCACGTCGACGGCGTGCTGCTGGTGTCGCTGCACGGCATCGACACCCTGCCGGCCCGGCTGGAGTCGCGCGGGGTGCCGACCGTGCTCGGCGGACGGCCGCTGGGGCCGCGGCGGGCGGTGTGCGTGGACGCCGACAACCGGGGCGGGGCCCGGCAGGCGGTCGCGCACCTGGTCGCCCGCGGGCGGCGGCGGATCGCCGCCATCCGCGGCCCGCAGGACATGGCCGTCGGCCAGGAGCGGCACTCGGGCTACCTGGACGGCCTGGCCGACGCCGGGCTGGCCGTGGACGAGCAGCTGATCGAGACCGGCGACTTCAGCCTGGAGTCGGGCTTCACCGCCGCGACCGAGCTGCTGCGGCGGCGGCCCGACCTGGACGCGATCTTCGCCGCGTCGGACCCGATGGCGATCGGGGTGCTGCGCGCCCTGCGGGCGGCCGGGCGGCAGGTGCCCACGGACGTGGCGGTGGTCGGGTTCGAGGACTCGCCGGCCGCGCCGCACACCGAGCCGCCGCTGACCACGGTGCACCAGCCGGTGGAGGCGATGGGCCGGGAGATGGTCCGGCTGCTGCTGGACCGGATCGCGGGCGCGCCGGCCGACGAGTCGCTCGTGGTGCTGCCGACCCACCTGGTCGTCCGCGGCTCGGCCTGACCGGCCGACGGTGCGGCTCGGCCTGACCGGCCGCCCGCGCGCCGCGGCTCGGCTCGGCCTGACCGGCCTCCGGCCCGGCGCCTAACCTGGGGCGCATGACGGCTCAGTTCGTGGCGGAGAGCGGGAAGTCCGGGGAGTTCGTCCGGCAACCGAATGCGTTCCGGAACCGGATCGTGCGCGGCGGCGAGTTCCCGCCCGAGCCGGGGCGCTACCACCTCATCGTGTCGCTGGCCTGCCCGTGGGCGCACCGGGCGATCATCGCCCGGCGGCTGCTCGGGCTGGAGGACAGCATCTCCCTCGGCGTGGTCGACCCGATCCGGGACGAGTCCGGGTGGCGGTTCACCCTCGACCCGGACGGGCGCGACCCGGTCTCCGGGGCCGCGTACCTGTCCGAGCTCTACCTCGCGACCGACCCGTCGTTCACCGGGCGCTGGACGGTCCCGTCCGTGTACGACCGGCAGACCGGCACGATCGTCACCAACGACTACCCGCAGATCACGCTGGACCTGTCGACCGAGTGGGGGACCGGGACGACGCTCTACCCGGAGCCGCTGCGGGCGGAGATCGACGCGGTCAACGAGGTCGTGTTCCGGGACGTCAACAACGGGGTCTACCGGGCCGGGTTCGCCACGTCGCAGTCGGCGTACGAGGCGGCGTACTCAGCGCTGTTCGCCCGGCTGGACTGGCTCTCGGACCGGCTGGCGGGGCAGCGCTACCTGGTCGGGGACACGATCACCGAGGCGGACGTGCGGCTGTTCACCACGCTGGTGCGGTTCGACGCGGTCTATCACGGTCACTTCAAGTGCAACCGGCAGAAGCTGACCGAGCTCCCGGTGCTGTGGGCGTACGCCCGGGACCTGTTCCAGACCCCCGGCTTCGGTGACACCGTCGACTTCGACCACATCAAGCGGCACTACTACGCCACCCACGACCAGCTCAACCCCACCCGCATCGTCCCCGCCGGCCCAGACCTCTCCGGCTGGAGCACCCCCCACGACCGAGGCTGATCCTCATCACGGCTCCTGACCGGACCGGCGCCCCGAGGATGGACGCCGGTCCCGATGGTCAGAGCTGAATGAGCCGCAAGCCGGGGATGTCGGCGAAGTCATCGTCCTGAGACGCGACCGGTAAGCCGTGTGCGATCGCCGTCGCCGCGATGAGCATGTCGTTTCCGCTGAGACGGCGCTTGATCTCGCGCATCGTTGCCCGCAGCTCGGCCCATGCCTGGGCCACGACCCGGTCCACCGGCAGGGGTATGAGGTCCTCGACCCGGCGCAGAGTGAGCTCTCGCACGAAGGTCACTGTGGGAGTGTCCGCTTCGAGGACGCCGGCTTTCAGCTCGGCGACGGTGATCCACGAGACCTTGAGGTTGGCCGGCGGCGTCGAACGCAGGGGACGGCCTTGCTCGATGGCGATGAAGAGCGATGTATCGGCGAGGGCGGTGGCGCCGCTGCCGGTCACTGATCCGCGCCCCAGCGCTCCCAGGGATCCCGCCAGTCCGGGCCGTCGGACCGGATGTCGCGGAGGACACTGCGCATTCCCCGGTCCGTCTTCGGCCAGGTGGCGAACTCCACCCACGAGACCGACTCACGACGACGACGGGGGACGACGTCGGCGATCGGCTCGCCCTCAGCGGTGAGGGTCATCTCCTCGCCGGACTTGACCCGCCGGAGTACCTCGTCCGGATGCTCAACGAAGTCTGCCTCCGGTATCTCCGCCATGGACTCCACTATAGCCACTCGTGGCACCTCCCTGTATCGACGAGATGCCATGTTACATCATAAAGAGGCAGATGTGTCACTCTACCGGGCGGGGCGGGGGATGGGGCGGAGGCGGCGGCGGTCGGCGGTGGGGTCGGCCGCGGAGTCGCGGTGCTCGAGGATGTCGCCCAGACCGCCGGCGCCCCGGGCCGGGCAGGCCCACTGGCCGGTCAGCTCGACCAGCCGGGTGCCGGGCTCCTCCAGCCAGCGCAGGATCCGCTCGGTCTCCTCCGCGGTCGCGCACGGCAGCGGCCCCACCCCCGGCAGCACCGACTCGGCCGTCGCCACCAGCGCGGCCACGTACGGCCGGACGGCGGCGCCGCGCACCGCCACCCCGGCCGCGACCAGCCGCCCTCGCCGGACCACGGCCAGCTCCCAGCCCCCGTGCCCGTCCGGCCGGGCCGCCACCAGGTGCTCGATCGAGGTCAGCCCGGCCAGCCGCTGCACCCGCGCGCAGGCCCGGGCGAACGTGCCGGCCCGGTCCCGTACGGTCGCGGCCTGCTCGAACCGCCCGGCCTCGGCCAGCCGGCCGACCTTCCGCAGCAGGGGGTCGGTCACCGGCCGCGGGTCGCCGGCCACGGCCTGGCGGACCAGCGTCGCGACCGCGCCGTACTCCTCCCGGCTGATCCGGCCCTCGCAGGGCGCGCCGCAGCGGTCCATCTCGGCCAGCACGCAGGCCGACCCGGACCGGGGTTGGGCCGGGATCGTGGCCGTGCACTGCCGCAGCGGCAGCGCGTCGTGCACCGCCGCCATCGCCCGCTCGACCGACTTCCGCGACCCGAACGGCCCGAGGTAGGACCCGCCGTCGTCGCGGACCGAGCGCACCACCGACAGCCGCGGATAGGCCTCCGGGGTCAGCTTGAGCCAGATCCCGCGCTCCGGGAACCGGGACCGCCGGTTGTACGGCGGCTTGTGCTCGGCGATCATCCGCAGCTCGCGGACCTCCGCCTCCAGGTCGTGGGCGCAGACGATGGCGTCCACCCGCTCGGCCAGGCCGACCATCTCGGCCATCCGGGACCGCAGCTCGCTGGCCACGAAGTAGTGCCGGACGCGGGTGCGGATGTCCTTGCTCTTGCCGACGTACAGCGGGCGGCCGGTGGCGTCGCGGAACACGTACACGCCGGGGGAGCTGGGCAGGTGCTCGGCCAGGTGGCGCTTGCGCCGCTGGGCCTCGCTGACCTGGGCGGTGAAGGTGCGCAGCTCGTCCAGGGACTGCACGCCGAGCGG
>DATDKW010000477.1:0-5525 GCA_036519715.1 Mycobacteriales bacterium
CGTCCCGGCGCTCCCGCCAGGCCTCCCCGACTGCGGCCAGCAGGCGCTGGAACACCGGCTTGGGGAAGTAGGTCCCGCAGTAGAAGGGGGCGCCGTCCGGGGTGAGGAAGCAGGTCATCGGCCAGCCACCCTGCCCGGTCATGCCCTGGGTCGCCTCCATGTAGACGGCGTCGACGTCGGGCCGCTCCTCCCGGTCCACCTTCACCGCGACGAACCCGGCGTTGATCAGCGCCGCGGTCTCCGCGTCCTCGAACGACTCGTGCGCCATCACGTGGCACCAGTGGCAGGCCGCGTAGCCGACGCTGAGCAGCACCGGCACGTCTCGCTCCCGCGCCTCCGCGAACGCCTCGGCCGACCACGGCTGCCAGTCGACCGGGTTGTCCTGGTGCTGCAGCAGGTAGGGGCTGGTGGCGGCGGCCAGGCGGTTGGGCATGTCCCCATCGTGCCCGCGCTGCCGGCGATGACGCGTGGGGCCCCGGGCCGCCTGTCACCCCCTAGCCTGGTCGCGTGCCGGCCGACCTGCCCGTGAACTCCCGGGTCACGATCCCCGGGGAGGAGCTGACCGAGCGGTTCTCCCGGTCCTCGGGCCCGGGCGGGCAGGGCGTCAACACCACCGACTCCCGGGTCGAGCTGGTCTGGGACCTGTCGGAGTCAGACCTGCCCGAGGACGTGCTGGACAAGCTGCGCCGGCGGCTGGGCTCCCGGCTGGCCGGCGACGCGGTCACCGTGGTCGCCTCCGAGCGCCGCTCGCAGTTGCGCAACCGGGAGGCAGCCCGGGAACGGCTGGCCGCGCTCGTCGGCCGGGCGCTGGAGCCGCCGCCCCCGCCGCGGCGGGCGACCCGGCCGTCCCGGGGCGCGACCGAACGCCGGATCGCGGCCAAGAAGCGCCGCTCGGCCACCAAGCGCACCCGCCGCGGCGACTCCTACGACTGAGGCGCGTCCAGAAAATCGGCACCCGGTCCGTAGCGCATAGCCTTTCCGCCCTGCGCGTCGCCGATCTTCTCCAGCAACCCGCGCTGACGCAGATCTGCGAGCAGGTCGCGGGCGGCGTGGACGTGGATGCCGAACATTGCGCTGCAGCGTGCGATTGGAGACCGACCCGTACTCACGGACGTGCTCGACGATCTTCTGACCCGTCTCGTCGGGCTGACGCCGGCGATAGGTGACGGCGCGGGCCAATGCCGCCGCCGCAGGCGACCGGAGCCGGTATGTGGGAGGTGGGCGGGTCACGGTTCTCCGGGAGGCCTCCAGCAGCTCGTGCTGTTCCGCCATCCGGGCCAGCACATCCTGGGCCTCGGCGACCGGCCGCTGGATCGTCGCGGCGAGCTTGACGGCGTCGATCGAGGTCGAGCGTCGAAGAGCGGACACACGCCGGTGCCGAGCAGACGCAGTGCACGAAGCACCTCGGATGAACTCACTTCTGCACTTACTGAGAAACGGCTCTCCTTTGCCAGTTCTCAGGTGTCGTCAGAGCGCGAGCCAGGCCTATCGGTCCGAATCGGGACCGGGAACGGCGTCGTGCTCGGCCGGCGTGCTGGCCGGATGCTCCGGCTCGCTGAAGGACGTCGGGACCTTGCGCAGGTGCTTGTTCATCGAGCGGATCAGGAAGATCAGCGCGACCAGCAGGACCAGCACGAGCACCAGGGCGATCGGGCTGGCCTCCCGGTTTTCCGCCGCAGGCGCGGCGGCTGGGGCGGCGGAGGCAAGCAGCAGCAAGGAGCTCATGCGCTGATTGTCTCCTGGACACCGGCGAACAGGTCGTCCTCGGGCATCTCGGTGTCGACCAGCGACCGGGCCAGCTCGTAGTCCTCGGTCGGGGTGATCTCCTGGCGCAGCGCCAGCGGCACCGCGAACCAGCGGCTGGTCGGGTCGATCTGGGTCGCGTGCGCGATCAGGGCGGCGTCCCGGCGCGGGAACCACTCGGCGCACCGGACCCGGGTGGTGACCCGGTCGCCGACGGTGTCCACGCCGTCCCAGTCCTTGAGCCACTCGTCGTACGGCGACTCCAGGCCGGCTGTCAGCAGTGCCTCGTGCATCTGCTTGATCCGGGCCATGCCGAAGCTCATGTGGTAGTAGAGCTTGAGCGGCTGCCAGGGCTCGCCGGCCTCGGGATAGCGGTCCGGGTCGCCGGCGGCCTCGAACGCCTCGACCGAGACCTTGTGGGTCATGATGTGGTCGGGGTGGGGATAGCCGCCGTTCTCGTCGTAGGTGATGACGACGTGCGGGCGCTGGCGGCGGATCGCGGCCACCAGCGGGGCCGCGCCCTCCTCCACCGGCACCAGGCCGAAGCTGCCCTCCGGCAGCGGTGGCAGCGGGTCGCCCTCGGGCAGCCCCGAGTCGACGAACCCGAGCCACTCCTGCCGCACGCCCAGGATCTCCCGGGCCTTGTCCATCTCGGCCTTGCGGACCTCGGCCATCCGCCCGACGATCTCGGGCCGGTCCATGGCCGGGTTGAGGATCGAGCCGCGCTCGCCGCCGGTGGCGGTCACCACGAGCACGTCGACCCCCTCGTCGACGTACTTGGCCATGGTCGCGGCGCCCTTGCTCGACTCGTCGTCGGGATGGGCGTGCACCGCCATCAGGCGAAGTTGCTCCTGGGTCACGCCCGTACTCCTACTCGCAGGGTCCGACATTCCGTATCCCGGAACGGCCCGGCCGCCGCCAGGATTCCGGCCGGACCCCGGAGATCGCCCGGACCGCTCGGACCGGCCGGACGGTCACCGGCAGGACCGGCGCGGCCCGGACCGCCACCCGCTCGCGGCGTCCGGGCTGGGTGTCATGGCCGTGCGATGTTACTTTCGACGTTCGTTCCGGATCCGTCCCCCGCATACCGAGGAGCACCCCGTGTCGATGACGGACAACACTGCCCCCGTCACCTGGCTCACGCGGGAGGCGCACGACCGTCTCAAGGCCGAGCTGGACAGCCTCATCGAGGGGCGTTCGGTCATCGCCGCGGAGATCAGCGCGCGGCGCGAGGAGGGCGACCTCAAGGAGAACGGCGGCTACCACGCCGCCCGCGAGGAGCAGGGCAAGCAGGAGGCGCGGATCCGCCAGCTGCAGGAGCTGCTGCGGACGGCGCAGGTCGGCGACGCGCCGACGACCTCGGGGGTGGCCGGGCCGGGCATGGTCGTCACCGTGCGGTTCGACGACGACAACGAGAGCGAGACCTTCCTGATCGGCTCCCGCGAGGAGAGCGCGTCGCTGGAGGTCTACTCGGCCGCGTCGCCGCTGGGCAAGGCGCTGGAGGGGGCGAAGGTCGGCGAGACCCGCACCTACGAGACCCCCAACGGCAAGACCATGAGCGTCACCCTCCAGAAGGCCGAACCCTTCACGGGCTAACCCTCGGCTGCTGCCGCGACCAGCGGCAGGATGCGGTACGGGACCGGCGCCGTGAGGGCGATGAGCGTCGCGGTGCGGCGGATGTCCGCGTCCGCGACGACCTCGTCGATCACGCGCTGCAGGTCGGAGTTGGACCGGGCCACGATCCGGCACAACAGGTCGCCCTGACCCGTCACCGTGTGCACTTCGAGCACCTCTGGGATCGCCGCGAGGTGCGCCGCCACCACCCGGTGCCCGGTGCCCTGGGCGATCTCCAGCGTGACGAACGCCGTCACCTCGAAGCCGAGCGCGGCCGGGGCGATGTCCGGCCCGAAGCCGGTGATCACGCCGCGGGACTGCAGCCGGTCCAGCCGCGCCTGCGCCGTGCCGCGGGCGACGCCGAGCCGCCGCGCGCACTCCAGCACGCCGATCCGGGGCTCGGCCGCCAGCAGTGCCACCAACCGCGCATCCAGCCCGTCGAACCGTACAGATTGACCAGTCCGGAGCGCCTCCATGCGGACCGACTGTACAGCGTGAGCAGCGTTCGGCCGACGACTTGCCCGGTCCGGCACCGGCGCCGACTCTGACCCCACGGACTCGGCGGAGGGAATGGACCCATGGACTTCCCGGTGCTCGGCATGGATCACGTGCGGTTCGCGGTGGGCAACGCGAAGCAGGCTGCGCACTACTACTCAACGGCGTTCGGGATGCGCTGCGTCGCATACCGCGGCCCGGAGACTGGTTCCCGTGACCTCGTGGAATACGTCCTGGAGGCTGGCGAGGCGTGCTTCCGGCTGACCGGCGAGGCGCACGGCGGGACCTGGGTCGGCGACCACGTCCGCGAGCACGGTGACGGCGTTGTCGACCTGGCGATCGCGGTGCCGGACGCGTCGGCCGCGTACGAGCAGGCCGTTGCCGCCGGCGCCACCCCGCTGGCCGAGCCGACCGTGTCCGAGGACGACCGGGGCAAGGTCGTCGTCTCCGCCATCGCGACGTACGGGCAGACGCGGCACTCGTTCGTGCAGCGCGCCGACTACTCCGGTGTCTTCCTGCCCGGGTTCGTGCCGCGCGGGCCGATCGTGGCCCCGGCGACGCCGTCGTTCCAGGCCGTCGACCACTGCGTCGGCAACGTCGAGCTGGGCCGGATGGACGAGTGGGTCGGCTTCTACCACCGGGTGCTGGGCTTCACGAACATGAAGGAGTTCGTCGGCGACGACATCGCCACCGAGTACTCGGCGCTGATGTCGAAGGTCGTCGCGGACGGGTCGCGCAAGGTGAAGTTCCCGCTCAACGAGCCGGCTGCGGGCAAGAAGAAGTCGCAGATCGACGAATACCTGGAGTTCTACCGCGGGCCGGGCGTGCAGCACCTGGCGCTGACCACCAGCGACATCGTCGCCTCGGTGCGGGCGATGCAGGCCGCGGGCGTCGAGTTCCTGTCCACGCCGGACTCCTACTACGACGACCTCGGCAGCTGGGTCGGCGACACCCGGGTCGACCTGGACACCCTGCGGGAGCTGAAGATCCTGGCCGACCGGGACGAGGACGGCTACCTGCTGCAGATCTTCACCAAGCCCGTGCAGGACCGGCCGACGGTGTTCTTCGAGCTGATCGAGCGGCACGGGTCCGAGGGCTTCGGCAAGGGCAACTTCAAGGCGCTGTTCGAGGCGATCGAGCGTGAGCAGGAGCGTCGCGGGAATCTCTGAGCTCCCCGCCCGCCCCGGCCCGACGAAGTGCCGGGGCGGGCGGGCCGAATCTCCACGGTGTGTCGCAGTCCTTCTCGGTCGTCGGCCGGTTGGCCAGGACGGGGCGTTAGACCGGGGGTGTGACAGTCTCGGGGTATGGCACGGCTGCGGTACGACGACGGCACCGGACCGGCCGGCGGGGACTCGCTCGCGGTCGGCGCCGGCGCCGATGCGCTCGCGCTGGGCTCCGGGTCCGACGGGTGGGGCTCCGGGTCGGACGCGCTGACCGCCGGCTCCGGCTCGGACGCCCTGGCCATCGCCAACGCCCCGGACGCGCTCGCCGCCGGGTCGTCCCCGGGCTCGACGCTGGCCGTCCCGGCGGCCGGCGACGCCCTCGCCGTCGCGGCCGGGGGTCGCGACCCGCTCTCCGGCTACGCCGACGCGACCATGACCGGCGCCCCGGTCCCCGGCGACCTTCCTGCGCCGGTCGCTCCCGGGCCGGTCGCTCCCGGGCCGGTCGCTCCC
>DATDKW010000478.1:0-7815 GCA_036519715.1 Mycobacteriales bacterium
GGCGTCGCCGACGCCGGGCTGCCGTTCGACATCGTGCCGGGGGTGCCGGTCGCCACGGCCGTCCCGGCGTACGCGGGGGTGCCGGTGGGGTCCGCCCACGCCGTCGTCGACGCCCGCGACGAGGTCGACTGGGCCGGCGCCTGCGCCGCCCCGGGCACGCTGGTGCTCACCGCGACCCAGGCCCACCTGGGCAAGATCGCGGTGGCGCTGCTGGAGCAGGGCCGCCCGGGCGACACCCCGGTGTCGGTCACCGCGGACGGCACCGGCGCCGGGCAGCGGTCGGTCAGCACCACGCTGGCGGCGCTGGAGCAGGACTCGGGCTGGATGAGCGGGCCGCTGGTGGTCACCGTCGGCGACGCCGTCACCGAGCGGGACCGGCTGTCCTGGTGGGAGTCCCGGCCCCTGTACGGCTGGAAGGTGCTGGTCCCGCGGACCAAGGAGCAGGCCGGCGCGATGAGCGAGAAGCTCCGGGCGTACGGCGCGGTCCCGGTCGAGGTGCCGACCATCGCCGTGGAGCCGCCGCGGACCCCGGCCCAGATGGAGCGGGCGATCAAGGGCCTGGTCACCGGCCGTTACGAGTGGATCGTGTTCACCTCCACCAACGCGGTCCGGGCGGTGCGGGAGAAGTTCGACGAGTTCGGGCTGGACGCGCGGGCGTTCGCGGGCGTGAAGATCGCCTGCGTGGGCGAGTCGACGGCGGACGCGGTGCGGGCCTTCGGCATCCAGCCGGAGCTGCTGCCCTCGGGCGACCAGTCCTCCGAGGGGCTGCTGCAGGACTTCCCGCCGTACGACGAGGTGCTCGACCCGATCGACCGGGTGCTGCTGCCGCGGGCCGACATCGCCACCGAGACGCTGGCGGCCGGGCTGCGCGAGCGCGGCTGGGAGATCGACGACGTCACCGCCTACCGGACGGTGCGGGCGGCGCCGCCGCCGGCCGACATCCGGGACGCGATCAAGTCCGGCGGGTTCGACGCGGTCTGCTTCACCTCGTCGTCCACGGTGCGCAACCTGGTCGGCATCGCCGGCAAGCCGCACACCCGGACGGTGGTGGCCTGCATCGGCCCGCAGACCGCGGCCACGGCCCGGGAGTTCGGGCTGCGCTCGGACGTGGAGCCGGAGACGGCCGCGGTGGACGCCCTGGTCGACGCGCTGGCGGCGTTCGCGGTGACCAAGCGGGAGTCCGGGGACGCGACGCCGCCGCCGAAGAAGACCCGGCGGGCGACGGGGCGGACGGCGCGATGACGGTCTCGGCCGCCGGCTTTCCGGTGTCGCGGCCGCGGCGGCTGCGGCGGAGCGCGCCGCTGCGGCGGCTGGTGTCCGACGTGCGGGTGCACCCGGCCGACCTGATCCTGCCGCTGTTCGTCAAGGAGGGCCTGCGCGAGCCCGCGCCGATCGGGTCCATGCCCGGCGTGGTCCAGCACACGCTGGACTCGCTGGTCAAGGCCGCGTACGAGGCGGTTTCGGCCGGGGTCGGCGGGCTGGTGCTGTTCGGCATCCCGGCGCTGAAGGACGGGCGGGGCTCGGCCGCCGACGACCCGTCCGGGATCGTGCAGCTCGCCCTGCAGCGGCTCACCGCCGAGGTCGGGTCGGACACGGTGCTGATCGCGGACCTGTGCCTGGACGAGTACACCGACCACGGGCACTGCGGGCTGCTCCTGCCCTCCGGTGAGGTCGACAACGACGCGACGCTGGAGCGGTACGCCTCGATCGCGGTGGCCCAGGCGTCCGCGGGCGCGCAGGTGGTCGCGCCCAGCGGGATGATGGACGGCCAGGTCGGCGCCATCCGGACCGCGCTGTCCGGCGCCGGCTTCGACGACGTCTCGATCCTGGCCTACTCGGTGAAGTACGCCTCCGCGTTCTACGGGCCGTTCCGGGACGCGGCCGAGTGCGCGCCGCAGTTCGGCGACCGCTCGGCCTACCAGCAGGACCCGGCCCGGTCGGTCGGGGACGCGCTGCGCGAGGTCGCGCTGGACGTGGCCGAGGGCGCCGACGCGGTGATGGTCAAGCCGGCGCTGGCCTACCTGGACGTGGTGGCGGCCGTCCGCGCCGCCGTCGACCTGCCGGTGGCCGCGTACCAGGTCTCCGGTGAGTACGCGATGGTCGAGGCGGCCGCGGCCAACGGCTGGATCGACCGCGACCGGATCATGATGGAGACGCTGACCGCGATCCGCCGGGCCGGCGCCGACATGATCCTCACCTACTGGGCCACCGAGGCCGCGGCCAAGCTGCGCTGAGTCAGCCGGTCCACCAGAGCTCCCACTGGTAGGGCTGCACCGTCGGGTGCTCGTCCCGCCAGGTGATCCGGCGCTCCCCGGTCGTGGAGCTGCGCGGGGACAGGGAGCCGCGACCGTCCCGCTCCCGTACGCCGACGGTGTGCGCGCTCTGCGGGAACAGGAAGTGCACGGTGAGATCGGTGACCGCGATCGCCGTCTCCCGGCCGTCCCGGTCGCTCGGCGCCCAGGTCAGCCGGTCGAAGCCGTCCTGCCGGAGCACGTCCCACAGCCGCGGGGCCCGGTAGGAGATCGCCCACTCCGTCGGCCGGACCAGGCCCGGGGTGAACAGGATCATGATCTGTACGCCCTGGGCGTCCTCGGCCAGCGGCAGCACCGAGGCGTCCATGTCCTCGCTGTCGAGCTCCAGGGTCAGCCCGAGCTCGGCGAAGCCGGGCCGGATGGGGCTGGTCGAGGACGTGATCGGGCGGATCAGCCGGTAGGGCAGGGCCGGCTTCGGCGTCGTGCGGTGCCGTTCGACGATGCTGTCCTGGCCGTCGCGGTCGCCGATGGTCACGACGATCTCGACCGTCTCCTCGAACAGGTCGAGCTGCCCGGCGATGATGCGCCGGATGGCGGACCGGTAGAGGCGGTTGGCCCGCGTCGCCGTCGCCAGCTCCTCGGCGAGCTTCGCCTGCTTCCCGTCCCGGACCCGGGCGCTCTGCAGGCCCAGGGCGAGGATCGCGGCCAGGCCGACGATGCCGAGCAGGATCTGGCCGGTGCCGTCGGTGACCAGCTGCGACACCACTCCGGCCGCGGCCACGCCCGCCGCGACCACCGTCCATGCCGAGCGGAACGGGCCCGGGGGCTGAGACGGGTCAGCGGTGCGGTTACCTGCCTTGCGGACGCCTCCGGTCGCCGGATCTTCCACGCTGACCATGCCCTTACGCCCTTTCGAACCACTCCCTGCTACGACGGTTGGAGAGCGTCGCTGCTCTGTCCTTCTGTTACTCAATGTACGTCTGAGCCGCACAGAGAGCCACTGCGACACCGAACCGTTGCCTACCCCGGCGAGCGGTGCTGTCCCGCCTCTCTGATCCGGCAGCCCGGCTTTCGTGTCGGCCGTTGCGGCGACTACGCTCTGCTACTTCGCGAGCTGAGGGAGACACTGATGGATGGGTCGAGTCACCAGGGTGGGGACGGCAGCGGGGGCGGCGTCCACCGCTAGTCACCACGCCGTACGCCGAACGCGCCGCGAGATCACCGATCCGCGGCGCGTTCGCCTGCTCGGACGGTCAGGGCGTCGGGCAGGTCGGGAGTGTGGGACTCGGCGTCGGGGTCGGCGTGCCGGTGGCCGCTGCGGACGCCGACGTCGTGCCGGCCGCCGCCGCGGACGCCGACGTCGTGCCGGCCGGGGACGCGGTCTCGGCCGACGCCGCCGAGGCGGTCGGAGTGCTCGCCGCACTGGCCGCGTTGCCGCTGGCCGAACCGGACGGGGTCGCGGTCGGCGTCGGGGCCGGCGTGCAGGTCGGCGACGGCGTCGGGGTCGGGCTGGACGGGGTCACCGTCGGGGTCGGCGACGTCGTCGGCGACGTCGTCGGCGTGGGCGCCGAGGAGGTCGGGCTGGGCGCGGTCGTCGTCGGGCTCGGACGGCCGGGCGTCGGCGAGGCCGTGGTGGGCTTCGGCTTCGGCTTGGGCGATGCCGAGGGCGGCACTGTCGCGGCCGGCGGCGGGCCGACGGTGCCCGGCGGAAGCGTCGGCGTGGCGATCGGCGGCAGCGGCCCGGGCGACCCGTTCGGGGCCGGGGAGTCGTCCACCGGCGCACCGCCCGCGTACTCCGCGGACAGCGCCAGCACCAGCGACACGTACGAGTCGGACCGGTTGTAGCTGTAGACCGCGTCCTGCTGGCCCGCCGCCGTGCTCAGGTCCCCGCCGGCCTGGCAGAGGTACTTCGCGGCGGCCGCGGCGGCGTCGTCGATGTCGAAGGGGTCGGACTTCCCGTCGCGGTCCCCGTCCGTGGCGAACAGCGCCCAGGTGCCGGGGATGAACTGCATCGGGCCGACGGCCCGGTCGTGCGTCAGGTCCCCGTCGTACCGGCCCGAGTCGGTGTCGCCGATCTGGGCCACCCCGGGGCGTCCGTCCAGCGGGATGCCGACGATCGGCGGGTCCGACCGCCCGTCGGCCAGCAGCGCGGCCCCGGCGAACCGGCCGTGGTTGGACTCGACCCGGCCGATCGCGGCCAGCAGGCTCCACGGGATGCCGCAGCTCGCCATCGACGTCGCGGCGGCCTGGTAGGCCTGCACGGCCCGGGCCGGGATGCCGTTGGCGGCCAGCGCGGGCGCGGCCTCGCCGCTGGGCGTCCCGCCGGCCGGGCCGGCGGTGGATCCGGCCGTGTTCGAGGGCGCGCCCGGCAGGGACGGCACACCCGGCAGCGAGCCGGGGTAGGAGTAGGTCGGCGGCACCGCCGGCGGCAGGATCGTCCTCCCGGCCGGCGCAGTGTCCAGAGTGGACTGGCGGTCCGCGGACGCGGCGGTCGAGGCGGCGCCGATCACGGCGAACGCGGCCAGCGTGAGGGGCAGGCCCCGTCGTGCTGCCATCGCCGGTAGGCGCAGCTGCCGAAGCCGCCGTACCGCTTTCCGCATCCGCTCGTCCTCCGTCCGCTGCGTCCGTCCGGCCCAGACGACCCTAACCCGCGTTCCTGTCGCCCGGACGGGTGAGAACCGAACTGCACCAATATTCGGGGGTCCGCCGGCCCCACCTCGCCCGAGCCCGCACGCGGTCCGGCCAACTGGGAGACTGGCGTGGTGAGCTCCCATGACACGGCCTCTGAAGCCCTGTTCGACCGGGCGCAGGCGGTGATCCCCGGCGGGGTGAACTCGCCGGTGCGCGCCTTCCGGGCGGTCGGCGGCACGCCCCGCTTCATGATCGCCGGCTCCGGCCCGCTCATCTACGACGCGGACGGCAACGAGTACGTCGACCTGGTCTGCTCGTGGGGGCCGATGATCCTCGGCCATGCCTACCCGGCGGTGACCCAGGCCGTGGCGTACGCGGCGGCGAAGGGCACCAGCTTCGGCACCCCGACCGAGGGCGAGGTCGAGCTGGCCGAGGAGATCGTCGCCCGGGTCGGGCCGGTCGAGCAGGTCCGGCTGGTCAACAGCGGCACCGAGGCCACCATGTCGGCGATCCGGCTGGCCCGCGGGGTGACCGGGCGCAGCGTGGTGGTGAAGTTCGCCGGCTGTTACCACGGTCACGTGGACGCACTGCTGGCCGCGGCCGGTTCGGGGGTCGCCACCCTGGGCCTGCCCGACACTCCGGGGGTGACCGGCGCGCAGGCCCAGGACACGATCGTGCTGCCGTACAACGACGTGGCCGCGGTCGAGGCCGCCTTCGCCGCCCGCGGTGACGAGATCGCCTGCGTGATCACCGAGGCCGCCGCGGCCAACATGGGTGTCGTGCCGCCCCGCGACGGCTTCAACGCCGAGCTGCGGCGGATCACCTCCGCGCATGGTGCCCTCCTGATCCTGGACGAGGTGATGACGGGCTTCCGGGTCTCCCCGGCGGGCTGGTACGGCCTGGATCCGGTCGTGCCGGACCTGTTCACGTTCGGCAAGGTGATGGGCGGCGGCCTGCCCGCGGCCGCGTTCGGCGGGTCCGCCGAGGTGATGTCGCGGCTGGCGCCGGCCGGTCCCGTCTACCAGGCCGGCACCCTGTCCGGGAACCCGGTCGCGGTCGCAGCCGGGCTGGCCACCCTCCGTGGCTGCACCGAGGAGGTCTACCTGCGGGTCGACGCGGCGGCCTCGACCGTGGCCCGGATGGTGGCCGAGGCCCTGACCAAGGAAGGCGTCCCGCACCGGGTGCAGACGGCGGGGAGCCTGTTCTCGGTCTTCTTCACCGAGGACGAGGTCCGGGACTACGACGACGCCCGCGGCCAGCAGGCCTGGCGCTATCCGGCCTTCTTCCACGCCATGCTCGACCGCGGGATCTACCTGCCGCCGTCCGCGTACGAGGCCTGGTTCGTCTCGGCTTCCCACAGCGACGCCGTGCTGGACCGGATCGGCGACGTCCTGCCGGAGGCGGCCCGGGCCGCCGGAAGCGCGACCGAGGAGCCGGCATGACCCTCACGACCGTGCACATGCTGCGGCACGGCGAGGTCCACAACCCCGACCACGTCATGTACGGCCGGCTGCCCGGCTACCACCTCTCCCCGGTGGGCCGCCGGATGGCCGAGCGGGCGGCCAAGGCGCTGATCGACCGGGACATCACCTACCTCGTCTCGTCGCCGCTGGAGCGGGCCCGGGAGACCTCGGCCCCGTTGGCGGAGGCCCTCGGACTGTCCGTGCACCTGGACGACCGGCTGCTGGAGGCGGAGAACTCCTTCCAGGGCGAGCCGTTCGGGCCGGGCGACCGGGCCTGGGCCCACCCGTCGGCCTGGCCAAGGCTGCGCAACCCGTTCCGGCCGTCCTGGGGCGAGCCCTACCAGCGCATCGCGGCGCGCATGCTCGCCGCGGCCTGGGCCGCCCGGGACGCAGCCGAGGGCCACGAGGCCGTCTGCGTCAGTCACCAGCTGCCGATCTGGACGCTGCGCCGTCTGGTTGAGCGCAAGCCGCTGTCGCACATGCCGACGCACCGGCAGTGCGGGCTGGCCTCGCTGACCAGCATCACCTTCGACCGCGACCGCGTCGTCACGGTGGTCTACAGCGAGCCGGCCGGTCCCGAGACTCCCGGGACGACCCCGGGTGCATGAGCCTCATGACCTGGGGTGACACTCGAGTGGTGCGTCGGTTTCCCCGCCTGCTCGTCGTCCTCCTGACCCTGTCCCTCAGTGCCCTGGCCGCCTGCACCGGCGGTTCCGACGCGGTCGACCAGACCGCCGGCAGCGAGTTCCGGTTCGTCAGTGGCACGCCGACCGGCGAGGTGATCGCCGCGCCGGACCGCAAGCCGGCTCCGGCGGTCACCGGCACCCTGGTCGGCGGTGGCGGCTGGAACCTCGCCTCCCAGGCGGGCAAGGTCGTGGTGCTCAACTTCTGGGGCTCCTGGTGCCCGCCGTGCCGGGTGGAGACGCCCGACTTCGACAAGGCGTACCGGGCGACGAAGGCGCAGCGCGTCCAGTTCATCGGCGTGGCCGTGCGGGAGCGCCGGGAGGCCGACACGGCGGACTTCCTCAAGGACCACGCCATCTCGTACCCCAGCCTGTTCGACCAGCCGGGCAAGACCGTGCAGGCCTTCCGGGACCTGCGGGTGGCCGGCTTCCCCTTCACCATCATCATCGACCGGAAGGGCCGGGTCGCCGCGGTGTACGTCTCGGCGCTGGTCCGCGAGGACATCCAGCCCGTGGTGACCAGGCTGGCGGCGGAGACGTGAGCGGGATCGCCGACACCTTCGTCCGGACCGTCACCGACGGCCCGCTGATCGCCGCGGCCGGGGTGGCCGCGGTGGCCGGCGTGGTCAGCTTCCTGTCGCCGTGCGTGCTGCCGCTGGTACCGGGCTACCTGTCCTACGTCGGCGGGTTGTCCGGGACCGAGGCGACGGCCGCACCCGCGCGGGCTGCCGGAGACACCGCGGGCGGCGGCGGTGTCGCGATCCGGACCCGTCCGGTGGGGGGGGG
>DATDKW010000479.1:0-15801 GCA_036519715.1 Mycobacteriales bacterium
CAGGGCCTTGCGCAGGCCCTGGTAGCCCTCGAGCTTCTCGTACGTCTCCAGCGTCCAGGAGCGGGGCGACAGCCACCGCTTGGTCAGCACCGGGGTCAGCGGCACGGCTCAGCCCTCCTTGCGTCGGGTCTTGCGACCGCGGTTCGTGGGAGTGGGACGGTCGGCGGCGGCGGAGCCGTCCGCGGACGCGGTCGGTGCGTCGGTCGCGCCGGGCTTCCCCGGTTCGGTCGGCGAGCCGGCGCCGGGGCCGGCGGTGTCGCCCGACGCGGACGTGGCCGGGCCGGTGCCCGAGCCGACCTCCGGACCGGGCTCGGTCGGGGTGTCCGGGCCGGTCGAGCCGGCCTGGGCGCCCTCGGCCTCCTTCTCCGCCCCCATCGCGTTGTCGGGGTCGGAGGCCGCCGTCTGCAGGCCCTGGCCGCCCTCGGCGCCGCCGCTGGAGGCCTTGTCCGGCGGGCCGCCGTAGCGGGCGGTGCCGGCCGCGGCCGACTCCTCGGCCGGCGTGGTGGCGGCCGCGGGCCGCTCCCCCTCGGTCGGGGCCGGGGCCGCCGGCGGCGCGCCCGCCCCGGCCGCCGCGGCCGGAGCCGGCTCGGCCGGGGTGTCCAGCGGCGTCGGGTCGTCGTACGACGGTGCGGTCTCGCCGTTGCGCACGGCCAGCCGGTTGCCGATCAGCGTCGGCTCCCCGGCCGGGCCGGCCTCCAGCGCGCCCGGCCGCTCGTCGATGAAGCCGGCCAGCTGCCGGCTGATCTCCTTGAACGTGCACAGCGCGGCCCCCCGGGTCGGCATCGGCAGCCGCCCGGCCCGCAGGTCCTCGACCAGGTCCATCGCCGACTCCGTCGACTGCTGGTCGAAGAACTCGTAGTTGACCGTCACCACCGGCGCGTAGTCGCAGGCGGCCAGGCACTCCGCGTGCTCCAGGGTGATCTTGCCGTCCGCGGTGGTCTGGTCGTGGCCCACCCCGAGGTGCTCGGACAGCGCCTCGTAGATCTGCTCCCCGCCGAGCACGTCGCACAGCGTGTTGGTGCAGACCGAGACCAGGTAGTCGCCGGTGGGCCGCCGCTTGTACATCGTGTAGAACGTCGCCACCGCGCCGACCTCGGCCTTGGTCAGGCCGAGCTCCTCGGCGCAGAACCGGACGCCCTCGGGGGAGACGTACCCGTCCTCGGACTGCACCAGGTGCAGCATCGGCAGCAGCGCCGACCGCGACCGGGGATAGCGGGAGATGATCTCCCGTGCGGCCGTCCGGGTCTCGTCCGTCAGCGGCATGTGCCCGCGCTCCTGCTCACGAGTAGTTCCTCCGCTCGTCCGGCGGCGGGATCGAGGCGCCCTTGTACTGCACGGGCACGCCGCCGAGCGGGTAGTCCTTGCGCTGGGGGTGGCCCTCCCAGTCGTCCGGCATGAGGATCCGGGTCAGCGCCGGGTGGCCGTCGTAGATGATCCCGAACATGTCCCAGGCCTCCCGCTCCTGCCAGTCGGCAGTCGGGTAGACGGACGTGATGGACGGGATGTGCGGGTCGTCCAGCGGCACCGAGGTCTCGAGCCGGATCTTGCGCCGGTAGGTCATCGAGGTCAGGTGCACGACCGAGTGCAGCCGGTCCGGGGTGCCGAGGTAGTCGACGCCGGACACCGACACGCACAGCTCGAACCGCAGCGCCGGGTCGTCCCGCAGCGCCCGGCAGACGTCCACCAGGTGGTCGGGCAGCACGGTGAGGGTCAGCTCGCCGCGGTCCACGATCACCGCGGGCACCGCGTCCTCGAAGTCCGGGTAGGCCGCGATCAGCGCGTCGACGACCTCGTCGAAGCCTTCCCCGTACGGCCGCTCGGCCGGGACCGGGGCCCAGGGCCGGCGGACCAGGCCGCCGAAGCCGGAGGTGTCGCCGGACCCGTGGGCGCCGAAGGAGCCGCGGTGCACCATCCCCGGGGCGGACTCGCCCGGGGCGGGCCGGCGCTGGTCCGGCAGCGACCCGCCGCTGTCGGGACCCGAGTGTGGCTCTGTCATCTCACTTCCCGTACTTCACGGAGGAGGCGACGAGCTCGGTCCGCACGCCGGCCAGCTGCTTCGCCCGCTTCGGGCCGAGCGGCTCGTGCTGGATCTTCTCGTGCAGCTTGAGGATCGAGTCGATGAGCATCTCCGGCCGCGGCGGGCAGCCGGGAAGGTACATGTCCACCGGGACGATGTGGTCGACGCCCTGCAGGATCGCGTAGTTGTTGAACATGCCGCCGGAGGACGCGCACACGCCCATGGCCAGCACCCACTTCGGCTCGGCCATCTGGTCGTAGACCTGCCGCAGCACCGGGGCCATCTTCTGGCTTACCCGCCCCGCCACGATCATCAGGTCGGCCTGGCGCGGGGAGGCCCGGAACACCTCCATGCCGAAGCGGGCCAGATCGTGCTTGGGGCCGCCGGCCGCCATCATCTCGATCGCGCAGCAGGCCAGCCCGAAGGTGGCCGGCCACAGCGAGGACTTGCGGCTCCAGTTGACGATCTTCTCGACGCTGGTGAGCAGCACGCCGCTGGGGATCTTCTCTTCCAGTCCCATGCCAGACCTCTAATCCCAGTCGAGCCCACCGCGGCGCCAGATGTAGGCGTACGCGATGAACACGGTGGCGATGAACAGGACGATCTCCACCAGCCCCAGGATGCCGAGGTTCTTGCTGGCCACGGCCCACGGGTAGAGGAAGATCGTCTCGATGTCGAAGACGATGAAGAGCATCGCGGTCAGGTAGAACTTCACCGGGAAGCGGCTGCCGCCGGCCGGCTGCGGCGTCGGCTCGATGCCGCACTCGTAGAAGTCCATCTTGGCGCGGTTGTAGCGGTGGGGCCCGACGTACGGAGCGGCGGTCACCGAGAAGACCGCGAACGCGGCGGCGAGCGCGAACAGCGTCACGATCGGGACATAGGGCGAGAGCATCGCCGGTGCCTCCCTCCTTGGCGGGCGGTTGCAGACTACGGAGTAGGTAACTCGGTTCAGACGGCGGGGGCGAGCCTGGTCAGCGCGGTGATGACGCGGTCCATGGCGTCGCCGCCGCGGGGGTCGGTGAGGTTGGCCATCAGCTTCAGGACGAACTTCATCAGCAGTGGCCGGGGCAGCCCGTGCTGGGTGGCGATCTTCATGACGTGCGGGTTGCCGATGAGCTTCACGAAGACGCCGCCGAGCCGGTAGTACCCGCCATATTCGGCTTTGAGCGCGGACGGGTAACCGGCCAGCGCCTTCTCCCGGCCGGGGCCCTCCGGGCGGGCCAGCGCCTGGGCCACGTGCTCGGCCGCCAGCTTCCCGGTCTCCATCGCGTACGCGATGCCCTCGCCGTTGAACGGGTTGACAGCGCCGGCCGAGTCACCGGCCAGCAGCAGGCCGCGGGAGTAGTGCGGGGTGCGGTTGAAGCCCATCGGCAGGCCGCCGCCGCGGACCGGCCCGGTCGCGTTGTCCTCGGTGTAGCCCCACTCCTCGGGCAGGCCGCCGAGCCAGTTGGCCAGCAGCTTCCGGTAGTCCGTCGACTGGTACGCCGTGGAGGAGTTGAGGATGCCCAGGCCGACGTTGGAGGTGCCGTCGCCGACGCCGAAGATCCAGCCGTACCCGGGCATGAGGATCCTCGTGCCGTCCGGCTCGGTGTGCCAGAGCTCCAGCCAGGACTCGAGGTGGTCGTCGTGGCTGCGGGGGCTGGTGTAGTAGCGCCGGACCGCGACGCCCATCGGCCGGTCGTCCCGCTTGGCGATGCCGAGCGCGAGCGCCAGCCGGCCGGAGACGCCGTCCGCGGCCAGCACCAGCGGCGCGTGCAGCCGGACCGGGCCGTCCGGGGTCCTGGCCTCGACGCCGACGACCCGGTCGGTGCGCTCGTCCAGCACCGGGGCGGTCACCGTGACCTGCTCGCGCAGCCGGGCGCCGGCCTTGACCGCGTGCCGGACCAGCGTCTCGTCGAAGTCCAGCCGCGGCCGGACCAGCCCGTAGTCCGGCCAGGAGGCCAGCTCCGGCCAGGGCAGCTCCAGGGTCAGGCCGCCGCCGACGACCCGCAGGCCCTTGTTGCGGGTCCAGCCGTCCTTCTCGTCGGTGGGCACGCCCATGCCGATGAGGCTGTGCACCGCCCGCGGGGTCAGGCCGTCGCCGCACACCTTCTCCCGCGGGAAGGCGGTCTTCTCCAGCAGCAGGACGTCGAGCCCGGCCTGGGCCAGGCAGTACGCCGCGGTGGAGCCGGCCGGCCCGGCGCCGACGACGATCACGTCGGCGTCTCGTTCCTCAGACATCGGCTGCTCCGGTAGGCGCTTGTGAATGTGTTCACGAAGTATAGGACTGGTGAAGAGACTGTGCGCGCGGGGAGGACTCCGGCCCGATCGGTGGCACACTTCGCGGGCATGTCATGCGGGACCCGCCTCGGCCACCGCACCGGCCTCCGGCGTGGCGGACACCACACCACCAACCGGCCGTCGCCACGCCTGCGGCCAGGCCGGACACCGCTCGGAGCGTACGGTGGAGTCGTCGTGGTGGAGGTTCTGGTGCAACGGCGGGATGAACGGGGGACGATCCCGCCGCCGTGCGCGGACCGTCCCGCAGGGACAGGGATGACGTCCGGCGCGTGCCGCCGGAACCACAGGGCGCCGATCGCCACGGCGGCGCGGACCCGGCCCGGAGCGGACCTCGCTCCCGCCGGAGGTCCGCGAGCCGGCGAACGGCCGGGAAGGCGCCGGGTCGACCGGCCGAGGAGGAGCGAATGAGCCTGCTGGACTCGATCCGGACACCGGCCGACCTGCGCGGGCTGTCCCGGGCCGACCTGGACCGCCTGGCCGCGGAGATCCGGGAGTTCCTGGTCGCCGAGGTGACCAGGACCGGCGGCCACCTCGGCCCCAACCTCGGCGTGGTCGAGCTGACGCTGGCGCTGCACCGCGTCTTCGACTCCCCGGTCGACCGGATCGTCTGGGACACCGGCCACCAGGCGTACGTGCACAAGATCATCACCGGCCGGGCCGCGGGCTTCGACCGGCTGCGGCAGGCCGGCGGGCTGTCCGGCTACCCGTCGCGGGCCGAGTCCGAGCACGACATCAACGAGAGCTCGCACGCGTCCACGGCGCTGAGCTGGGCCGACGGGCTGGCCAAGGCCCACCAGCTCCGGGGCGAGAACCGCCGCGTGGTCGCCGTGGTCGGCGACGGCGCGCTCACCGGCGGAATGTGCTGGGAGGCGCTGAACAACATCGCCGCGGCCAAGGACCGGCCGGTGATCATCGTCGTCAACGACAACACCCGGTCGTACGCGCCGACCATCGGCGGGCTGGCCGACCACCTCGCCACCCTGCGCACCAGCAAGGGCTACGAGGGCTTCCTGGAGTGGGGCAAGCGCACCGTGCGCAGCGCCCCCGTCGTCGGCGACAAGGTCTACGGCGCCATGCACGGCGCCAAGAAGGGCCTGAAGGACTTCATCGCGCCGCAGGGCATGTTCGAGGATCTCGGCCTCAAGTACGTCGGCCCGGTCGACGGGCACGACGTGGAGGCGGTCGAGGCCGCGCTGACCGCGGCCCGCAACTTCGGCGGCCCGGTGATCGTGCACTGCATGACCGAGAAGGGCCGCGGCTACGCCGAGGCCGAGGGCAACGACCTGGACCGGCTGCACCAGGTCCGCCCGGTCAAGCCGGCCGGGCCGGGCAAGCCGGTCGCCGGCCGGTCCTGGACCTCGGTGTTCAGCGACGAGCTGTGCGTGGTCGGCGAGCAGCGGCCAGATGTCGTGGCGATCACGGCCTCGATGCTGGAGCCGACCGGGCTGGCCCCGTTCGCCGCGGCCCACCCCGACCGCGTGTACGACGTGGGCATCGCCGAGCAGCACGCGGTGACCTCGGCCGCGGCGCTGTCCTTCGGCGGGCTGCACCCGGTGATCGCGATCTACGCGACGTTCGTCAACCGAGCCTTCGACCAGGCCCTGATGGACGTGGCCCTGCACAACCAGGCCGTGACGTTCGTGCTGGACCGGGCGGGCGTGACCGGCGACGACGGCGCCTCCCACAACGGCATGTGGGACCTGACCCTGCTCGGGTTGATCCCGGGCCTGCGGCTGGCCGCGCCCCGCGACGGCGAGCGGCTGCGGGAGCTGTTCCGCGAGGCGGTGGCGATCTCCGACGGGCCGACCGCGGTCCGGTTCCCCAAGGGCGACGTGCCGGCCGAGATCCCGGCCGTCGACCGGGCCGGCGGGATGGACGTGCTGCACCGGGCCGGCGGCGAGGACGTGCTGATCGTGTCCTTCGGCGCGGTCGCCCCGGTCAGCCTGGGCACGGCCGCGCTGCTGGCCGAGCAGGAGGTCGGGGTGACCGTGGTCGACCCGCGCTGGGTCAGCCCGCTCGACCCGGCCCTGGTCCCGCTGGCGGCCCGGCACAAGCTGGTCGTCACGGTCGAGGACTCCAGCCGGGCCGGTGGCGCCGGCAGCGGGGTGGCCCGGGTGCTGGAGGACGCCGACGTCGACGTGCCGCTGCGTACGGTCGGGCTGCCGAAGCGGTTCCTGGACCACGGCAAGCCGGCCGACGTCCGGGCCGCGGCCGGCCTCAACCCGACCGCGATCGCCGCGCTCGCCCTGCGGGCGCTGCACAAGAACTCCGCGGCCGAGGTGGCCGCGGCACCTCAGATGGTCGAACGGAGCGCACGATGACCGGCATCTCGCTGGGCATGCCCGCACTACCGCCGCCGGTGCTGTCACCGCGGCGCAAGTCCCGGCAGATCAAGGTCGGGTCGGTGCTGGTCGGCGGGGACGCCCCGGTCTCCGTGCAGTCGATGACCACGACGCTCACCGCGGACGTGAACTCGACCCTGCAGCAGATCGCGGAGCTGACCGCGGCCGGCTGCGACATCGTCCGGGTCGCGGTGCCGTCCCAGGACGACGCCGAGGCGCTGCCGGCCATCGCCCGCAAGTCGCAGATCCCGGTGATCGCGGACATCCACTTCCAGCCCAAGTACGTCTTCGCGGCCATCGACGCCGGCTGCGCCGCGGTCCGGGTCAACCCGGGCAACATCAAGGCCTTCGACGACCGGGTCGGCGAGATCGCCCGGGCCGCGCAGGCCGCCGGGGTGTCGCTGCGGATCGGGGTCAACGCCGGGTCCCTGGACAAGCGGCTCCTGGCCAAGTACGGCAAGGCCACGCCGGAGGCGCTGGTCGAGTCCGCGCTCAACGAGGCCGCGCTGTTCGAGGAGCACGACTTCCGCGACTTCAAGATCTCGGTCAAGCACAACGACCCCGTCGTCATGGTCCGGGCGTACCAGCTGCTGGCCGAGGCCTGCGACTACCCGCTGCACCTCGGGGTGACCGAGGCCGGGCCGGCGTTCCAGGGCACGATCAAGTCGGCGACCGCGTTCGGGGCGCTGCTGTCCCAGGGCATCGGCGACACGATCCGGGTCTCGCTGTCCGCGCCGCCGGTCGAGGAGGTCAAGGTCGGCATCCAGATCCTGCAGTCGCTCAACCTGCGGCCGCGGAAGCTGGAGATCGTGTCCTGCCCATCCTGCGGGCGGGCCCAGGTCGACGTCTACACGCTGGCCGAGAAGGTCACGGCCGGGCTGGACGGAATGACGGTGCCGCTGCGGGTGGCGGTCATGGGCTGCGTCGTCAACGGCCCGGGCGAGGCCCGGGAGGCCGACCTCGGGGTCGCGTCCGGCAACGGCAAGGGCCAGATCTTCGTCCGCGGGCAGGTCGTGAAGACCGTGCCGGAGGCGCTGATCGTGGAGACGCTGATCGAGGAGGCCCTCCGGCTGGCCGAGGACATGGAGGACGCCGGCGCCGAGTCGGGCGAGCCGGTCGTCTCGGTCTCTTAGCCCGTACTTTCCGGCGGCCGGGTCCTGCGGGGAGCCCGGCCGCCGTGCTGTGCCGGCGCTAGGCCTTCGTCGCCCGGTGCAGGGCGACGATGCCGCCGGTGAGGTTGCGCCAGGCCACCTGCCGCCAGCCGGCCGCGGTGATGCGGCCGGCCAGCGCGGCCTGGTCCGGCCAGGCCCGGATCGACTCGGCCAGGTAGACGTACGCGTCCGGGTTGCTGCTGACGGTGCGGGCGACCGCCGGCAGCGCCCGCATCAGGTACTCGGTGTAGACCGTGCGCCACGGCGCCCACGTCGGCCGGCTGAACTCGCAGATCACCAGCCGGCCGCCGGACCGGGTGACCCGGGCCAGCTCCCGCAGCGCCGCGTCCACGTCGGCGACGTTGCGCAGCCCGAACGAGATGGTGGTCGCGTCGAACGCGCCGTCACGGAACGGAAGCGCCAGTGCGTCCCCCGCGACGAGCGGCACCGACCGCCCCCGGGCTTTGCCTGCCTTGAGCATTCCCAGGGAGAAGTCGCAGGCCACAGCGGTGGCGCCGGAAGATCCGAGCTGTACCGTGGACACCGCGGTGCCGGCGGCGAGGTCGAGCACCGTGTCCCCGGGCCGGAGCGCGAGCGCCTCCCCGGTGGCCCGCCGCCAGCCGCGGTCCAGGCCCCCGGACAGGACGGTGTTCGTGAGGTCGTATCGGCGGGCGACGCCATCGAACATGGCGGCGACGTCCTGCGGCTGCTTCTCCAACGAGGCCCGGGTCACGGAATCATCCTGACCGATCTGTTGGACGCAAGCTCGGCGGGTAGGTTGTCGAGGGGCCGCCGGCCCGGGAAAGGGTGGACCTGACAGATGCACGCGCATCCCTCACCCAGGTCCGCAGGTCGCCCGCCGGGTCGTTCGATGGCTCTGACCTGGGCTTCCGCCGTGCTGCCGGGTCTCGCGCACTGGATCGCCGGCCGCCGCCGGGCGGCGATCGGGATCGCCTCGGTCGCGGTCGCGCTGCTGGTCACCGTGATCGTGCTGGCGCTGACCACCTCGCGTACCCGGCTGCTGCAACTGGCCGTGCAGCCGGGCTGGCTGACCGTGATCATCGCCGGCGCGCTGCTCGTCGCCCTGGCCTGGGTGGTGCTCGTCACCGGGTCCTACCGGGTGCTCGGTCCGGTCCGGACCACCGGGCTGGCCCAGGTGGCCGTGATCCTGGGCCTGGCCGTGCTGAGCCTGCTGGTCGCGGCCCCGCCGGTCGCGGTCGCGCGCTACGCGTACCTGCAGCGGGACCTGGTCACCAACCTGTTCCCGGACGAGGACCCGAGCTCCGGGCTCGCGTCCGGGCGGGGCGGCGGCGGCTCGGGCAAGGAGCCGTTTGCCGGGCGGGACGAGGTGACGATCCTGCTGCTGGCCAGCGACGCCGGCCCGGACCGCACCGGGGTGCGCACCGACAGCGTGGTCGCGGCCCGGATCGACACCCACACCGGCGGCGTCACGCTGTTCAGCCTGCCCCGCAACCTGCAGCAGATCCCGTTCCCGCCCGGACCGCTGCAGGACGCCTACCCCAACGGCCTGGCCGGCAACGACGGCCTGCTCAACGCCGTCTACGAGGCCGTCACGGTGAAGCCCGACCTGCTGAAGGGCGCCCGCGACCGCGGCGCCGAGGGCGTCAAGCAGGTCGTGTCGTACATCCTCGGCATCCCGATCGACTACTACGCGATGGTGAACCTCGAGGGCTTCAACGAGTTCGTCGACGCGATCGGCGGCGTGACCGTCACCATCACCCAGCGGCTGCCGATCGGCGGCCTGCTCGCGGACGGCACCCGGGTGCCGCCGGTGGGCTACCTGGAGCCGGGCACCCGCAAGCTCAAGGGCTCGGACGCGCAGTGGTACGCGCGGTCCCGCCGGGACGGCACCGACTACGACCGGATGCTGCGGCAGCGCTGCCTGATCGGCGCGATGGTCCGGCAGGCCACCCCGGTGACCGTGCTCAAGCACTTCCAGGAGCTGTCCTCGGCCACCAAGAGGCTGGCCGAGACCGACATCCCGCGCTCGGTGCTGCCGGACCTGATCGAGCTCGGCGACAAGATGCACAAGGCGTCGTCGATCCGCAGCCTCGCGTTCGTGCCGCCGGTGATCAGCACCGGGAACCCGGACTACACCAAGATCCGGCGCCTGGTCCAGGAGGCCATCGCACCGGCGCCGGCCACCTCCGCGGCCCCCACGCCGACCACCTCGGCCGCCCCCCGGCCGACCACCGGCGCCTCGCCCAAGCCCGGCAGCTCCGGCACGAAGACGACCGCGTCCTCGTCCCCCGTCGACGTCAACTCCGCCTGCGGCCTCGGCTGAGCCCGTCCGGCCCGGTGTGACCGCTCAGGCGGTCGGGTCGGGGCGGTGGGCGGCCAGGGTGCGGGTGCGGGCGGTGGCCAGGAGGAGCCGGCGGGCGCCGGCGACGACCGGGTTGGCCGGCGCCTCCCGGGACGCGAGGTCGATCAGCGAGTAGAGGTCGAGGGCGCGGGCGACCTCCAGCCAGTCCTCGGGGACGTCCGGGGCCCGCTCCGCGTACGCCGCCGCCACTGCACGGTCGAAGACGTCGTCCTCGGCGAACCGGAGCAAGTTGCCGACGTCGGCCAGCGGCGCCCCGGCGTACGCGTACTCCCAGTCCAGGACGCCGGTGACGCCGCCGGTGGCCGGGTCGACGAGCAGGTTCTTGGGGTTGAAGTCGGCGTGCACGAGAGCGATCCGGCCGACCCGGGCGGCTGCGGCGGCGGCCCGCCGGGCCACCGCGCGCAGCCCGGACCGCTCGTCGTCGGTCAGCCCGGCGAACCAGCGCGCGCCCAGGTGAGCCTCCAGGAAGCCGGCCTGGTCACCGGACCCGGGCGGGAACGCCACCGGCTCCAGGCTGGCGTCGGCGAAGAACCCGGCCCGCGGCATCCGCTCGGTCGCCAGCAGCACCAGCACCCCGGTCACGGCCTCGGCCAGCCGCCGCCGCAACGGCTCGTCCGCGGCCGGCAGCACCACGTCCAGCCGGTCCCCCGGCAAGGCCTCCAGCAGCAGGAACGGCGGCCGGTCGGTGCCGGCCGGCACGGTCACCGCCTCCAGCACCCGCGGCACCGGCAGCAGCCCGCGCAGCCGCTCCAGCAGCGCCTGGTCGATCGCGGCCCGCTCCGGCTGCCGGGCGTACAGCCGGAGGACGGCCTGCTCGCCGGCCCCGGTGACCAGATAGGTCTCGCCCGAGTAGCCGCCCGACAGCGGCACCACCTCGGCCCCGCCGACCAGCGCGGACAGCTCGGAATCGGCCATGCGCGCCAGCGTAGCTACGGCAGCGGGACGGTGACGCCGCCGGACACCGGCCCGTCGTGCAGCTCCAGGGCCGCCGGCTCGGCGTCGCGCGGGATGTCGAACACCATCGTGCCGCTGACCTGCCGGCCCGGCTCGACCTTGTCCCACAGGGTCTGGTCGCGCAGGACCAGCCGCATGCTGATGTCGGCGCCGTGCTTGTGGCCGGCCGAGTCGACCAGCTTCTCGAACGGCTCGTAGAGCGTGCGGGCGTCGTCCTTGACGTTCTTCACCCGTACGTCGGCCAGGCAGTATTGCCCCTTGGCGGTGCGCTTGACCAGGCCGCTGCCGACCTGGGGGACGCCGCAGCGGACCCGGGTCACCACGAACTCCAGATTGCCGTCGCGGACCGGGGCGCCGAGCCTGTTGCCGCCCGGCGGGCCGGTGCTGTCGCCGCGGTTGGACAGCAGCACGATCAGCGTGAGCAGGCCGAGCGGGATGACCAGGCGCTTGCGTCGGTACCAGCGGCGCTTGCGCGGGGCGGCCGGCGGCGGCGTCGGCGGTGCGTCGGCCGGGCCGGCGGCTGCGGTACGGCGGCGCAGGGTCCTGCGGGCCTTGGGAGCGGGCGCGGGGGCCGGCGGCCCGGCCGGTTGCGGTCCGGGCGCAGCGGTCGGCGGCAGGTGGCGCGTGGGCTCGGGGTGTCGGGCCGGCAACGCCCGCGTCTCCGAAGCGCCGAACCCACGGTCCTGGCCACCCCGGCCGCCCGGACCGTCCTGGCCACTCCGGCCGCCGGCGCCGCCCGGGCCGTCCTGGCCACCCCGGCCGCCGGCGCCGCCCAGGCCGTCCTGGCCACGCCGGCCGGCCGGGCCGCCTTGGCTGCTCCAGCCGGCCGGACTGCCCGGCCCGGCCGACCTGGGCCCGCCGGCCAGTCCGCCGGGGCCGGCCGAGCTGGGCCCGGCGGGCGGGCTGCCGGGGCCGGGCGCGGCCGGCATCCCGGACCCGGCCGGGCCGGCCGGGGGCAGCCCGGGTCCGACCCGGGTGGGCCTGGGGGGTGCGCCGGGCCGACCGGGTCCGGGCGACGACGACGGCCGGGACCACGGCGGCGGCCCCGGAGGCGCCCCCACGGGCCCGGCGGCCATCCGCCGGGGACCGCCCGGCACGGGCCCGGTCCAGGTGCGCTGCAGGGCCGTCACCGCGGCCCGGGTCGGGTCGCCCCCCGCCGGCCCGCCCAGCAGCGCGTCCACCAGCTGCCGGGCCGTCGGCCGCCGGGCCGGATCCTTGACCAGCGCGGACTCGACCAGCCGCCGCAGCGGCCCGGCCAGCCCGTCCAGCGTCGGGGTGCCGTGCAGGATCCGGTGGGCCTGGTCGGCCGGCGGCAGCGACGGCCCCGACTCCCCGGCCGCCCACGGGTTCTGCCCGGTCGCCGCGTACGCGACCAGGCTGCCCCAGCTGAACACGTCCGAAGCCGGCCCGACCGCCCCGCCCCGGAACTGCTCCGGCGCCATCCAGCCGGGCGTGCCGACCAGCATCCCGGCCTGGGTGTGCTGCCGGGCCACGTCCAGGGCCCGGGCGATGCCGAAGTCGATCACCCGCGGTCCGGACAGCGACAGGAGCACGTTGCCCGGCTTCAGGTCGCGGTGCACGACACCGGCCGCGTGCACGGCCGACAGCGCCGCCGCGACTCCCAACGCCACACCGTGCAGCGTCGACTCGTCCAACGGCCCGCCGTCCGCCACCGCCACGCTCAGCGGCACACCGTCAACGAACTCGGTGACCAGGTACGGCGATGCCGCCGAGGGGTCCGCGTCCACCACCCGAGCCGTGCAGAACGGCGCGACCCGCCGGGCCGCCGCCACCTCGTCCGCGAACCGGGCCCGGAACTCCGGGTCGCCGGCCAGCTCCGGGTGCACGACCTTGACCGCGACCAGCGGACCGCCGCCCTCAGCGCGGGCCAGGTACACGGTGCCCATCCCGCCGGCGCCGAGCCGCCCGGACAGCACGTACCGCCCGACCCGGGGTGGGTCGCCCGGCTCCAGCGGCGTGACCGCCCCCAGCCGGGGTGTCCCGTCCCGCTCGCCGATGCCGGTCACCGCGTCCCTCCCACACCACCCAGTCTCCCGCAGGAGGACGGTCCCCGGCGCCCCGGCGTTGCGCCCGTACGCTCGGCCGATGGACTCCCGGCACATCGCCGCCGCCTTCGCCGCCAGCGGGACCCTCCACCTGGTGCGGCCGCAGGTCTTCCAGCCGCTGATCCCGCCGCGGCTGCCCGGCCCGCGGGCCCTGGTCTACGGCAGCGGCGTGGCCGAGCTCGTCTGCGCGGCCGGCCTGCTGACCCGGCGGCGCTGGGCCGGCCCGGCCAGCGCCGCCCTGCTGGTCGCGGTGCTGCCGGGCAACGTGCAGATGGCCCTGGACACGACCGCCCGGGCCCGCCGCCGCACCACCCCGACCCGGGTCGCCGTCGCTGCCGGCTGCTGGGCCCGGGTCCCCCTGCAGCTGCCGCTGATCCGCGCCGCCCTGCGATAGCCGTCGGCGCGGGCGCACCGGATACGACGACGCCCGGGACCGCAGCGGCCCCGGGCGTCACCGGGAACTCAGCGGCCGAGCACGACCCCGAGCGCGAAGGCGACCGCACCGACCAGGACCGGGTTGCGCCGGGTCTGCTCCTGCAGGGTGGCCCAGGCATCGCCGGCGGTCGCGACCGCGACCTGGCGGGTGTCGGCGGTGGCCGGGTCCAGCCCGGACCGTACGGCGGCCTTCTCCTTGACCTGGCTCGCCATCGGGCCGGCCTTCTCGACCAGCGGCGTGGCCTTCTCCTTGGCCGTGCCGATCAGCGGCGCGGCCTTCTCCTTGACCGTGCCGGCCAGCCCGGCGACCTTCTGGCCCAGGCCCGGCCCGCTGTCGGCGGAGTGGGCCCCGTCGGAGGAGGACGGCGTCACCGTGTCCTTGGCGTCCCCGGCCTTGGCCGCCACCGTGTCCTTGGCCTCCCCGGCCTTGGCCGCCACGGTCTCCTTGGCCTCGCCCGCCTTGGCCGCGGCCTTCTCCTTGGCCTCGGTCGCCTTGGCCAGCACCTTGTCCTTGACCTCGACCGCCTTCTCCTTGGCCGACTCGACCTGGCGGTGCGCGACCTTCTTCGGGTTGATCTTCTCCTCGAGGGCGTCGATGTCCTGGCCGAGCTTGGCCCGGGTCGCCTCGATCTCGCGCTCTAGCTGTTCCGGGTCTTCGCCCACTGGACGTCCTCCTTCACGGTCTCGATGGTGCGCTCGGGCTTCGGGTTGAAGTCCTTCAGCTTCTTGCGGCCGACCACGGCCAGCACGGCCGCGATGACCAGCCACACGCCGGCCACGATCAGCGCGGCCCAGCCGATGGGCATGACCGAGTCGAGCGCGTACATCGCGGCCAGCGACAGGAACACCAGCACGAAGTAACCGGCGAAACCGGCGCCGCCGAACGCGCCGACCGCCGTGCCGGCCGTCTTCGCCTCCTGCTGCAGCTCGGCCTTGGCCAGCGCGACCTCCTGGCGGACCAGGGTCGACATGTCCTTGGCGACCTCGGAAGCGAGCTGCCCCGGCGACGTCGCCGCTGCCCTCGCCTTCGCTTCCGGCTCTCCAGCTTGCACCACGTCCGTCACCTCAGCTCTCGGGTCAGTCGTCGTCATCGGAGGACGAGAAGATCTTGCCGACCAGCCAGCCGGCCGCGAGAGCCAGGCCCAGGAACAGGGCCGGCTTGTCCGTCGCGAACGCCTTGATCTGGCCCATCGGCCCGGACTGGCCCGGGTTCGGCGCCAGCGCGTAGTCCGTCTCCGGGGTCAGCGCCTTGTCCTCCGTGGTGGACAGGGCGGTTTCCTGGGCCAGCGAGTCGTACGCCGGGGTCGGCTCGAGCAGCTCGGTCGAGTCGTAGGCCGCGGCCGGGGGCGTCGCGGGCGGCGGCGTCTCGTCCACCGCGAGGGGGTCAGGGCGTTCGTCCCCGCCCGTGGGGGCTGGGTGGGTCATGATTGTCCTTCCAGGGAGCGCGTCGAACCTTGGTGCGCTCATACCCTGCGCACCGGCGGGCAACCCCGGGTGGTGACCCTCATGCGGGCTTGTCGTCGTCCCCGCGCAGCTGCGAGCGCAGGTCCTGGCGGCGGGCCTGCCGGCTGGTGACCCTGCGCTCGACGTCGGCGGCCAGCGCGTTGCGTTGGCGGGCCAGGAGGAAGTAGGACACCGGGATGCTGAGCAGCAGCGCGGCGAACACCAGCAGGAACCCGCGCAGGCCCACCAGCCAGAGCAGGCCCGCCAGCACGGCGAAGACCACGATCCGGCCCGCAGTGTAAATGGCGGCGGACTTCACGGCTCCACCGTACGGCCTGCGGTCGCCAGCGCGTGCACCGTTCCCACGATCGCGCAGGCCAGCCCGAAGGAGAGCTCGCCCCGCCACCAGGCCTCGGGGCGGGCCGGCGCGATCGCCAGCCAGGCCGCGGCCACGGCCACGAGCAGGCCGGCCAGGGTCGCCAGCCGGGCCGGGAGCCGCGCCGGCAGCCGGTCCCAGAACGGCAGCGTGAAGATCACCAGCAGGAACAGCGCCGGCTTGCCGTCGAGGCCGCCCACGGCCCGGTCCAGCCCCGCGCCCAACGCGGTCCCGGCCGCGACGCCGCCCCACACCCAGCCGACCCGCTCCCCGCGGCCCGCCGGCCGCCGCGCGGACCGGCTCCGCGGCGACCCGACCTCGGCGGCCCCCCGCCCCGGCGACGGGAGCCGGCTCCAGGACGACACGACCGGGGTGGCCGCCCGTCCCGGCGAC
>DATDKW010000480.1:0-17775 GCA_036519715.1 Mycobacteriales bacterium
TTGATGATGGCGTCGGTGGGATCGACGATGGCCGGGTCGGGCACCAGCTCCCAGTCCTTCTTGCCGGCTCCGTGGTAGACCAGCGCGCGCATGGGGACCTCCTCGATCGATGCGGGTGTCGATGCCTCCACACTCGACGCCCACCGCCCGTCCGGACAGGGTCGAAAGGCCGTGAACGTGCCCCGAGCCGAAATGGCGAGGCCTTTGGGCCGTACGGCGACAGGGCTTGTCCACGCCGAAGCCGCCGACCGGTCCGGTCGGCGGCTTCCGCGGGCTCGTCATCGGGTCGGCCCGCCGGGCGACCGGGTCGGGTCAGCGGGTGACCAGGACCGGGCAGTGCGCGTGCCGAAGCACCTGCTGGCTGACCGAACCGACGACCAGCCCGGTGAAGCCCCCGAGGCCCCGTGCGCCGACCACCAGCACCGCGGCGTCCGCTGCGGCGGCCAGGAGCAGGCGGGCCGCCGGCCCGTGCTGGACCCGCCGTTCGATCTTGACGTCCGGGTTGGCGGCCTCGACCTCACCGAGTGCCGCGGTCAGCGTGCGCTCAGCGAGCTCGCGGTGCGAGGTCGTGTTCACCCCGGGCTCGGGGGCATAGGCCGCGGCCACGGGCGGGAGCCGGTAGGCGTGCAGCGCAATGAGGGCGCCACCGGTCCGTCGCGCCTGTTCGAGCCCGAGCTCCAGCGCGTGCGCGGACTCCGGTGAGCCGTCGATGCCGACGACGACGTCGGCTGCGCCGGCCCGAGCCGCGCGGACCACCACGACCGGGCAGCTCGCGTGTTCGGCTACCTGACCGCTGACCGATCCCATGAGCAGTCCGGCGAACCCGTCGACACCGCGAGCGCCCACTACGATCAGGGCCGCCTCCTTGCCGACAGTCAGCAGGCCGCGGGTGGGGTTGCCGGTGCCGATCGCCCCGGTCACGGCCAGGTCCGGATGGTGCCTCCGGAGCTGGTCCAGCGCGGCGCCCACCACCCGCTCAGGCCCGATCCGGAGGTCGGCCTTGGTGGCGTCACCGCTCTCGTACATCGGCCTGGGCGCCTGCTGGCCCGACTGCCACTCACACACATGGCAGACCAGGAGCCGGGTGCCGCGGTACGCGGCTTCGGCGGCTGCCCAGTCGAGCACCGGTATGTCCGGGTCCCTGTCGTCGACAGCCACGACGACCGCGCCCTCGTACGTCATCCCGCCACCTCCACGTAGCCCTGCTCCGATCACACTCCCCCCGGGGACGGGCGGACAGGGTCGGAGGTCCCGGCCGGGGGTTCGCCCGCCGTGGACGTTCAGTCGTCGTCGGGAGAGTCGTCCCGCCGACCCGGCCGCGGGTAACGGGATCGACCGCGGGACGAACGACTCTGGCCCGGGGCGCCCGGGCGAGCTGTGCTGGGGGGACCGGTGTCCGGCGCGAGGAGGCGGCATGTCCGACGGACCAGAGCCCGCGGCAGTGAACCTCTCACGACGCGACCTCACGCCGCTGCCCGACCTCGCGCACGACGCCGCCCGTACGGGTCCGGCCAGGCAGCGCCGTCCCGTCTACGTCGACCTGCTGCCGCCATGCAATGTCGCCTGCCCGGCCGGCGAGAACATCCAGGCCTGGCTGGCCGACCTCAAGGCCGGCCGGTACGAACGGGCCTGGCGGCAGCTGGTCCAGGACAACCCGTTCCCGGCGATCCACGGACGGGTCTGCTACCACCCGTGCGAGACCAGCTGCAACCGGACCCGGCTGGACAGCGCGGTGTCGGTCCACGCCGCCGAGCGGTTCCTGGGCGACCTCGCGCTGTCGGAGGGATGGGCTTTCGACAAGCTCACCGGCAGGACGGGACGGCGGGTGCTGGTCGTCGGTGCGGGCCCGAGCGGCCTGTCGGCCGCCTATCACCTGGCGATGCTGGGGCACGACGTGGAGGTCCGCGACGCGTTCGGAGAGCCGGGCGGCATGATGCGCTACGGCATACCGGCGTACCGCCTGCCCCGGGCCGTCCTGGACGCCGAGGTGGCCCGCGTCGCCGACCTCGGTGTCGCCTTCAGGATGAACGACCGGGTCGAGGATCTCGACGCCGTGCGCCGGGACGGCGGCTTCGACGCCGTGTTCCTTGCGGTCGGCGCGCAGCTGGCGAAGCGGATCGACATCCCGAACCGGGACGCCGGCCGGATCCTCGACGCCGTGTCCTTCCTGCATTCGGTGGCCGAGGGCGCTCGGCCGCACGTGGGCCGACGGGTGGCCGTCTACGGCGGCGGCAACACGGCGATGGACGCGGCCAGGGTGGCGCGCCGGCTCGGCGCGGACGACACCGTGATCGTCTACCGCCGGACCCGGGACCAAATGCCCGCCCGGCCGGAGGAGGCGGCCGACGCCGAGAGCGAAGGCGTGCGGATCAACTGGCTGCGCACGATCGCCGCCGTCGACGGACCGGAGCTCACCGTCGAGGTGATGGAGCTCGACGACGCCGGCCGACCGCACCCCACCGGCCGGCTCGAGACCCTGTCGGCCGACACCGTGATCCTCGCGCTCGGCCAGGACACCGACTCCGCGTTCCTGCGGCGGCTGCCGGGCGTCGATCCGGGGCCGGACGGCACGGTGGCGGTCTCCGGCGCGATGATGACCGGCGCGCCCGGCGTCTTCGCCGGCGGCGACATGGTGCCGGCCGAACGGACCGTCACGGTCGGCGTCGGGCACGGCAAGAAGGCGGCCGGACACATCGACGCCTGGCTGCGGGGTGGGCCACCTCACCCGCCGGTGACCAAGCACCCCCAGGCCGGCTTCGACGCCCTGCACCTGTGGTATTTCGGCGATGCGCCCCAGCGGCATCCGTCGGAGGTGGCGGCCGGCGAGCGCGTGGCCGGGTTCGCCGAGGTGGTGGGCAGCTTATCCGCGGAACAAGCGCGCTACGAGGCCGGCCGCTGCCTGTCCTGCGGCAACTGCTTCGAGTGCGACGGCTGTCTCGGTGCCTGCCCGGAAGATGCCGTGGTCAAGCTCGGCGCCGGGCACCGGTACCGCTTCGACTACCAGACCTGTACCGGTTGCGGCACGTGCTTCGAGCAGTGTCCGGTGCACGCGATCGAGATGGTGCCCGAGCCAGGGCAGGCCAGCGACCCGGCGGAGGGCTGAGTGATGCGGGCGATCATGGACGGCAACGAGGCCGCGGTCTCGGTGGCCTACCGCCTCAACGAGATCTGTTGCATCTACCCGATCACGCCGTCCTCCCCGATGGCGGAGCACGCGGACGAGTGGGCCAGCGCCGGACGGCGCAACGTCTGGGGCAGCGTGCCGGCCGTGGTCGAAATGCAGAGCGAGGGAGGCGCCGCCGGTGCCCTGCACGGTGCCCTGCAGGGTGGCGCGCTCACCACGACATTCACGGCGTCGCAGGGCCTGCTGCTGATGATCCCGAACCTGTACAAGATCGCGGGAGAGCTCACGGCGACGGTGCTGCACGTGGCCGCCCGGTCCCTGGCCACCCAGGGTCTGTCGATCTTCGGCGATCACTCGGACGTGATGGCGATCCGCCAGACCGGGTTCGCGCTGCTGTCCTCGGCCTCTGTGCAGGAGGCGCACGATATGGCGCTGGTCGCGCAGGCGGCCACGCTGCGCACGAGGGTTCCGTTCGTGCACTTCTTCGACGGCTTCCGCACCTCCCACGAGCTGAGCGCGCTGTCGGTGCTCTCGGATGACGACCTGCGGTCCCTCGTCCCGGCCGAGCTCGTGCGCGAGCACCGCTCGCGTGGTCTCTCGCCGGAGCACCCGGTCATCCGCGGCACCGCTCAGAACCCGGACGTCTACTTCCAGGCCCGGGAGACGGTCAATCCGTTCTACGCCCGGACGCCGCAGGTGCTCGAAGACGTGATGGCCGCGCTGCGGGAGCGGGTGGGGCGGCACTACTCGCTCGTCGAGTACACCGGCCACCCCGAGGCCGAACGGGTCCTGATCATCATGGGGTCGGGCGCCGTGACGGCGCGGGAGACCGTACGCCATCTGGTGTCCTGCGGTGAGCGGGTCGGTGTGCTGCAGGTCCGCCTCTTCCGGCCGTTCCCGGCCCGGCAGCTGCTCGACGCGCTGCCCGCCGCCGCGCGGCGGATCGCGGTGCTGGACCGGACCAAGGAACCCGGATCGGCGGGCGAACCGCTCTTCCTCGACGTCGCCGCCGCCCTGGCCGAGTCCCACATGGAGGGTGCATCCACCCGACTGCCTCTGGTGATCGGCGGCCGGTACGGCCTGTCCTCCAAGGAGTTCACGCCCGGCATGGTCGCCGGCGTCTTCGCCGAGCTCGACCGGGACGCACCCCGTCGCCGCTTCACCGTCGGCATCGCCGACGACGTCGGCGGAACCAGCATCCCCTACGACCCAGCGCTGGACATCATCCCCGACGGCACGACGAGCGCCGTGTTCTTCGGGATCGGATCCGACGGCAGCGTCGGGGCGGCCAAGAACACCATCAAGATCCTCGGTGCCGACGACACCGTGCAAGCTCAGGGCTACTTCGTCTACGACTCCAAGAAGTCCGGCGCGCGGACGGTGTCCCACCTGCGGTTCGGGCCGCATCCGATCCACGCGCCCTACCTGGTGCGCCAGGCCGGTTTCGTCGGCTGTCACGAGTTCGCCCTGCTGGACCGGGCCGAGGTCCTCGACCGGGCCGCGCCCGGCGCCACGGTGCTGGTGAACTGCCCGCTGCCGCCGGAGCAGGTGTGGTGCACCCTCTCGCGGACGGTCCAGGACCAGATCGTGGCCAAGCGGATCGCGTTGTACGCCGTCGACGCCGCCGGCATCGCGCGGGCGAGCGGCCTCGGCGGGCGGACGAACACCATCCTGCAGACCTGCTTCTTCGCCCTGTGCGGCGCCCTGCCCCGGGACGAGGCGATCGGGCGGATCAAGGCGGCGATCCGCAAGACCTACGGCCACAAGGGCGCCGATGTCGTCGTGCGCAACGAGACGGCCGTCGACCGGGCCGTCGCGGGCCTGCACCGCATCGACGTACCGGACGCGGCGACCTCGGACCGCAGGCTCCCGCCGGCCGTGCCGGCATGGGCGCCGGAGTTCGTCCGTACCGTGACCGCGCCGATGATGACAGGCCACGGCGATGAGCTGCCGGTCAGCGCGCTGCCGGTCGACGGCACCTACCCGAGCGGCACCGCGGCCTGGGAGAAGCGGAACATCTCCGACGAGGTCGCGGCCTGGGACCCGGACCTGTGCATCCAGTGCGGCAGCTGCAGCATCGTCTGCCCGCACGGAGTGATCCGGTCCCGTTACTACGACGGATCCGAAGTGGACGGTGCGCCGACGTCGTTCCCCTCCGCGCCGCTCAACGCCGCCGGCGTCCCGGACAGCCGCTACACGCTGCAGGTGTACGTGGAGGACTGCACCGGCTGTGCCCTGTGCGTGGAGGCGTGCCCGGTCCGGGATCCCCTGGACCTGGGGCGCAAGGCGATCAACCTCACGCCGCGGCAGCCCGTGGTCGCCGCCGAGCGCGAGAACATCGCCTTCTTCGAGAGCCTGCCGGTCAACGACCGGTCGCGGGTCGACTTCGGCACGGTCCGCGGCACCCAGTTCCTGCAGCCGCTGTTCGAGTTCTCCGGGGCCTGCGCGGGCTGCGGGGAGACCCCGTACCTGACCCTGCTGTCCCGCCTGTTCGGCGACCGGCTGATGATTGCGAATGCCACGGGCTGCTCCTCCATCTACGGCGGAAACCTGCCGACCACGCCGTGGACCACGGACGCCCGGGGGCGCGGCCCGGCCTGGTCGAACTCGCTGTTCGAGGACAACGCCGAGTTCGGGCTCGGGTTCCGGCTCAGCGCCGACCTGCACGCCGGTCTGGCCCGGTCCCGGATCACGGAGCTCCGCGCGGAGCTGGGCGAGCAGCTCGTCGACGACATCCTGGCGGCTCCGCAGCGGCGCGAGTCCGAGCTGCAGGCGCAGCGGGACCGGGTGGCCGAGCTCCGGTCCCGTGTGGACGAACTCGCCGCTGCAGACCGGCCGGCGGTCGCCGACCTGCGCAGCGTCCTGGACCACCTGGTGCGGCGGAGCGTGTGGATCGTCGGCGGTGACGGCTGGGCGTACGACATCGGGGCCGGCGGACTGGACCACGTCCTGGCCAGCGGCCGGAACGTCAATGTGCTCGTACTGGACACCGAGGTCTACTCCAACACCGGCGGCCAGTCGTCCAAGGCGACGCCGCTTGCGGCGGTGGCGCGGTTCGCCGCCGCGGGCAAGGCGGTGCCGAAGAAGGACCTGGCCCTGCAGGCGATCGCCTACGGCAACGTCTACGTCGCCCGCGTGGCCATGGGGGCGGACCCGCAGCAGACGCTGCGCGCGTTCCGGGAGGCCGAGGCCTACGACGGACCTTCCCTGATCATCGCCTACAGCCACTGCATCGAGCATGGCATCGACATGCGCACCGGGCTCGACCAGCAGTACCGGGCGGTGGCCAGCGGGCACTGGCCGCTGATCCGGTACGACCCGGTGCTACGCGCCGACGGCGGGAATCCCTTCCTGCTGGACTCCCCACGCCCGCGGATCCCGCTGACCGACTACCTCTACCGCGAGCTGCGCTACCGGACGCTGCTGACCTCCGACCCGGACGAGGCGGCACGCTTGCTCGCCCTGGCCGAGGAGGCCGTCCGGCAGCGCTGGCGGACGTACGAGGAGATGGCCGAGCGGGGTGCCGAGCACTTCCCGGCCGACGGCCGACCGAGGATCCCGCGCTGAGGGTCCGACGACGTCGACGTACTCGAGCCGAGGAGATCCCTGCGGCCATCCAGACCTCAGCTGTTTCAGTCCTGCGGCATCAGCGTGCGCAGCAGGTCGCGGCGGCTGACGATGCCCACCACGGCGGCCCCTTCCACGATGGGGATGCTCCGCACGTCCGAGTCCAGCATGGACTGGGCCAGGTCGGCGGCGTCCGCGGACGCCCCGAGCGCGATCACGGTGGTCGTCATGACGTCGCGGACGGTCTGCGGGCCGGGCGGCTCGTCCTCGACCGGCCACAGCTGGGAGCGGGGATCGTGACCGAACCGGTCGCCCACGAGGTCGCCCTCGCTGACCATACCGACGAGCTCGTCGTGGTCGTCGAGGACCGGGACGGCCGTGATGCTGTGCTCCAGCAGAACGGCCGCCGCGTTCCGGACGGTGGTGGCCGGCCGCACGGTGATCACCGGTGTGGTCATGATCTGCCGGGCCTGCATGAGGGCCTCCTTCACACCGCGGGGCCAGGTCGACGATCTGACCGATCGCCTCGGCCCACGACCGAACCCTCGTCGACCGGTGACGTCCCAGGCAGGGTCGAAGGTCCTGGCCGGACGGTGTCCCGGATCACCAGTGTGGGTCCGGACCCGACCGGCGGGCCGAAGCCTGGCGGAGCCACCCCGCACTGGTCACGGCGGGGACGAAGGGCCCTGGTCCGGCGTCGGCGGCACGGACAGGCTTGAGGCGTGCCTCGGGTGGAACGGATCCTGGAGCGACTCCGGCCGGTCGGCGCGCCCGGCGGGGCCGCCGCCTCCGGTGTGCCGCCGGACCGGGAGGCCGAGCTCGCCGCGGAGCTCGGTCCCGTCCTGACCCGGTTGGCCACGGTGCAACAGGACTGCGATCACATCCGGGCGGCGGCTGCCGCCGAGGCCGATCGTCGCCGTCAGGCCGCCGCGGAGCTGGCCCGGCAGATCCTCATCGAGGCCCAGCGCACCGCCGACGCCGAGCGGTCGGTGGCAGCGGCCGAGGTAGGGCAGGCCGTGGAGGCGGACGCCGCCTCACTCCGTCGGGAGGCCGAGCAGGCGGCGGCCGCCGTGCGCGCTTGCGCCGCCACGCGGCTCGACGGGCTGGTCGCCCGTGTCGTCGCGGACGTCAGGGCTCTGGCCGAGGAGCCGACGGTTCCGCGCCGGATCGGGGTGAGCTGACATGGCGACCGCCTGGGTGGCAGGCAGCGTCCGCGCCAGAGCGCTGGCGCGCCGGCGGCTGGGCCCGGCCGGAGCACGTGCGCTGGCGACCGGCGGATCGCTGGACACCGCGCTGGAGTCGCTGGCCCGCTCCCCGTACGGCCGGGACGTGCGGCCCGGGCAGTCGCTCCTCGACGCGCAGCGCGGGATCGCGGCCAGCCTGCTGTGGCACCTGAGGGTCCTCGCCGGGTGGTTGCCGGCCGAAGGGGCGCAGTCGGTCCGGTCGCTGGCCGGGTGGTTCGAGATCGCCAACGTCGAGGACCGGACGGGCCGGTCGGCGCCGTACCGGCTGGGACGGCTGCAGGTGGCGTGGCCGCGGCTGGCGGCCGCCGGTTCCGCCGAGCAGCTCCGGGCGGTCCTGGCGACCTCTGCCTGGGGTGACCCGGGCGGCGACACGCCTCGCCTGGTGGGCCTGCGGATGCGCTGCGCCTGGGCCGAGCGAGCGGCCGAGGTGTCCGACTCGGCCCGCGCGTGGGCGGCCGGCGGCGTGGCGCTGTTGCTGGCCCGGGAGCGGTTCGCGGCCGGTCGGGACCTGCCCGCCCAGGCCGTCGCACCGGCTGTGCGGCTCCTCGGGGAGACCTGGCTGGACGCTGCGACGTTGGCGGAGGCGGGAGGTCGGCTGCCCCGCGCGGCCCGTGGGGCGCTGGCGGACATCACCGACCCGGCCGACCTGTGGCGGGCGGAGACGAGCTGGTGGCACCGGCTGGAGCAGGACGGGTTCGCGCTGCTGCGCCGTCCGGACTTCGGGCCGGACGCGGCCGTGGGAGCGGTCGCCGTCCTCGCCGCGGACGCCCGGCGGGTCGCCGGTGCCCTCGAGCTGGCGGCCCGGCATGCGGCACCGGAGGTCGTCGATGCGTTGGCCTGAGCCGCCCGCCCCCGCGCCGATGGCCCGGGTCGCGGTCGTCGCACCGGTGGCGGACCTGCGCGACGTGCTCGTCCGGGTGGCCGGCTCCGGCGCCGTCGAGGTGGACCGTACCGTCGCCGCCGACCTGCCGCCGGGTGACGCCGAACGGCACCTGCAGCGGCTCGCCGACGGGCGCGGCGCCCGGCCCCGGCTGGCCATGACCCGGCCCGACCTGGACGCGCTGGAACGGGCCGGGCGCGCCGACCTGCTGGCCGGCGAGTCCGAGCTGGAGCAGCGGGAGGCCGGTGCGGTCCGCCGTGGAGCTGTCGCCGCGCTGGCCGGCTGGGCGCCGCGGGTCAGTGTGCCGGCGCTGGCCGCGCAGCTCGCCGAGGTCGGTGGTGCGGTGGTGCCGCTGCCGGCCCCGCGGGGCGCGGAGCCACCGACCCTGGTCCGGCACGCCGGCGCCGCTCGCTCCTTCGAACCGCTGGTGCAGACGTACGCGACCGTGCCCTACCGGGACGTCGACCCGACGTTGGCCGCCGGCATCGCGTACGTCGTCATGTTCGGGATGATGTTCGGTGACGCCGGACACGGGCTGCTGCTGCTGCTCGCCGCTCTGCTGCTCCGCGCGGGTCGACCCCGGGCATTGGCGCGGTTGCGGGAGCGCTGGCTGCTGGTGGCCGGGGCCGGGCTGACCAGCGTCCTGTTCGGGCTCGCGTACGGGGAGGCGTTCGGGCCGACCGGCCTGCCCGTCCTCTGGCTGGATCCCCTGGAGGAGCCGACCGCACTGTTGCTGGCCGCGGTCGGCCTGGGCGCCGTGCTGCTGGCCGGTGCGTACGGCGTGGGCACCGTGAACCGGGTCCGGGAGGGTGGTTGGGCGCTGGCCCTCTACGCCCCCGGCGGGGTCGCCGGAGCCTCGCTCTTCCTCGGTGCCGGTCTGGCCGCGGCCGGCTGGTACGCCGGCAGCGGACTGCTGGCCCTGGCCGGCGGCGTGGTCGTCGTGGCCGGGCTCGGGCTCACTTTCGTCGGCCTGTACGTCGGGAGCGGCGGCGGCGCCGCCGGTGCCGCGCAGTCGGTCGTCGAGCTCGTGGACACCGTCACCCGTCTCGGCGCCAACGTGGTGTCCTTCGCCCGGCTCGCCGCCTTCGGCATCACGCACGCGGCGATCGCCGGGCTGGTCTGGACGGGAACCGTGGCGCTGTGGGGTTCCGGGCCGCTCGGGATCGCCGGCGCCGCCGTCCTGTTCGCGGTCGGCAACGCGCTCGCCTTCGGGTTGGAGGCGCTGGTGGCCGGGATCCAGGCGTTGCGGCTGGAGTACTACGAGTTGTTCTCCCGGGTGTTCACGGCGGAGGGACGGCCGTTCCACCCGTGGCTGTTGGCGGTAGTGCCGGTGGAGGAGGTTCCCCGATGAGCGTCTGGTCGGCGGCCGCGCCCGTGCTGGCCGGGGTGGCGGTGGTCATCGCCGTGATGGTGCACCGGCACCGGCGGCGAGCGCTGCGGTGGCTCGCGGTCGGCAACGCCGCACTGCTGCTGTCCGCACTTGCCGTGCTGCTGATCGCCGTGTTCGACCAGCAACCTGCCGCCGGGTCACCGCCGCGCGCGGTGCCGGCGGCGAGCCAACCGGCTCCGGTCGCCGCCCCGGCCGAGACCACCGGCTCATCCGGCGGTGGCTCGGCGCTGATCGCTGCGGCCATCGCCGTTGCCGGCTCGTCGCTCGGGGCCGCCATCGCCGTTGCCTACACCGGAGCCGCCGCGCTGGCGGCCGTGAGCGAGCGACCCGAGCTGTTCGGGCGGGCGATGGTGATCGTCGGGCTGGCCGAAGGCATCGCGATCTACGGCTTGATCGTCGCGATCATCCTGATCGGGAAGGCCTGAGGAGATGCCGGATCGAGTGGCGGTGCTCGGGGAGCGAGTCCTGGCCGAGGGCTGGGCGCTGGCCGGCGCCCGGGTGCTGGCCGCCGAGACCCCGGCGGAGGTGCGGGCCGCCTGGACGGCGCTGCCGGCGGAGGTGGCGGTCGTGCTGCTGACGCCGGCGGCGGCGGCCGCGCTCGGTCCATTGTCGACCGACCGGGAGCGGCCGTTGACCGTGGTGATGCCGTCATGACCGGGGATGCGGTGGACGTGGCGCTGGCACCGGTGCGAGCGGCGCTGATCGCCTCGGCGGAGGCGGACGCGGCGGCGCTGCTGGCGACCGCGGACGGCGCCGGCGGCGCCGTGGCCGAGGCTCGGGAGCGGGCTGCGGAGCTGGTGGCGCGGGCCCGGGCCGAGGGCGCCGCCAACGCCGCCGCCGTCCTGGCCGCGGACCGCGCCCGCGCGCACCGGGACGGCCGCCGGATCGTGCTGGCGGCGCAGCGGGAGGCGTACGAGCAGCTGCGGCGACAGGCCCGGGCCGCGGTGACCGCGCTGCGTGCGGACCCGGGGTACGACCGGCTGCGGGCCCGGCTGGTGGGCCGGGTCGAGGCGGTGCTGGGCCCCGGCGCGACCATCGTCGAGCACCCCGGCGGCGGTGTCGTCGGTTCCGTTCCCGGCCGGCGTTGCGACCTGTCCCTGCCGGCGATCGCCGACCGTGCCGTGGATGCACTCGGACCGGAGGTGGAGCGGCTGTGGACGCGGTGATCCCGGCGGTCCGACCCGTGTCCGCGGGAACGGTCCGCCGCGTGGCCGGCCCGATGGTCGAGGTGACCGGCGGCGGTGACGCCGCGGTCTTCGAGCTCGTCGAGCTGGGACCGAGCCGGATCCCGGGTGAGGTGGTGGCCATCCGGGACGGGACGCTCGTGGTCCAGGCGTACGAGTACACCGGCGGCCTGGCGCCCGGCGACCGCGTCATACCGAGCGGGCGGCCGCTGTCGGCCCGCCTCGGTCCCGGCCTGCTCGGGCAGGTCTTCGACGGTCTGCTCCGGCCCCTGTCGACGGCGTCCGTCTGGCTCACCGGATCCGCGGCGGTGGACGCGGCCGCCACCTCGTGGCAGTGGCGGCCGGCCGAGCCGGCTCCGTCCACAGTGGAGGAGGGCGGGCTGCTCGGCGGCGTGGTCGGCGCCGGCTCGGTGCCGCACCGGGTGCTCGCGCCGCCCGGGGTCCGCGGCGCGGTCCGGGAGGTGCGGCCGGCCGGCCCGGTGTCCGACCGGGACGCGGTCGCGGTGGTCGGCGGGACACCGGTCACCGTGGTCTCGCAGTGGCCGGTCCGGCGGCCCCGGCCGATCCGGTCCCGGCGGGAGTCCGGCGTGCCCCTGCTCACCGGCCAGCGGGTGGTCGACGTGCTCTACCCGCTGGCGCGGGGCAGCGCCGCGGCCGTGCCGGGCGGCTTCGGCACCGGCAAGACGGTGCTGCTGCAGCAGATTGCCAAGTGGTGCGACGCGGACGTGATCGTCTACGTCGGCTGCGGCGAGCGTGGCAACGAGCTGGCCGACACGGTCCGCGAGCTGGCCGACCTCGCCGACCCGCGCAACGGCGGCCGGCTGCTGGACCGCACGGTCGTCATCGCCAACACCTCGAACATGCCCATGATGGCGCGGGAAGCGAGTGTGCACACGGCCGTCACCGTCGCCGAGTACTACCGCGACATGGGCCACGACGTGGTGGTGATCGCCGACTCGACGTCGCGGTGGGCCGAGGCGCTGCGCGAGTTCGCGACCCGCACCGGGGCGCTGCCCGCGGAGGAGGGTTACCCGGCGACCCTGGCCTCGGCGCTGGCGAGTTTCTACGAGCGCGCCGGCCGGGTCATCACGCTGGGCGGCAAGGAGGGATCGGTCACCATCGTCGGCGCGGTGTCGCCGCCCAGCGGCGACCTGACTGAGCCGGTCACCGCGAACACTCAGCGCTTCGTCCGTGCCGTGTGGACACTCGACCGGGAGCTGGCGTACGCCCGGCACTATCCGGCGGTCGGCTGGACCGGCTCGTTCTCCCGGGACGCCGCGGCGCTCGGCTCCTGGTACGCCCGGCACGGCGACCCCGGCTGGATCCGCCGGCGGGACCGGGTGCTCGGCCTGCTCGCCGACGCCGATCGGCTCGGCGCGCTGGCCGATCTGGTCGGCGTGGCCGCACTGCCCGGCTACGAACGCACCGTCCTGCTCGGTGGCCGGCTGTTGCGGGAGGCGGTGCTGCAGCAGAGCGCGCTCAGCCCCACCGACGCGCGCAGCGGGCCCGAGCGGTCCGCCGCGCTCATCGATGCGGTACTCGCCGTGGTGGCCGGCTGTGCCGACGCGGTGGCGCGGCAGGTGCCCGCGGCCATGGTCGAGGAGGTCGACTTCGGGCCGCTGGTACGGATGCGGGAGGAGATCGGGGACAACCCGCCAGGGATCCGCGCCCGGGCGGACGAGATGCTGACGACGCTCGGAGGACTGCGGTGATCGGGCCGCTCGGTGACGTCGCCGAGTACTCCGACGTCCGCGAGCTGTCCGGGCCCCTGCTGGTGCTCCGCGGTGTCCGCGGTGTCGGCTGGGACGAGTACGCCCGGGTGGTGGTGCCGGGCGAGCCCGACCGGCACGGGCTGGTGCTGGAGGTCAGCGGCGACCTCGCCGTCGTGCAGATCCTGGAGGGCACCGACGGGATGAACCCCGGGCGCAGCCAGGTGGTGTTCACCGGCTCACCGCTGCGGATCCCGGTGGGGGAGGGGTGGCTCGGGCGGGTCTGCAACGGGCGCGGCGAGCCGCTGGACGGAGGGCCGCCGGTGCTGGCCCTGGAGACCGCCCCGGTGACCGGCGCGCCGTTGAACCCGACCTGGCGGGAGCCACCGGCCGAGCCGGTGATCACCGGCATCTCGGCGATCGACGCCCTGACCACCCTGGTGTGCGGCCAGAAGCTGCCGGTGTTCTCGGTCGCCGGGCTGCCCCACCTGGAGATCGCGACCCAGATCGCTGCGCAGGCCCGCAGCGGGGACCGATCGTTCTGCGTCGTGTTCGCCGGGATGGGGCTGACTCACGCCGACGCGGCAGCCGTGCAGGACGACCTGGAGGAGCGGACTGCGAGCGGCGAGCTCACGCTGCTGCTCAACACCGCGGACGACCCGGCGGTGGAGCGGGTGGTCACCCCCCGGGTGGCGTTGACCGTGGCCGAACACCTGGCGTTCTCGGCGGGTCGGGAGGTGCTCGTGGTGATGGCCGACATGACCAGCTACTGCGAGGCGTTGCGGGAGGTGTCGGCGGCGCGGGGCGAGCTGCCGGCGCGGCGGGCGTACCCCGGCTACCTCTACAGCGACCTCGCCTCACTGTACGAGCGCTGCGGCCGGATCCGCGGGCGGCCCGGCTCGGTCACCGTGGTGCCCGTGTTGACCATGCCGGCCGGGGACATCACCCACCCGGTACCGGACCTCACCGGCTACATCACGGAGGGACAGGTCGTGCTGTCGGCGGAGGTCGCGGCGCGAGGGATCTATCCGCCGGTGGACCCGCTGAGCTCGCTGTCGCGGTTGATGCGGCACGGTGCCGGGGCCGGCCGGACCCGTGAGGATCATCTCGACGTGGCCGCACAGGTGCTCTCGGCGCTCTCCCGGGCGGCGCGGACCCGGGAACTGGCCGAGCTGATCGGTGAGACGGCGCTGTCCGCCACCGACCGCCGCTATCTCCACTTCGCCGAAGAGGTGGAGCGGACGCTGCTGGACCAGCGCCGGGACGAGCGCCGCGGGATCGAGGACACGCTGAACCGGGCCTGGCGGGCGCTGGCGACGCTGCCGGAGCGGGAGCTGACCATGCTGCCGACCGCGCTCGTGGACCGCTACCGGCCTGACCGGACGGAACCTTAGCCGTGCGCGTCCCACCCGGTCGGGCCGGCCGGCTGGACCTGGAGCGACGGCTGCGGTCGGCGCGGAGGTCCGCCGACGTCCTGGACCGCAAGCTGCGGATCCTGAGAGTTGAGCAGGATTCGCTCGAGCGTGCGGCCCGGGAGGCGGAGGACTGCTGGCGGAAGCGGTACGCCGATGCCGACACCTGGCTGCTGCGCGCCGCTCTGCTCGGGCATCGGCGCGGGCTGCTCGCGGCGGAACGGCCGGAGGCGGAGCTGGTGCTGGGACGGGCGATGGCCGCCGGTGTCGGCTACCTGGTGCTGGAGAGGATGACTGTGCCGGACCGGCCGCTGTCGGCGGCTCCGCCGGCGAGCGCGGCGTCGGACCCGGCGGCGGCGGCCGGTGCTGTGGCGCTGGAGGCGGCCGTCCGGTACGCGGTCGCGGACGCCGCCCTGCGCTCCGTCGCGGCGGAGGTGTCCATCACCCGTCGGCGGCTACGGGCGATCGAGGACCGCTGGCTGCCGGCGCTGACCGAGCGCTACCGGGTCGTCGTCGCGGAGCTCGACGAGCAGGAACGAGCCGAGGGAGCCCGACTGCGCTGGGCGACCCGGCGCGGCTCGGCGGACCAGCACGGCGACGAGTAGTACCCGGGCGGTGGCGGTGCCGTCCGCGCCGGGTGCCTCCGTCCGCCCATCCGCGCGAGTCGGCCGGACAGCCGCAAGGTTCCTTGGTGCCCGTGGCCGCCAGCGGCCCTAGTCCTCGTCGACGTGGACGATGCGCGCGTCCGGGCCCGGGAACATCAGGGACTCGTGGCCGTCGTCCCACCGGACCCGGTAGTGCTCACCCCCGGTGAGGAGGACCTCGAGCACCTCACCGCGCCGCCGCGTCCGGCCGACGGACTCCGTCTCGACCACGATCTTGTCTCCGACAGCAGCTCTCACCGTCACCACCTCCACTTTCCCCGGCACCGCCGACGGCCGCCCCGGGCACGCGCTCACTCGCTGGGATACTTGGCCAGGATCTCGTGCAGTCGCTCGACGAGGCGGAGGGACTCGTCGTGGGGGCGCTGCCAGATGTTGCGGCCGAAGATCAGGCCGGTGGCGCCGGCATCCATGGACTCCCGGGCCTTGTCGAGCATCGCGTCGTCGCCGGCTTTGCTGCCGCCGGAGACCAGCAGCAGCGTGCGGTTCGCGGAGCGGACGACGCCGCTGATCGCCTCGTGCGTGGAGAACTCCTGCTCGCCGTAGGGCGGTTTGGTGCCCTGGCGCTTCTCCGGATGCGGGAAGTTGACCTTCACCACGTCCGCGCCGAGCTCGCTCGCCACGCGGGCGGCGTAGTCCACGGCGTAGAAGGAGTCCTTGCCGCCCTTGGCCTCCACCGCGCTGCCGCGCGGGTAGGCCCACACGATCAGCGGCATGCCCAGGTCGTGCGCGTCCTGGCGCACCTGGCGCAGCTGGGCGAAGTCCTGCTCCTGGACGGGCGTGCCGACGTAGAGGGTGTAGCCGACCGCGTCGGCGCCGAGCCGGACCGCGTCGGCGACGGACGCCTGCAGCGGCGAGAGCGCCTCCGCGTCGGGCGGGATGTCGGTCTTGCCGTTGAGCTTGAGCACCAGCGGAACCTCGCCCGCGTAGTCCCAGTAGAACTTCTCGGCCAGCCCGACCTGAATCGCGATGCCGTTGAAGCCGCCTTCCAACGCCAGCTTGACGATGTAGCGCGGGTCGGCGGCGGCCGGGTTGGCGAAGAAGTCCCGCGGGCCGTGCTCCAGGCCCTGGTCGTAGGGCAGGAACAGCGCGGTGCCGTTGCGCAGGCCGTGCTGGAAGAGGATGCGGTGCAGCCGGGCCCTCTTGCCGGCTCCCAGCCCGAGCTGGGCCAGCGGCGGTCGCTGTGTCATGGTGAGCCCCCTTCTGGGTGGTGCGCACCAGGATGGTGTGGACCGATCCTCGTGCAGCGACGGACCGGGTGGCAGAGCCGAAGGTCCATATCCACCTGGATGGTCCGCACGGGCTGCGATCAGAGCCGGCGGCCGGTGACGACGTCCGGCTCCACTACCAGCCAGACGGGTCGGGGCAGCCGGTTCCTCCACGGCTGCAGACGACTGGCCCGCAAGAGGGCCAGCACAGTGGGCGATGAGACGGCCGTGAGGTGTCCCTTCACGACCACGCTCCAGCCCTTGTGCCTGCGGGCGTCGTACTCGTCGACCTCGAAGGCGACGGCGGCGCCCTCGGTCGCCGCACCGAGCTTGGAACCCTCCGCGCTGCGGAACGCGACCATCCCGTCCACCACGACATGGTTGACCGGGAGGACCTCGATCCGGTCACCGTCACTGAAGGCGAGCCGGCCGACGGGCTGGCCCGCCGCCAGCGTCAGGCACTCCGCCTCGGACAGCTCCTCCAGGCCCGCATGATCGCGAGGCACTTCGATCCCGGTCACCGCCATCACCCCTTCTTCGTCCGACGTTGTCGAGGCTAAGAACGACGGCAGGCCGCCACCAGGGCCGGAAGACCCGGCGATGGTGCCTGCCACGCAGAATCCCGCTTCGCCGGCACCCGGAAGTCACCGGACGGGTGCGCGTTCGTCGATCTCACCCACCTGCCGGGACGGCGGAGCGGCCGGTCCCGGTGCGCACGGGGAGTTGCCGACGCCAACCGCGCCGGGAGCTGGCGACCGGAAAGGAAACACCCCTTGACATCTGTACGCAATGGGCCGGTTGAGACCACCCACGGCACCTTGCTGGAGCTGTGTCCGAAGTCGGGACGGCCGGCTGGCACGGCCGGGTACTTCGCCGCCCAGCGCTGCACCGCCTCGGCCGTGGCCCGGCTCACCGAATCCTTGACCCGGGCGTCCATCGTGATCGAGTACGGCGGGACCGGGTGGAGCGACGCAGGGAACGGCACGACGGGCGGCGCGTACGCCGAGATCGCGTGCGTACAGCCATTGCACCGCGCACGGCATCGACATGCGGAAGAGGCTCGACCAGCAGCACCGCGCGGTCGCCACCCACCTGCCTGCCCCGTTCCTCTCCGTCCGGGTGTGACGAGGGGCCTGGTGGAGTCGGGACTTTCGACTCCGGCGTGGACGATCGTGCGGCGGGAGGCTTCAGCTGACACGGGGGTACCGGTCAGGAGGCGGAAGATGACTACCAGGTACGAAGGACGGTCGCCGGGCGAGCTGGTCGAGGCGACGGTGGAGCAGACGCCGCGGGAGCGGCAGTGGGCGCACGCGGTCTTCGCCGCGCTGCGGATCGTGGTCGGGTTCACGTTCCTGTGGGCGTTCCTGGACAAGCTGTTCGGGTTCGGCTACGCGA
>DATDKW010000481.1:0-5711 GCA_036519715.1 Mycobacteriales bacterium
GAGGTGTACGAGCGCAGCAAGGAGGAGGTCGAGGGTCTGTGCCTGCGGGCCGGTGAGGACGCGCTGGTCGAGGTCGGCATCTCCGACCTGCACCCGGAGCTGCTGATCGTGCTCGGCCGGCTGCGCTACCGCACCAGCTACGGGCAGAACGTGCTCAAGCACCTGGTCGAGACCGCGCACATCGCCGGCATCATGGCTGCCGAGCTCGGCCTGGAGCCGACCGTGATCAAGCGCGGCGCGTTCCTGCACGACATCGGCAAGGCGCTGACCCACGAGGTCGAGGGCAGCCACGCCCTGATCGGCGCCGACCTCGCCCGCAAGTACGGGGAGAGCGAGGAGATCGCGCACGCGATCGAGGCGCACCACAACGAGGTCGCGCCGCGGACCATCACCGCCGTGCTCACCCAGGCCGCCGACGCCTGCTCCGGCGGCCGGCCCGGCGCGCGCCGGGAGAGCCTGGAGTCGTACGTGAAGCGCCTCGAGCGGATCGAGGAGATCGCCGGCGGCAAGCCGGGCGTCGAGCGGGTCTTCGCCATGCAGGCCGGCCGGGAGGTCCGGGTGATGGTGCAGCCCGAGGCCGTGGACGACCTGACCGCGCAGATGCTGGCCCGCGAGGTCGCCCAGCAGATCGAGGACGAGCTGACGTACCCGGGGCAGATCCGGGTCACCGTCGTCCGCGAGTCCCGCGCCACCGAGATCGCCCGCTGAACAACCCAGCCGAGCGAGCCCGGGAACGCCGTCCCAGGCCGGCCAGCCCGCTGTCCGAGCCGAGCGAGCCCAGGAGAGCGGGTAGCGCTGGAAACTCAGCGCGGGGTCGCGAGCGCCAGGTCGACCGGCGCCCCGCCGCCGCCCATCTCCGCGGCCGGGTCCAGCCCGACCACCCGCGACCCGCGCTGCCGCAGCCGCCGCTCCAGGAATCCCGCCAGCGTCGACAGCGCCACGCACATCGCGATGTAGATCGCCGCGACCACGAACAGCGTCGGCACGATGTTGCCGAAGTTGGTGTAGATCAGCCGCCCCTGCCGCAGCAGCTCCTCGTACGAGATGATGAAGCCGAGCGCGGTGTCCTTCAGCGCCACCACGCACTGGCTCACGATCGCCGGCAGCATGATCCGCACCGCCTGCGGGACCAGGATCATGCGCATGACCTGGTTCTTGCGCATGCCCAGGGCGTACGCCGCCTCGCCCTGGCCGCGCGGCACCGCCGCGATGCCGGCCCGGAACACCTCGGCCAGCACCGACCCGTTGTAGAGGGTGAGCCCGAGCACCAGCGCGCCGAACGCGCCCGGCACCTGGGAGCCGAAGATCCGGCCCAGGAACGCCAGCTGGTCGGCCAGCCCGAGGAACAGGAACAGGATCAGCAGCACCAGCGGCACCGCCCGGAAGAACTCGACCACCAGCGTGGCCGGCACCCGCAGCAAGGCGTGGTCGGACAGCCGCCCGGCCGCCAGCAGCACCCCGAGCACCAGCGCCAGCGCGATCGCGACGAAGGCCGCCTTGACCGTCGCCCACAGCGCCTTGAGCAGCAGCCGCTGGATGCCCGGGTCGGAGAACGGTTTCCACTGCCGGGCCGAGAACACCCCGTTTTCCTGCAGCCGCATGACCGCCAGCACCACCAGCAGCGCGACCAGGGCCGTGCCGATGACGCTGAAGATCAGCGTCCGCCGCCGCGCCCGCGGGCCGGGGGTGTCATAGAGGACGCTCACCGCAGGACCACCAACCGGGATTCCAGCAGCCGGAATATGCCAGAGATCGCCAGGACGATGATCACATAGCCGAGGGCGACCCCGAAGAAGAGCCAGTACAGCTCCTGCGGGTTGTCCCGGACGAGGTCGTCGAAGACCTTGGTCGCCTCGGCCACGGCGAAGAACTCCGCGATCGCCGAGTTCTTCACCAGGGCGATGAGGATGCTGCCCAGCGGCGGGATCACCGACCGGATGGCCTGCGCCAGCACCACGTGCCGCAGCGTGCCGGTGAACGTCAGCCCGATCGACCGGGCCGCCTCAGCCTGCCCGACCGGCACCGCGTTGACCCCGGACCGGACCGCCTCGCAGATGAACGCGGCGGTGTAGAGCCCGAGTGCGATGGCGGCGGCCCGGAACGGCCCGACCTGGAAGTCCAGGCGCGGCACCCCGAACGCCATGAACGCGTAGACCAGGGTCAGCGGGGTGTTGCGGATGGTGTTGACGTAGAGCGCGCCGGCCCAGCGCAGCGTCGGTACCGGCGAGACCCGGATCGCCGCCAGCAGCACCCCGAGCACCACCGCGAGCAGCGCCGCCACCGCGCTGAGTGCGATCGTCGTGCGGAACCCCCGCAGCAGCAGGGGGAGATTGTCGATCAGGACGTTCACCGCGCCGCCTCTCCGCCGCCTTCGCCCACCGGACCGACCGGGGCCCGAACCGGATCCAACCGCAGCCGGCCCGGACCGGAAACCGGGGCCGGCGGCCTCAGCCGCCGGCCCCCGTCACCACAGGAGGATCAGTACTTCTCGAGCGCGGGCGGGTTCGGCGCCGCCGAGCCGCTCTTGCCCAGCGAGGCGTCGTATGCCTTCTTCCACGCCCCGTTGGAGAACGCCTTCTCCAGCGCGGTGTTGAGGAACTCGCGGAATGCGGTGTCGTCCTTCTTCAGCCCGATGCCGTACTTCTCGGTGCTGAACGGCTTGCCGACGACCTGCAGCTCCTCGGGGTTCTTGGCCGCGTAGCCGAGCAGGATGGCGCCGTCGGTGCTGACCGCGTCGACACCCTTGGTCTCCAGCTTGTCGACGCATTCGGTGTAGGTCGCGTAGGCCTGGGTCTTGGCCTGCTTGTAGTCCGACTCCAGCTTGGCCAGCGGGGTCGACCCGGTCACCGAGCACACGGTCTTGCCGGCCAGCGCGTCCGGCCCGGTGATCGTGCCGGCGTCCTCCTTGCGGATGAGCAGGTCCTGCCCGGTCACGTAGTACGGCCCGGCGAAGGAGATGACCTGCTTGCGCTTGTCGGTGATCGAGTAGGACGCGATGACCATGTCGACGGTGCCGTTCTGGATGAACGGCTCACGGTTCTTGGAGACCGTCTCGACCCACTCGATCTTGTCCTCGGACAGCCCGAGCTGGCCGGCGACGATCTTGCCGATCTCGATGTCCAGGCCTTCGGGCTTGCCCGTCGACGGGTTCTTGTTGCCGATCCCGGGCTGGTCGTACTTGACGCCGATCCGGACCTTGCCGGCCGACTTGAGCTTCTCCATGGTCGTGCCGGAGTCGAAGCTCGGGTTGGACACCACCTCGTACGCGGCGGAGTCGGTCGACCCGCCGCCGCCGCCGAGGTCGGTCTCGCTGTCGCCGCAGGCGGTGAGCGCCAGCGCGAGCGTGGCGACACCCGCTGCCAGGGTGCGCAGTCGCATCGGAGGGGTCCTTTCCTTGCCGTGTGGGGGTGTGTCAGTGGGTGAGGATCTTGGAGAGGAAGTCCTGAGCCCGCTCGCTCTTGGGGGCGGTGAAGAACTCCTCCGGCGTGGCCTGCTCGACCAGCTTGCCGTCGGACATGAAGACGACCCGGTCGGCGGCGCGGCGGGCGAACCCCATCTCGTGGGTCACCACGACCATCGTCATCCCGTCGCGCGCGAGCGCGGTCATGACGTCGAGCACCTCGTTGATCATCTCCGGGTCGAGGGCGGAGGTCGGCTCGTCGAAGAGCATCAGCTTCGGGTCCATGGCCAGCGACCGGGCGATGGCCGCCCGCTGCTGCTGGCCGCCGGACAGCTGCGCGGGCAGCTTGCCGGCCTGGTTGGCGATGCCCACCCGGTCCAGCAGCTGCATCGCCCGCTCCTCGGCCGCGGCCTTGGACTGGCCGCGGACCTTGATCGGCCCGAGCGTGACGTTCTGCAGGATCGTCTTGTGGGCGAACAGGTTGAAGGACTGGAAGACCATGCCGACGTCGGCACGGAGCCGGGCCAGCGCCTTGCCCTCCTTGGGCTGCTCCTGGCCGTCGATGGTGATGGTGCCGGAGTCGATCGGCTCCAGCCGGTTGATCACCCGGCACAGCGTGGACTTGCCGGAGCCGGACGGGCCGATGAGCACGACCACCTCGCCCCGGCCGACCTGGGTGTCGACGTCCTGCAGGACGTGCAGCGGGCCGAAGTGCTTGTTGACCTTGCTCAGGACGACGAGCGGCGTGGTGTCCGGAGTGCCCGTCCCCGTGCCCGTCACCCTCCCCACGTCTGCCATGGGCGCACCATAGCGTTCCCCCCGGTACACCCAAGTTTCCGCCGGGGGCCGGGCTCGATTTCGTGGCCGGACCGAGACCTCACCGGCCCGGCAGTAGCCTGTGCGGGCCATGAGTGAGTGCGAGAGCCCGCAGCACGCGCGGGCAGAGCCTGGGATCACCCCGCGGACGTACGAGGTCCGGACGTACGGCTGCCAGATGAACGTGCACGACTCCGAGCGCCTGTCCGGTCTGCTGGAGGACGCCGGTTACGTGCACGCGCCGGCCGGGGAGACGCCGGACGTGCTGGTGCTCAACACCTGCGCGGTCCGGGAGAACGCGGACAACCGGCTCTACGGCAACCTCGGGCACCTGCGCCCGGTCAAGGCGGCCCGGCCGGGGATGCAGATCGCGGTCGGCGGCTGTCTGGCCCAGAAGGACCGGGGCGAGATCGTGCGCCGCGCGCCCTGGGTGGACGCGGTGTTCGGGACGCACAACCTCGGCGCGCTGCCGGTGCTGCTGGAGCGGGCCCGGATCGAGCAGGACGCGCAGGTGGAGATCGCCGAGTCGCTGGAGACCTTCCCCTCGGTGCTGCCGTCCCGCCGCGAGTCGGCGTACTCGGCCTGGGTGTCGGTCTCGGTCGGCTGCGACAACACCTGCACCTTCTGCATCGTCCCGTCGCTGCGTGGCAAGGAGAAGGACCGCCGCCCGGGCGACATCCTGGCCGAGGTCGAGGCGCTGGTCGCGCAGGGTGTGCTGGAAGTGACCCTGCTCGGGCAGAACGTCAACTCCTACGGCCGCGAGTTCGGCGACCGGTACGCGTTCGGCGCTCTGCTCCGCACGGTCGGTGCGGTCGACGGGCTGGAGCGGGTCCGGTTCACCTCGCCGCACCCGCGCGACTTCACCGACGACGTGATCGCGGCGATGGCAGAGACGCCGGCGGTCTGCCACTCGCTGCACATGCCGCTGCAGTCGGGTTCGGACGCGGTGCTGCGGGCGATGCGCCGCTCCTACCGGCGCGACCGCTACCTCGGCATCCTGGCCCGGGTCCGGGACGCGATGCCGGACGCGGCCATCACCACCGACATCATCGTCGGCTTCCCGGGCGAGACCGAGGCCGACTTCGCCGACACGCTGTCGCTGGTGGCGGAGGCGTCCTTCGCCGGCGCGTTCACCTTCCAGTACTCACCCCGCGCCGGCACGCCCGCGGCCACGATGGACGGCCAGGTGCCGCGCGAGGTCGTGCAGGAGCGGTACGAGCGGCTCATCGCCGTGCAGGACGAGGCCTCGCTGGCCGCCAACCGGGCCCTGGTCGGATCCACGGTCGAGGTGCTGGTGGCCGAGGGCGAGGGCCGCAAGGACGCGGCGACCGGGCGGCGGTCGGGGCGGGCCCGGGACGGGCGGCTCGTGCACTTCGCGTGCGACGTGACCGCGGTCCGGCCCGGGGACGTGGTGACCACCGCGGTGACGTACGGGGCGCCGCACCACCTGGTCGCCGACGGCCCGCCGCTGTCGCACCGGCGGACCGCGGCCGGG
>DATDKW010000482.1:0-16156 GCA_036519715.1 Mycobacteriales bacterium
CTCGGCGCCCTCCAGCGAGAACCGGCGCTGCCCGACGTACTTGGTCTGCAGGAACGTCTCGAACGCCTCGGCCGCGTTGAGCCGGCCGAGCACGTGCTTCTGCTCCTCGCGGTCGATCTGGTCGCTCTTGACCTCGATCCGGTCCTGGACCCAGCGGCGCTCCTCCGGATCGGTGATGTGCATGTATTCGACGCCGACGCGGCGGCAGTAGGCGTCGCGGAGCACACCGAGGATGTCGCGCAGCGTCATCGTGCGCTCGCTCGCGAACCCGCCGACCGGGAACACCCGGTCCAGGTCCCACAAAGTCAGGCCGTGCCGGATGACGTCCAGGTCCGGGTGGCTGCGGATCTTGAACTCGAGCGGGTCGGTGTCGGCCATCAGGTGGCCGTTGGTCCGGTAGGCGTTGATCAGCTCGATGACCCGGGCGGCCTTGTCGATCTGGCCCTCGTGGCTGAACGAGTGGTCCTGGACCCAGCGGACCGGCTCGTACGGGATGCGCAGGGCCTGGAAGATCTCGTCGTAGAACTCGTCCTCGCCCAGCAGCAGCTCGTGCATGCGCTTGAGGAACTCGCCCGACTGCGCGCCCTGGATGATCCGGTGGTCGTACGTCGAGGTCAGGGTGACCGTGCGGCTGACCGCGTTCTGCGCCAGCGCCTCCTCGCTCATCCCGGCGAACGCCGCCGGATACTCCATCGCGCCGACGCCGATGATCGCGCCCTGGCCCTGCATGAGCCGGGGGACGGAGTGCTCGGTGCCGATCGTGCCCGGGTTGGTCAGGCTGATCGTGGTGGCGGCGAAGTCGTCGGCGGTGAGCTTGCCCTGCCGGGCCCGCCGGATGACGTCCTCGTACGCGGCCAGGAACTGGGCGAAGTCCATCGACTCCGTGCCCTTGACCCCGGCCACCACGAGGGAGCGGCTGCCGTTCTTGGCCTGCAGGTCGATGGCCAGGCCCAGATTCACGTGCTCGGGGGTGATCAGCGCGGGCTTGCCGTCGACCTCGCCGAAGGCGTTGTTCATCTCCGGGTGCGTGCGCAGGGCGCGGACCAGCGCGTAGCCGATCAGGTGGGTGAAGCTGACCTTGCCGCCGCGGGCCCGGCGAAGGTGGTTGTTGATCACGATGCGGTTGTCGATGAGCAGCTTGGCCGGGACCGCGCGGACGCTGGTCGCGGTCGGTACGGTCAGGCTGGTCTGCATGTTGGCGACCACCCGGGCGGCGGCGCCGCGCAGCGGCTGCGAGGCGGGCCCGGAGGCGGGCCCGGAGGCGGCCTTCGCGGCCGGCTCCGCGGCCTTGCCGGCCGGCCTGGACGGAGCCGGCCTCGCCGCGGCCGGCTTGGCCGCCGCCTGCGTCCCGTCGGTCTGCGTCCCGCCGGCCTGCGTCCCGGCCCGGGCCTGACCGCCGGCCTGAGCCTGACCGCCGGCCTGAGCCTGACCGCCGGCCTGGGCTGCGCCGCCGGACTGAGCCGAGGCGGCGGCGGTCTGCTGGCCGTCGGTCTGCTGGCCGCCGGTCTGCTGGGTGCCCGTGGACTGGGGCGCCTGCCGGTCGGTGCCCGGGTCGGGGCTGCTCTTCTGCGCGGCCGCCCGGTCCGCGGCGGCGCTCGGCACGGCGGACCCGGCGTCCGACGCGGACCCGGCGTCCGACGCGGACCCGGCGTCCGACGCGGACCCGGCGTCCGACGCGGAGCCCGTGCTCGTCGCGGCGCCCGCGGCGACGGTCGGGGCGGCGGGATCGGTGCCTGCGGCGCGCTTCGGGGTGGCCCCGTTGGCGGAGGCGGACCCGTTGCCGCCGGGCGCGGTCTTCGGCGGCGGCGCGGTCGCGCTGCCGGCCGCGTCGGAGACCGGGGCCGGCGTCGGCGGCGTCCCGGACGGGGCCGACGCCCCGTCCCCGCCGACCGGCCGCACGTCCTGCTCGGGCTCGCCCGGACCCGGTGTCTTGTCCGGAGAGTAATCAGCGAAGAACTCGTGCCAGGCGGGGTCGACGCTGTCGGGATCGTCGAGGAAGCGCTCGTACATCTCCTCGACTAGCCAGTCGTTGGGTCCGAATCCGCTCGGGGCACTGTGCGTGGACACGCCTGCGGTCGCCTCTTCCGCGCTGGGGCTGGGATCTGGTCAAGGTTACCGCTGTGTGGCGGTTCTTCCGTCCAGGTAGGGGTGTGACGGCGCCGGGAAGCCGCTGTGACGACGAAGGCCGGGCCCCGCCCCGCCGCTGTGCGCGGCGGGACGGGCGCCCGGCCCGGTCGATCCACGGCGCCGGGTGCGGCGCCGTGCTCGCTCAGGTCACGTCGCGACGGACCGTGAGCAACGTGCCCACGATCGCGAACACCAACCCGTACGCCAGGAGCAGCGCGCCGCCGGCCCACGGCGACAGCAGGTGCAGGCTGCCGTCGTTGACGTTGGGGTCGTTGGTGGTGAGCAGCGAGTTGGTGGCCCCGCCGGGCAGGTACGGGTACGCCGACTTGACCTTGGGGATGGCCGACAGGATCCCCTCGATCAGGAACCGGTAGAGCACGATGCCGACGACCGCGGCGACCTGGTTGCGCAGCAGCGCGCCGACGCCGATGCCGATCACGCCCCAGATCCCGGAGGCGATGATCCCGCCGACGATGATCCGCACGGTGCTGCTGGCGCCGAGGTCGACGTCGATCCCGCGACCGTTGAGCCACGGCACCGCCACGGCCAGCGCCAGCGCCACCGTGAGCACACCGAGCAGCAGCCCGGTGATCAGGTAGGTCACCAGCTTCGCGGCGATCACGGTGCCCCGGCGGGGCACGGACAGGAATGTGGGCGTCACCGTGAGGTGGCGGTATTCACCGGTCACGCCGATCACGCCGAGCACCGAGGCGATCAGCACCGCGAACCCGACGACCCCGTTGAGCAGCGCCTCGATCGGGATCCCGGCGTCGTCCGGGCTGGTGAACGCGGAGACCAGGGAGGCCACCAGCAGGGCCAGGGCGGCCGTGAGCACGACCATCCAGAACCAGACCTGGGTGGTGAGCAGCTTGCGCGCCTCGGCGCGGAGGGCGACGGTCACCGGACACCTCCGGGTGCGGGTGCGGACGGGACCTGGGCGCCGGGCGGCATCCCCGGCGGCGGGGGACCGGGCGGAGCCCCGGGTGGGAGTCCGCCGGCCGGGGCGTAGAACTGCCCCTCGGTGAGGGAGAAGAACAGCTTCTCCAGGTCGGCCCGCTCGGTGCGCAGCTCGTGCAGCTCGACGCCGGCGGCGAAGGCGGCGTGACCCACCGCCGCGGCCGGCACGCCGGTGATCCGGAGCTGGTCCGGGCCGCTGCGGACGATCTGCCCGCCGGTGGCGGTGAGCGCGTTGCCGAGCTTGTCCAGCGTCGGCGAGGACACCACCACGGTCTCGCCGGCGCCCCGCTCCAGCTCCTCCATGGAGCCCTCGCGGACCAGCCGGCCCTGGCTGAGGATGACCACCCGGTCGGCCATCAGCTGGACCTCCGTGAGCAGGTGGCTGGAGACCAGCACGGTCCGGCCCTCGTCGGCCAGCGCCCGCAGGAAGCCCCGCAGCCAGCGGATGCCCTCCGGGTCGAGGCCGTTGGCCGGCTCGTCCAGCAGCAGCACCTGCGGGTTGCCGAGCAGCGCGAACGCCAGCCCGAGCCGCTGCCGCATGCCGAGCGAGTAGCCGCGGACCTTGCGGTTGGCCGCGTCGGTCAGCCCGACCTGGGCCAGCACCTCGTCGGCGCGGTGGTCCGGGATGCCGGAGGCCGCCGCGTACACCCGGAGGTGGTTCCGGGCCGTGCGGGCCGGGTGGAAGCTGGATGCCTCCAGCACCGCTCCCACCGTGCGCATCGGCAGCGTGATCTGCCCGTACGGCACGCCGCCGATGGTGGCGGTGCCGCTGGTCGGCGTGACCAGGCCCAGCAGCATCCGCAGGGTCGTGGTCTTGCCGGCCCCGTTGGGGCCGAGGAAGCCGGTCACCGACCCCGGTTCCACGGTGAAGCTGAGGTTGTCGACGGCGCGCACCGTCCCGAACGACTTGGACAGGCCGGCCACCACGATGCGGCCCGGCTGGTCTGCCACGGGTTCTCCCTCCCGTTCGTCTGTCACCCCCGGTGGTCCGGGGGCCTAAACCCCGATCAAGAGGACATCCTGGCAGACCGGTCAGACCGAATACCTCCCGCGCGGGGTGGAGCCGGGGATCGGTCGTCCGGTTGATGCCCGGCGGTACGGTCGGCTCATGACCGAGGTCCCGGCGGCGCGCGACGTGGTGATCATCGGGGCCGGCCACAACGGGCTGGTGGCGGCGATCCTGCTGGCCCGGGCCGGGTTGTCGGTCGAGGTGCTGGAGCGGGCCGGCGTTGTCGGCGGGGCCTGCCGGACCGAGCATCCGTTCGGGCGCGCACCCGGGTTGGCCGCGTCGACCGGGGCCTATCTGCTCGGCCTGATGCCGCCGGAGCTGCTGCCGCTGCTGGGGCTGGACCTGCCGCTGGTCCGGCGCGACCCGCACTATTTCCTGCCCACCTCCGACGGGCGGGCACTGCTCCTGGGCGCCGACCGGGACGCGGCCCGGGCCCAGTTCGCCGAGTTCTTCTCCGAGGCCGACGCCCGGGCCGACGAGGCGCTGGGGGCGGAGCTGGCGCAGCTGCGGGAGGACCTGGCCCCGGCCTGGCTGGCCCCGCCGCTGCCGGTGGAGGAGACGGCCGAGCGGTACGTGCGGCCGGCGCTGCGGGACACGTTCGTAACCATGGTGCGCGGGTCGGCGATGGACTACCTGGACCGGTTCGGGTTCGAGTCCGAGACCGTGCAGGCGATGTACGCGGTGACCGACGGGATGCCCGGCCTGACCGGCTCGCCCTGGTCGCCCGGGTCCGGGCACAACCTGCTGGTCCACAACATGTGCCGGCTGCCGGGCTCGGGCGGGACCTGGATGGTCGTGCGGGGCGGGATGGGCACCGTGACGACCCGGCTGGCCGCGCTGGCGGTCGCGGCCGGCGCCCGGATCCGGACCGGCTGCGAGGTGACCTCGATCGAGACCGCCGGCGGGGCCGCGACCGGCGTCACCACCGCGGCCGGGTCCGTCCCGGCCCGGGTGGTGCTGGTCTCGGCCGACGCGTACCGGCTGCCGGGCCTGCTCGGGTCCGCGACCCCGGCGGCCCTGCGGGACCGGATCGACGGCTACGCGCGGCGCTCGCCCGGGCAGACGATGAAGGTCAACCTGGCCCTGGCCGGGCTGCCCCGGTTCGCGGCGCTGCCCGACCCCGGGCACGGGCAGCATGGGACGACCGTGCACCTGCTGCCGCCGCCGGCCGCGGACGGCAGCGTGCTGACCGCGCTGCGGGTGGCCTTCGACGACGCCGCGGCCGGGCGGCTGCCGGCCGCGCCGCCGCTGGAGTGGTATCTGCACTCGACCCTGGACCCGTCGCTGTCCGACGACGCCGGCAACCACTCCTCGGCGCTGTTCGTGCAGGGCGTGCCGCACGAGGTGGCCGGCTCGTCGTGGGCGGAGGCCCGCGACGGCTACGTGGACCGCCTGCTCGACCTGGTCGAGGCGTACGCGCCCGGCACCCGGGACCTGCTCGTCGACGTCAGCGCGCTGGCCCCGCCGGACATCCGCGAGCACTTCGGCATCACCAGCGCCAACATCATGCACGTGGACAACTCGATCTCCTTCGCCGACCGGATGCCCTACGCGACCGGCGTCGACGGCGTCTACGCCGGCGCCGCCGGCTGCCACCCGGCCGGCTCCGTGATCGGCGCCGCCGGCCACAACGCCGCGGCCCAGATCCTCGAGGATCTGGGCTAGGCCCGGGCCAGCAGGGTGCGGACCTCGGCCAGGTCCGCCGGGTCGACCCGGTGCAGACCCGGCGCGTTGTCGAAGGCCCGGTCCGCGGTGAGGATGGTGTCGATGCCGTTGGCGTGGCAGGTGGCGACGTGGACCCGGTCATTCGCGCCCAGCCCGCGGACCTTCAGCTCGAACGCCGCGGCGAGGATCTCCTCGGTCACCGCCAGGACGGGATGCATCAAGGTGAACACGGACTCCGCGGCATCGTCGAGCCCGGGGATCCGGCCGCGCAGCTCCTGCTGCCAGAGCTCCTCGATGACGGTCACCGACGTGGCCGCCGACGATGCCCGGCCCGCTCCGAGCTCCTCCATGGTCTCGGCGGCCGCGGCCTGGTAGGGCGAGTCCTCGGCGACCGCGTACACGAAGACATTGGTGTCGATGAAGAACGCGGCGCTCATTCCGGCAGGTCGAAACGGTCGTCGAGGAGCGCGTTCAGTTCCTCGGGCGGCAGGTAGGGAACCTTCGGCCGGTCGAGCAACCGGCGCGCCGCGGCCTGGCGCGCGGCGGCGTCGACCTTGGGCGGGAAGGCGCTGTCGATCGCCTCCCGGATCAGCGAGGTGACGGCTTCGCCGCGCTGGCCGGCGATGACCGTCAGGCGGCGGCGCTGCTCAGGGGTCACCAGGATCTGCAGGCGCTCCATCGGCTCTGGCATACACACACCCTACACATGACATGATGGCTCGATGGCGAAAGGGCCGATCAACAGTGTGCCGGTCCGCGAGATGCCGATCCGGTTGGGGCAGTTCCTCAAGCTGGCCGGGCTGGCCGAGGACGGGGGGCAGGCCAAGGCGCTGCTGGAGGCGGCCGAGGTCACCGTCAACGGGCGGCCGGAGAGCCGGCGCGGCGCCCAGCTCAAGGCCGGCGACGTCGTCGCGGTGGGGGAGCAGCGCGCCCGGCCGGTGCTGCGGGCCGCGGCTGGCTAGGGTCCGGGCATGGCACTCCGGATCGAGGACTACGCCCTCATCGGCGATCTGCAGACCGCGGCGCTGGTGGGGCGGGACGGCTCGATCGACTGGCTCTGCTTCCCGCACTTCGACTCGCCGGCCTGCTTCGCCGCGCTGCTCGGCGACGAGGACAACGGGCACTGGCGGATCGCGCCGGCAGCGGGCGGCGTCAGCACCCGCCGGACGTACCGGGGCGACACCATGGTGCTGGAGACGATCTGGGAGACCCCGGAGGGGACGGTCCGGGTCGTCGACTGCATGCCGCCGCGGGACGAGGCGCCCGACATCGTCCGGGTGGTCGAGGGGATCTCCGGCCGAGTGCCGATGAGCAGCGTGCTGCGGCTGCGCTTCGACTACGGCCGGGTGGTGCCGTGGGTGCGCCGGATCGACGGCCAGTTCGTCGCCGTCGCCGGCCCGGACTCGGTCTGGCTGAAGACGCCCGTGCCGCTGGTGGGCCGGGACATGGCCACCCACGCCGACTTCGTGGTCAGCGCGGGCGAGCGGGTGCCGTTCGTGCTGACCTGGCATCCGTCCTGGAAGCGACCGCCCAAGCCGGTCGATCCGCACTCGGTTGTGGACGACACCGAGGCCTGGTGGGCAGAGTGGATGGCCCGCAGCAACTACGACGGCGGCTGGCAGGGCGAGGTCCGCCGCTCGCTGCTGGTGCTCAAGGCGCTCACCTTCGCCCCCACCGGCGGCATCGTCGCCGCCGCCACCACCAGCCTGCCGGAGCAGATCGGCGGCCCCCGCAACTGGGACTACCGCTACTGCTGGCTGCGGGACGCGGCGCTGACCCTGCAGGCGCTGCTGGGAGCCGGGTTCAAGGCCGAGGCCGGCCACTGGCGGGACTGGCTGCTGCGCGCGGTCGCCGGCGACCCCGCCGAACTGCAGATCATGTACGGCCTGGACGGCACCCGGCGGCTGTCGGAGTACGAGCTGGACTGGCTGCCCGGCTACGAGGGCTCCCGGCCGGTGCGGGTCGGCAACGCCGCCTCCGAGCAGCTGCAGCTGGACGTCTGGGGCGAGACCCTCGACGGGCTCGCCTTCGCCCGGGAGGCCGGCCTGTCCGCCAGCCACGAGGCCTGGCGGCTGCAGGTCAACCTGCTGGAGTTCCTGGAGGGCAACTGGCAGCAGCCGGACAACGGGCTGTGGGAGATGCGCGGCCCGCGCCGCGACTTCGTGCACTCCAAGGTGATGGCCTGGGTCGCCTTCGACCGGATGGTGCTCGGGGTCGAGCACTTCGGCGGTGAGGGCCCGGTCGACCGGTGGCGGCAGATCCGCCGGGAGATCAAGGAGGAGGTGCTGGAGAAGGGGTTCGACGCCGACCGCAACACGTTCACCCAGGCGTACGGGGCGGGCGAGCTGGACGCGGCCCTGCTGCTGATCCCGCAGGTGCGGTTCCTGCCCTGGGCCGACCCGCGGGTGGCCGGCACGGTCGACGCGATCCAGCGCGAGCTGTGCGCCGACGGCTACGTGCTGCGCTACAAGCCCGGCGGCGGCGCCTCCGACGACGGACTGCCCGGCGACGAGGGCGCGTTCCTGGCCTGCTCGTTCTGGCTGGCCGACGCGTTGCACGGGATCGGCCGCCGGGACGACGCCAAGACGATGTTCGAGTCGCTGGTGGCGCTGGCCAACGATGTCGGCCTGCTGGCCGAGGAGTACGACCCGCGGATCAAGCGCCAGGTCGGGAACACCCCGCAGGCGTTCAGCCACCTGGCGCTGATCAACGCGGCCCGGCACCTGTCCGGCGCGCGCTCGGCCGCGCCGAAGCTCCGGCAGCGCCGGGTCGGGTCCGACTAGGCTGGTCCCGCCATGACTGAGCTGCTGCCGACCGCGCCGTACCGCGGAACGAGGGACTTCCTGCCGCCCGAGATGTCGGTCCGGGAGCAGGTCTTCCACCGGCTGTACGGGGTGATCGAGAGCTTCGGCTACCAGCGCTACGACGGCCCCATCCTGGAGTCGGCCGAGATCTACGAGGCCAAGTCCGGGCAGGAGCTGGCCGACCAGCAGCTCTACACGCTGACCGACAAGGGCGGCCGGCGGCTGGCGCTCCGGCCGGAGATGACCCCGTCGGTGGCCCGGATGATCGCCGGGCACGCGGGCGAGCTGACCTTCCCGGCCCGGTGGTACACCAACGTCAACTGCCACCGGTACGAGCGGCCCCAGCGCGGCCGGCTGCGCGAGCACTGGCAGATCAACGTGGACGTCTTCGGCACCGAGTCGGCCCAGGCCGAGATCGAGCTGGTGGAGCTGATCCACGCCATGTTCGCCGCGCTCGGCGCCAGCACCGACATGTGGCGGCTGCGGATCAACGACCGGGTGCTGCTGGAGAGCATGCTGGTCGACCTGGTCAAGGTGCCCCCGGCCGAGGTCCGGGCGGTGTCGAAGCTGATCGACCGGTGGGAGAAGCTGCCGCCGGAGCAGCTGGCCGCGGACGCGGCCGAGCTGGGCCTGTCCGACGACCAGTTCGCCACGCTGACCGACGCGCTCGGCTCCGGCCTGGCCCTGTTGGACCGGCTGCCGGCCGACGTGCTGGAGCGCTCGACCCTGGTGCCGGTGCTGCGGGCGGTCCCGGACCTGGTCTCGTACGACCCGCTGATCGTGCGCGGGCTGGACTACTACACCGGCACGGTGTTCGAGATCTTCGACACCGACCCCGAGAACCCGCGGGCGTTGTTCGGCGGTGGCCGCTACAGCGACCTGGCCGGGCTGTTCACCCGGCAGCGGATCCCGGGGATCGGGTTCGCGGTCGGCGACGTGACGCTGCCGGACTTCCTGCAGACCCACGGGCTGCTGCCGGAGCCGGCCCCGGCCACCGACGCGGCCGTGCTGCCGCTGGAGGAGGACCTGTTCGGCGCGGCCCGCTCGGTCGCGGCCGGGCTGCGGGCGGCCGGGCTGCGCACCACGGTGGCGCTGGAGCAGCGCAAGCTGGGCAAGGACCTGACTCGGGTGGCCAAGGCGGGCGCGCTGGTGGCGGTGCTGATCGGCGCGGAGGACTGGGCCCGGGGCGAGGTCACGGTCCGCGACCTCGGCACCCGGGAGCAGGTCACGGTGCCGGCGGCCGACGCCGGCGCGGCGGCGGCCCGCATCGTCCGCGCCTCCCGCTAGCCGGCGCTTGCGCAGCGGCCCGAGCCGCCGGTCAGCTCCGGCGGAGGCGGCGGACCAGGACGGCGGTCAGGACGGCCGCGGTGCCCAGGTAGGCGAGCAGGCGGCCGGAGGGCACCAGCCGCGGCACCAGCGCCAGCCCGGCCGGGGTCGGCCGGACCCGGAACCGCCCGGACCGCGTCACCCGGACCGACCCGAGGTCCCGCCCCCGCGAGCGCAGCCGCACCCGGGGCAGCCGGGACAGCTCCCGGGCCGGTCCGGCCGGCAGGGCCCGGGCCGGCCCCCGCGCCGGCAGCGCCCGGGCCAGCACGGCCGGGTCGTCCACGTCGAGGACGAGCTGGCCGGACTCGTCCCGCAGCCGGGCCGTGGTCCGGTGCCGGCCGTCGTCCATCTCCACCCGGAGATCGGCGCCGACCAGCAGCCCCCGTACGAGGTCGGCCGGGTCAGGCACCAGAACCGTTGATGGCGCCGCGGTTGTTCTTGTCCTTGGTGGTGATGCGCAGCGTCCCGTTCAGCCTCCAGGTCGCGCGCTCGGCGTCCGGGCCGGTGGTCTTCGGCACCTCGACCGTCATGTCGACGAAGGTGTAGTCGATGGTGGCCTCGTTGCCGGTGAGGTAGGACCACATGTCCTTGCCCAGGTCGGTGAACGACGTCGTGCTGGTGGTCATGGAAGCCTCTTCCTGCCGCGCATGTCTGCCGGCGGAGTCGATGGTGCCGTCGCGCCGGCCGGACGGCCGGGAGCGATCGTGCGGGCGGCCGGACCTCCCCCGACGGTGCGTCGGCCGCTGGACCAAGGAGACGGGCACCCCGGGACCCTGTCAAGACGATCATGAACGCGGCGGGGCGAGGGGGTGCCCGGGGTCCGGCTGGGTAATGCTCGGGGCATGGCTGACTCCGGCACCCACTCCCTGCTCGTCGCCGCCAACCGCGGCCCGGTCTCGATCACGGCCGGCAAGGGCGGGCGGGAGGAGGTCGTCCGCGGCGGCGGCGGCCTGGTCAGCGGGATGGTGTCGGCCCTGTCGGAGTCCGGCGGCCTGTGGGTGTGCGCGGCCCTCAACGACCGGGAGCGGGCGGCCGCGCGCAGGGCCCCGGACGGTCACCTGGCCGAGGCCGGCTACGACACCGGCGGGCTGGACGTGCGGATGCTGCCGCTGGACCCCTCGACCTTCTCCCGGGCGTACAACGGGATCGCGAACTCGACGATCTGGTTCGTGCACCACCTGCTCTACGACAGCGCCAACACGCCCGTCTTCGATGCCGGCTGGCGCCGGCTGTGGGCCGCGTACGAGCGCTACAACCGGTCCTTCGCCGAGGCGCTGGCGGCCGGGGCGGCGCGCGGCGCCAAGGTGATGGTGCAGGACTACCACCTGGACCTGGTGCCGCGGCAGCTGCGGGAGCAGCGCGACGACGTGAAGATCTCGCACTTCACGCACACGCCGTGGGCGCCGCCGGAGCAGTTCGCGATGCTGCCGACCGCGGTGGTGGAGGAGCTGCTGACCGGCCTGCTCGGCGCCGACCACCTCGGCTTCCACTGCGCCCGCTGGGCCGACGCGTTCGTGGACTGCTGCGCCGAGCTGATCGGGGCCGAGGTCGACCGCGGCGCCCGGACCGTGCGCTGGGACGGCCGGACCGTGCAGGTCGGGCTGCACCCGCTGGGCACGGCCGGGGACGAGCTGCGGGCGCGGGCGGCCGAGGACGACGTCGAGGCCGGCTTCGCGCAGCTGCGCGACCTGGCCGGCGACCGCAAGGTGATCGCCCGGGTGGACCGGACCGAGCTGAGCAAGAACATCGTCCGGGGGTTGCTGTCCTACCGGGAGCTGCTGCGGACCCGGCCGGACTGGCGCGGGAAGGTCGTGCACGTGGCCTGGGCGTACCCGTCCCGGACCGACCTGCCCGAATACCGGGAGTACACGGCGGCGGTCCAGCGGGTCGGCCGGGAGATCGAGCAGGAGTTCGGCACCGACGACTGGGACCCGCTGCTGCTCGAGGTGGCCAACGACTACCCGTCCTCGCTGGCCGCGCTGCGGATGGCCGACGTGCTGCTGGTGAACCCGGTCCGGGACGGGATGAACCTGGTGGCCAAGGAGGGGGTGGTCCTCTCCGAGCGGGACTGCGCGGTGGTGCTGTCCCGGGACGCCGGGGTCGCCGACGAGTTCGCCCCGGACGCGATCATGGTCAACCCGTACGACGTGACCGAGACGGCCGAGGCGCTGCACGCGGCGCTGTCGATGCCGGCGCAGGAGCGGCAGGACCGGCACCAGCGGCTGGCCGCGGCGGCGACGGCGCTGCCCCCGGCCGAGTGGTTCCGGCAGCAGCTGGACGCGCTGGCCTGAGCGCCGCTCGGGCCGGGGTGATTCGGGCCGTGGTCTCGTAGGGTCCGGTGGGGGCGGGAGGGGTGCGACGTGCGGAATCAGCCGGGACCGGAGCAGCCGGCGGGCGGGGCCGCCCGGGCGGTCGCCGACCGGATGGCGGAGGCGGCCCGGGGCTGGCTGGACCTGCTCGATGACGACCGGCGCCGGGTCGCGACCGGCGCGGTGCCGGCCGACGACGGGTCCGACGCGGAGCGCCGGCGCTGGTTCTACACCCCCACCGACCACGGCGGCCTGACCCTGCACGAGCAGCGTCCGGCCCAGCAGCGGGCGGCGATGCGGCTGGTCTCGACCGGCCTGTCCGACGCCGCGTACGCGACCGTGGCCACCGTGATGGGCCTGGAGAACGTGCTGGACCAGGTCGAGGGGTTCACGACCCGGTTCGACCGGGAGCGCGGCCGCGACCCCGGGCTCTACTACCTGCGCGTGTTCGGCCGGCCCGGCGGAGCGGCCCCCTGGGGCTGGCGCTTCGGCGGCCACCACGTCTCGCTCAACAACCTGGTCGTCGGCGGCGAGCTGGTGGCGACCACGCCGTGCTTCCTGGGCGCCGACCCCGCCGTCGCCGCGCTGCTGGGCGGGGCGTCGCTGCGGCCGCTGGCCGCGGTCGAGGACCTGGCCCGCGAGCTGGTCCGGTCGCTGCGGCCGGACCTGGCCGCCCGGGCCGTGCTGCTGCCGCAGGCGCCGCCGGACCTGGTCACCGCCAACCGGACCCGGGTCGGGGCCGGCGACCGGGTGATCCCGCTGGCCGGGATCTGGCGCACCGACCGGTTCGGCGACCCGGTCGAGCAGGGCAAGCTGCAGGCGCTCAGCGACGCGATCGACCAGGCCGCCGGCTACGAGGACCGGCACCACTCGGCGGTCGAGTACACCGCCGCGCCGAAGGGCGTGGCCGCGGCCGAGCTCGACGGCGACCAGCGCGCGCTGCTGCGGGCGCTGCTGGACACCTACGTGGGCCGGGTCCCGGCGGCGGTCTCTCCACTGGACCGGTACGCCTCCGACGCCGCGCTGGACGCCGTGCACTTCGCCTGGGCCGGTCCGACCGAACCGGGCGCGCCGCACTACTACCGGCTGCAGGGCCCCCGGCTGCTGGCCGAGTGGGACAACACCCAGCGCGGGGCCAACCACGCCCACTCGGTCTGGCGCGACCCGGACGCCGACTTCGGCCTGGACGTGCTGGCCGCGCACCGCGCCGCCCACCACTGAGCCGGGACGCCCGAGGGCGCCCGTCCACTGTGGACGGACGCCCCGGCCGGATCGGGGTTACGCGTCGCCGAACGGCCCGCTCACCACGGCCGGCGCGTCCACGATGCCGTGCCCGTAGAAGGAGTTGAAGTCCAGCGTTCCGGTGCACGGCGCGTCGAACTCGGTGCTGCGCGCCCTCCGGCACGTACGTCTCCCCGCCCGAGGCCGGGCAGGCGACCTTCGCCGCCGATGCGGTCAGGATCCGCTCGACCCGGTCCGGACCCAGGGTCGGCTGATTGCGGTCCTGCATAGGGGGTCACGTTACGTGCGCATGGGACGTCCTTTAGCCGACCCGTCCGTCCTCGGGACGGCCCAGTGCGTCGGCCAGCCGGGTCAGCAGCGTGACGATCCCGGCCGGTCCGTCCACCGCGAGGTCCGCGGCCTCGGCCACCGCCGCCGCCTCCGGCGAGGCGCTGGCCACGGTCAGCCCGGGCGTGCCGGCCGCCCGCAGCTCCCGGACGGCCTCGAAGCCGGGCAGGTCGCCGACGTCGTCCCCCGCGAACAGGACCGCGCCGGGGTGCCGGTCGGCGGCCAGCCGGCGCAGCACGCCGCCCTTGTCGAAGCCCGGCGGCCGCAGCTCCACCACCATCTTGCCCGGGTGCGGCTCCAGCCCGTGGGCCTCCGCGACCGCGCTGACGGCCGGGGTCAGGCGGGCCAGCTCCGCGTCCGGGTCGGCGGTCCGGCGGGTGTGCACGACCAGCGCCAGCCGCTTGTCCTCGACCCAGACGCCCGGGTCGGCACCGGCCGCGGCCAGCTCGCCGGGCAGCGCCTCCCGGGCCGCGGCGACCCCGGGCGGCTCCGCCGGGGTGGTCAGCTCGCCGGCCGCCCAGCGCTCCGCGCCGTACTGGCCCTCGACGACCAGGCCGGGCACCGCGTCCAGGCCGCCCAGCTCGACCGCCACCGCGGCCGGCCGGCCGGTGACCACGGCCAGGGTGCCGACCCGGGCGGCCAGCCGCTGCAGCGCCTCCAGCGCGCCCGGGGCCGGCACCGCCTCGCTCGGCACCTCCACGATCGGCGCCAGCACGCCGTCGTAGTCCAGCGCCACCAGCGCCCGGCCAGGGTCGGCGACGATGGCGTCCCAGCCGGCCGCGCCCGGGCTCCCGTCCAGCAGTGCGTCCCTGTGTGCGTCCACGGCGGCAGGGTACGGTCGCCGCCGTGTCCGGGAAGCTGCGGCCGGTGTCCGCCGAGGTGGCGGAGCTGGGGGAGGGTCCCCGCTGGGACGCCGGCGCGGGCGAGCTGCTGTGGGTCGACATCATGGCCGGGGTGCTGCGGCGCGCGGTCGAGGACGGCGACGGCCTGCGTACGGTGGCCGCCTTCGCGGTCGGCGAGCCGCTGGGCGCCGCCGCTCCGCTGGCCGACGGGGACGGCTGGCTGCTGGCCGCGGCCGGCGGCTTCCGGCACCTGACCGCCGACGGCACCGTCACCGCGCTGCTGGACACCGAGCCCGCGGACGTACGGATGAACGACGCCGCCTGCGACCCGGACGGCCGGTTCTGGGCCGGGTCGATGGCCTACGACCAGCGGCCCGGCGGCGGGCGGCTGCTGCGCTGCGACCCCGACGGGACCGTGCGGGTGGTGCTACCGCACGCCACCGTCGCCAACGGGCTGGGCTGGAGCCCGGACGGGCGGACGATGTACCACGCCGACAGCGGGACCGGCGTGGTCACGGCGTACCCGGTCGACGGCGGGGAGCTGGGGGAGGGCCGGGTGCTGATCCGGCCCGAGCACGGCGTCCCGGACGGGCTGACCGTGGACGCCGAGGGCGGCCTGTGGGTGGCACTGCACGGCGGCGGCGAGGTCCGCCGCTACGACCCGGCCGGGGCGACCCTGTCGGTCTGGCCGCTGCCGGTCTCGCAGCCGACCTCGGTCGCGCTCGGCGGGGCGAGCGGGCGGCGGCTGTTCGTGACCACGGCCTGGGAGAACTTCACGCCGGAGCAGCGGGCGGTCGAGCCGGACGCGGGCCGGGTCTTCGCCGCCGACGACGCCGGGGTCAGCGCCCCGCCCGTCCGTCCCTTCCGGGGCCTGCTGCCGCGAACCAGGGTCTAGATCGGGGTCTTCCCGCATGTTCCCGGGCGCGGCCGGGACATAGGTTGCAGGTATGGAACCCACCCCTCGCCTCTACCGCCCCAAGTCCGGCCGGATCCTCGGCGGCGTCTGCGCCGGCCTGGCCCGCCGGTTCGGCACCTCCGCCACCACCATGCGGGTGATCTTCCTGCTGTCCTGCCTGCTGCCGGGCCCGCAGATCGTCGCCTACATCGTGCTGTGGGTGCTGCTGCCCTCGGAGTGAACGACCGGCCGCGGGTCGCCGTCCCGGGAGGCCGCGTAGGTGCGGACCCGCAGGTCGGTCCAGAACCCGGCGCTGACCAGCCCGCCGGCGTCGGCGCGGAGATCGAACCGGGGCTCGGCCGGGCCGTCGGCCGTCCGCAGGGTCAGGTCGCCGGCGGCCAGCACCCGGCCGCCCGCGTGCACCAGCAGCGTGCCGGCGATGCCGCCCGCGGCCGCGTTCGAGTCCAGGCCGACCCGGCGGCCCCGCAACCGGACGGCCACGTTGGCCTTGTCGCCGTCCGGGGCGCCCAGCCGCAGCCGCAGCGGCGTGCCGTACCAGCCGGCCAGGCTGCGCCGCGGCACCAGCACCCGGTCGTGTGGGGCCGCCAGCGAGCCGTCCAGCAGCAGGTCCTGGACGCCGCCGCGGCCGTCGG